>JBHYDF010000281.1:0-8952 GCA_051861145.1 Nostocaceae cyanobacterium
TGTCGGGTTGCCGACTGCCAAAATAGCTCGATGCCAGGGTTAATACTAAACAAAACTCCTCTTTGTGAAAGAATAAGAGGAGTTTTGTTGTTTTTACCCTTATTTTTTAGGCTCAAAAATAAAATGAGCAAAGGTTGGCATGGGAAACTTAACTTAGTGTATGCCCATCACCAAGGTGAAACCCAGTTAATTCACAATCAAAATCAAGCTCCACTGAAAGTACAACGCCCGTTTTACCCTGAAGGGCAAGAAGTTTGTCATAGCGTTATTTTACATACTGCTGGAGGTGTTGTGGGAGGCGATCGCCTTTCCTACCATATTCACCTCCAACCCAATGCCCAAGCATTAATTACTACTGCTGCTGCTAGCAAAATTTATCGCAGTAACGGTTTACAAGCAAGACAAACTATCGAGATAAAAGTTGATAGTGGTGCTTATTTGGAGTGGTTGCCACAGGAAACTATTGTCTTTAATGGTGCGTTGTATAGGCAAGATTTACAAGTAAAATTAGCTACTGGAAGTAGCTTTTTAGGCTGGGAAATTACTAGGTATGGACGCAGTGCTAGAGGAGAGAAATTTTTGCAGGGAGAGTGGCGATCGCATACCGAAATTTGGCAAGAAGGCAAACCTTTGTGGATAGATAGACAATGCTTACCCGGTAGCGAAGAAATTTTTCACAGTCCCCACGGTTTGGCAGGACAACCAATAGCAGGTAGTCTAGTTTGGGTTGGACAAGAAGTTTCATCAGAATTGGTAGAGAAAGCGCGAAATCTTTGGAAACTCCCCACTCCCCATTCCCTCCCCAGGTTAAAACCTGGGGCTATCCCCACTCCCCATTCTTCAGCAGGTGTTACTCGTTTAGAACATGGATTTTTGTGTCGATATTGTGGTTCTTCTACTATTGAGGTGAGAAACTGGTTTATCAGTGTTTGGCAGTTGCTACGTATGTCTTTTTTATGTCGTGGTAGCTGTATACCTAGAGTGTGGCAGATTTAAACAAACCGCCAAGACAAGCCAGCGCCGTGCTTTGGTTCCCAAAGTTGAGGCGACTGGCGTGCCAAGGACGCCAAGAAGGGGGGTAGGAAATGCAACTTACGCCACAAGAGAAAGACAAATTGCTGATTTTTACTGCTGCTATGTTGGCAGAAAGACGTAAAGCAAGAGGTTTGAAACTGAATTATCCAGAAGCTGTTGCTTATATTTCTGCTGCTATTTTGGAAGGTGCAAGAGATGGGAGAACTGTAGCAGAGTTAATGAGCTATGGCACTACTGTGTTAAAGCGAGATGATGTAATGGAAGGGGTATCAGAAATGATTCATGAGGTGCAGGTGGAAGCAACTTTTCCTGATGGGACAAAGTTAGTAACTGTGCATAATCCCATTAGGTGAATTTTGGATTTGAGATTTTGGATTTTGGATTAAATTATGATTCCAGGAGAAGTAATTACACAAGAAGGGGAAATAGAATTAAATGTGGGGCGTCCAACGATAAGATTACGAGTGTCAAATACAGGCGATCGCCCTATACAAGTTGGTTCCCATTTTCACTTTTTTGAAGTCAACGCTGCTTTAGACTTTAATAGAGAACAAGCGCGGGGAATGCGCCTCGATATCCCCGCCGGAACCGCCGTCCGTTTTGAACCAGGCGATGAAAAAGAAATTACCCTAGTCCCCTTAGCCGGTACTCGCCAAGTCTACGGTTTCAACAGCAGAATTAATGGACAACTCGATACTTAAAAATTCTGCGTTGCTGATTAATAGTATGAATTTACATCACGCAGAAGCGCAGAGAATTTTTGATTTTTCCATTTAATACTTAAATTTAGCAATGCCAAAACTCTCTTTTCTTCGTGTTCTTTACGTCTTTGTGGTTTAAACATTCTTCAGGAGTGAACATGAGTTACAGAATGGATCGCCGTGCTTATGCGGAAACATTTGGCCCCACAGTAGGCGATCGCATCCGTCTCGCCGATACAGAATTATTTATCGAAGTTGAACAAGATTTAACCACCTACGGCGATGAAGTAAAATTCGGTGGCGGTAAGGTGATCCGCGACGGAATGGGACAGTCTCCCATCTCCAACGCCGATGGTGCTGTTGATATGGTAATTACTAACGCTTTAATTCTTGATTGGTGGGGTATCGTTAAAGCAGATATCGGTATTAAAGATGGCAAAATATTCAAAATTGGTAAAGCCGGAAATCCCTATATTCAAGATAATGTAGATATTATTATCGGTCCCGGTACTGAAGCCGTCGCTGGTGAAGGAATGATTCTCACGGCTGGCGGTATCGATGCTCATATTCATTTTATTTGTCCCCAGCAAATTGAAGTTGCTATTGCTTCTGGCGTCACTACGATGATTGGTGGTGGTACTGGGCCTGCTACAGGTACAAATGCTACCACTTGCACTCCTGGTCCTTGGAATATTTACCGAATGCTACAAGCGGCTGATGCTTTCCCAATGAACTTGGGATTTTTAGGAAAAGGCAACTCCAGCCAACCTCAAGGACTTGTAGAACAAGTGGTAGCCGGTGCAATGGGGTTAAAATTGCACGAAGATTGGGGAACTACCCCCGCAGCAATTGATACTTGTCTTAGCGTTGCTGATGATTACGATGTACAAGTAGCAATTCATACTGATACTCTCAATGAAGCGGGATTTGTAGAAAATACCATTGCCGCTTTTAAGAATCGTGTTATCCACACGTACCACACTGAAGGTGCAGGCGGGGGACACGCACCGGATATTATTAAAGTTTGCGGTGAAGCAAACGTTTTACCATCTTCCACTAATCCCACACGTCCTTATACGCTCAACACCTTAGATGAACACCTAGATATGCTGATGGTTTGCCATCACCTTGATCCGGGAATTGCTGAGGATGTGGCGTTTGCTGAGTCGCGCATCCGCCGAGAAACGATCGCAGCTGAAGATATTTTGCACGATTTGGGTGCGTTTAGTATGATTTCTTCCGACTCTCAGGCAATGGGGCGGGTAGGTGAGGTAATAATTCGTACTTGGCAGACGGCGCATAAAATGAAGGTGCAACGCAAAGACCTCACCCCAAGCCTTATTTCACAAGGAGAGGGGCAAAGAGCGGATAACTTTCGGGCAAAGAGATATGTTGCTAAATACACTATAAATCCGGCAATTACTCACGGTATTGCTGAGTATGTGGGTTCGGTGGAAGAAGGGAAACTAGCTGATTTGTGTTTGTGGCGTCCGGCATTTTTTGGTGTGAAGCCAGAGATAGTAATTAAAGGAGGTATGATTGCATGGTCGCAAATGGGCGATGCTAATGCGAGTATTCCCACACCGCAACCTGTGCATATGCGTCCGATGTTTGGTAGTTTTGCAGGTGCTAGGAATGCTACATCCTTAACTTTTGTTTCGCAAGCGGCGTTAGAAAGGGAAATTCCCAGTCAGTTGGGATTGAAAAAGCAAGCGATCGCGGTTTCTGGGACACGCCAGTTAAGTAAGCGGGATATGAAGTTGAATGATGCGTTACCGGATATTGAAGTAGATCCGGAAACGTATGAAGTGAGGGCGGATGGGGAGTTGCTGACGTGCGAACCAGCAACGGTTTTACCTATGGCGCAGAGGTATTTTTTATTTTAAGGAGGAATATCGGGGTTAATCACCCGATCAACCCAAAATATCAGCTTATATTTCTTGATTTGAAATACTGCAAATTGATGTTGTAGTCAATTGATATGTGACTGTAAACGAAAAATGTACCCCTTCCTGTTAAATTGGATAAAGAGAGCGGAGTCAACTAATTAGTAATTTCTGTCACTGGTTTTTGATATATACCTTCGACAATTAATACAGGTCTTTCGCTGTATTCTTGCTGTAACTGTTCTCGCAACTGGGAGTTCCAATTCACATTGTATTCTTTTTCAATATCAGCGGCAGAGAATTGGCGAAGTCTACCAGTCGCTACAATGTTTTCGCGTTGTTGAATAGGAGCTTTGTCCTTTATTTTATCTGTAACTAACACCAATAATTGATTATCACCAAGGAGTGTATTGTCTTCAAGGACAAATGCATTAGGACTGTAGACTCTTCCAACCTCAGCAGGTACAGCAATTACCTGGTTGTAGTAAGTTTGTGGATTTTCACCGATTTCTCCTGGTATCGGTGCTAAGGCAATTGACCGTGCAATAATTGTTGGTCTATTTAGATAATCTCGATACACATCTTTTTGACCCAAATTCAAGCCATACTGTTGGTTAATAGCATTGGGATCAAACTTAGTAACTGTGCCCGTTACTTGCAAGTTTGCAGGTCCATTATCAGGTATTTCCACACGCTGACCAGTATTATTGACAACTACAATTCTTTCACCACTAAAAATTTGCCTGTCAGTAATGGTAAATACGCTATCACTAACTTTATTGATAGGTTCACTCCTGACAGTAACGAGTTGACCTATCAGTTCTTCTGTCCTCTCACTAACTCCTGGTGCAGTTTCTGCTACGGGTTCAGTAGTTGCTTCTGTTTCTGCTGGTGTAGCTTCAGGAGTAGTCGCTTGCTCTTGAGTGGGGGCACAAGCAGGAAGAATTATAGCCGCTAATGCAATTGCCATAGCACCCATGCGAGCATTCCAACCACCTTTGTGGCTGTTGTTATATTGATTAGGAGTAGTCATTTTTCCTCCTTCCTTTTTAGATTTCTTGCTTCGGTTTTTCTGATTATGCTAATTTGGCTGAAATACATTAATATTTACTGATTTATATATTTTTTTCTTCAGCCAAAAGTACATAATTTAGTTAATTTTGTTAAAAATATAGTTTTTTCTAGTTTTCAACTATTCAATTAATAAATTTTAGATTTAGATTTATTTATCACTGTGATTTATTCTAAAAAAAATCAACGTTTTTTAACTTCCGTCTAAAGAAGGAAAGCAAAAATGAGATAAGTAAGTCGGCGTAAAAAATTAAAGGTTTGTAGTAAGCGCTTCAGCGCTGAAGCGCTTACTACAAGCTAACTTACAAGCTTTACTTTTCTTTACATAGTTCGGTTTATTCGCGCCGACTTACTTAATATAACTTTTTGAATAGCCTCAAGAATGAAAAAAAAATCCTACTTGAGAGCGCACTTAGTACTACTTTGCGTAAAATTTTGGCTTTTTTGAACGCAGAGAAACGCAGAGGGAAACGCACCAGGGGCGCAGAGTTTTTTTAAATTTAATTCGTTAAAAATTTGTGCAATGTTGTACTTAGCCTACAGATGGCTTCCAAACTAGAGCTATAACCCAAAACGAAGCGGTCAAACGACCAAGCTGACTGACCATATTGCTACGTTGTTCCGGTGCAGCACATTGTTAAACAGTCTCCTGCAAATGTTTATGGAAGAACCGTGTGAGTTCGCGCCAAGAGTCTTCCGCCGCCAAGCGGTTGTAGGAAGAACGTTCGTGGCAGAAAAAACCATGGTCAGCGTCAGGATAAATCTTCAACGTGTACTCTTTGCCAAGTTCCTTGAATCGGGACTCGATTTGTTTAACGCGGTCAAGAGGGATGAAGGGATCGACACCACCAAAGAATAAGTATACGGGTACTGTAATGTTTGTTACCGCGTCTATCCACTCATCTAAAACCATACCGTAGAAAGGAGCCGCCGCCGCGATCGCGTCCGACAACTTGCAGGCGGCGAGAAAAGATAATCCGCCACCTAAACAGAATCCGGTAACGCCGACTTTATCTGGGTACACATCTGGTCTTGACTTAACATAAGTCAACGCTGCCCTAATGTCGTCCTCCATAGGCTTACCGAAATCGAGGCGGTACATCATAGCCATCGCTTGTTCAACCTCATCGTATCCGAACTTGTTGTTTGGCAACTCGCGATAGTACAGATCCGGCGTGAGAACCACGTAACCTTCGTTTGCAATCCGGGCTGCTACGTCTCGGATGTGCGGCGTTAAGCCAAAGGCTTCCATTAGGAGGATGACGGCTGGCTTGCGACTACCCTCAGCAGGTGTAAACAAGAAGGCAGGCATCTGTCCTGAAGGCGTGGGAATTATCACTTGTGTTTGTTCGATTTGCATATTTTTTACTCCTTGTGTGTTAGCGGTGACAGATAAAACCGAACTTAGCACCAATGCTTAATGAATATAGCGCTTTTCGTTTGCAACAGAAGGGTAGGGGCACAGCAATGCTGTGCCCCTACGACGGGCTATAAAAGGGCGATCGCTCCAATTTTTCTCATCTTGAGGATAGGTAAGTATTATTTCCTTCACAAAAAGACATGATTCGATAAAATTAAGTAAAGTAAATTGGCAGTTTTGAAACAAAGGCATCAGCAGTCTCATGCAGCTGAAAATCAGTGCATCTCGGCTTCCCTTCGCTCCCTTACTTCTCATCGCCCCGTTTTTCCTGTGGGGTACGGCAATGGTGGCAATGAAAGGAGTAATACCGCATACCACCCCATTTTTTATGGCAGGAGTGCGGATAGTACCAGCAGGGGCGCTAATTTTAATCGCAGGAGCAATCATGGGTAGACCCCAGCCCAAGGGTTGGGTAGCATGGCTATGGATTGCCTTATTTGCTTTGGTAGATGGGGCACTGTTTCAAGGCTTTTTGGCAGAAGGTTTAGTCAAAACTAGTGCTGGCTTGGGGTCTGTAATGATTGATTCTCAGCCCTTAGCTGTTGCACTGATGTCTTCTTGGCTGTTTCAGGAAAAAATCGGTCTTTGGGGATGGTTGGGACTGCTATTAGGAGTCATGGGCATAAGTTTAATTGGTTTACCAGACGAATGGATTTTAAGTATTTTCTCTAATACCCTCCCCCACTCCCCATTGCCCCTAATCCCCAGAGGGGGCCCCGAGTTCCCCACTCCCTACTCCCTCTTTGAAAGTGGTGAATGGTTAATGCTATTGGCGGCGCTGAGTATGGCTGTGGGAACGGTGCTGATTAGGTTTGTTTGTCGCCATGCTGATCCCGTAATTGCCACAGGATGGCATATGATTTTGGGTGGTTTGCCTTTGTGGGGAATTTCCGTAGTTGCCGAATCTCAGCAATGGCAAAATTTAGTACCATCAGACTGGGTAGCTTTAAGCTATGCCACGATATTTGGGAGTGCGATCGCCTACGGATTATTTTTCTATTTTGCCTCTAGCGGTAATCTCACCAGTCTCAGCGCCCTTACTTTCCTCACTCCCGTATTTGCTTTGTTATTTGGCAATTTGTTACTCAAGGAAGTCCTCAGTCCCTTGCAGTGGGCGGGAGTAGGCTTGACTCTCATCAGTATATATCTCATCAATCAGCGCGATACCTTAGCAGGTGAAAATAAGACTGTGGCTGCATCAGAGCAAATAACTACTACGCAGCAACCAGTTTTAGAAACTTCCGGAAAGAAGCTTAACCCTCTATCTATACCTGTGAGAGAATCGGAACCAGAAGTTTTGCCGTAACTGCATTGTCTGAGTGCTAATTGTGGCTTGCAGCCTTGCTGTTTCAGAATCTATGTATGTTTGTGCAAATTATATAGATTTATTTTGCAGACTCAAAAACCTTGTCCCATCAGTGATAAATAATCGACAATAAGTGCAACTCCTGACCAATGATTTGATTTTTTTTACTTATTGACTGTCTGTGGGGCGAACTAGTTTATGATGTGTTTGAATTTTATTAAAAGGTTAGGGTGCCACCGAAAAAATTTGTCAAGCTAAAACTTAACATTATAGTCAGCTTGAAGTTATTGTGGAAGTGTGAGCTGCAATACATTTCTGGCTGAAACTCGCTATGTGAGGGTATGTTCTCAATCCTGATAATTTCCTGCGTTACTTGCCTTGCTTTGGACTACAGTCCAGCTAGCACAGCCACACCAAACCCAGCCCCTGAAATTTTAGAACTTGCTCAAGCCAGTTCCACGGATAGTAGCAAGCAGTCTATTCTTGAACTAGGCAGCGAAGGGGATAATGTCAAGACACTGCAAACCCAACTGAAGGAGTTGGGATACTACAATGACCTGATAGATGGCCAGTACGGCACAACTACACGCAATGCTGT
This sequence comes from Nostocaceae cyanobacterium, assembly GCA_051861145.1. Lineage (GTDB taxonomy): Bacteria > Cyanobacteriota > Cyanobacteriia > Cyanobacteriales > Nostocaceae > JBHYDF01. The sequence goes on from JBHYDF010000281.1 coordinate 8,018, forward strand.
TACAAAATTTCAGCAAGGTCGGGGTTTGTTAACCGATGGTGTTGCTGGAAGCCAGACTAGAAAATTGCTACAAGCAGAAGTAGGGAAAAAACTTAGTATTGTTGCCAGTTCTACCCTACCACCCAAAACACAAACTACACAACAACAGCAATCCGAAGACCGTGGTTTTGTCTGGTGGTTGTTAGTGGCGATCGGTATTTTGGGAAGTGTTGGCGCACTGCTGTACTTGGTGAAAAGGTTTAGCAAGACCAAAAAAGTAGCATATTCCGACACTTCACATCCTGAAAGCGCACCTAGGACAGACACTAATTTAATTACGCCTTCCTCACAACAGCCAGACACTACGACCGATGAACATTTTCATAGCACTGGCGTCAGCACTGCAACAGAAGATACTACATCGCAGCCAACAAAATTACTACCACTAGAAAATACTTCCCGCCTCGCTAAAGTTAATATTATTGACGAATTGATTAAAGAATTAGATAGTCCCGATCCGACAAAGCGACGCAAGGCGATTTGGGATTTGGGTCAACAGGGAGATTCGCGGGCTATTCAACCATTGGTAGATTTGATGGTTGACGCAGATTCGCAACAACGTAGCTTAATTTTGGCTGCGTTAGCGGAAATTGGTTCCCGCGCCCTCAAACCAATGAACCGCGCTTTAGCGATGTCCTTGCAAGATGAAAGCCCTCAAGTAAGACAAAATGCCATCCGTGATTTGACTCGGATTTATGACATGATGGCTCAAATTAGCCAGATGTTGTGTCATGCAGTGCAAGATCCTGATGCTGAAGTCCAAGCAACAGCGCGATATGCTCTTACACAAATGAATCGTATCCGTGCCTTGTCTTCTGAGAGTTTACCGGAAAATTCGCAAAAATAGTCATTAGTCATTAGTCATTAGTCATTAGTCATTAGTCATTAGTCATTAG
>JBHYDF010000282.1:0-8861 GCA_051861145.1 Nostocaceae cyanobacterium
CCCGTTGTAGCACCTGGCGTCGCGTCTCTACACAGCCGGAAATTTATTTCACGGCTGATTGCTGGTGTAAGATATCCAGTTTAATCCGTCTTGCGCACCGACACCCCACGGCTTGCTTGTGGCTTGCTTGTGGCTTAATACATCCGATCTGACGGTTAACGGAACCGTTAATCAGATCCTCACAAACATAGCAGCAGGTGCGTATTAACAGTGTACATTGACCACATAGAGCATAAAGGTTGAACTTACTGCAAATGACCCCTAAGATGAGTTGACGTATAGTCATAATTCTGATCAGAGAGCAACAACAAGGCTTGATTTATGGTTCGAGAGCTTGAACGAAAACGCCAGAGTGCAAACTTTCCAGAAACTGCTCCAGCTGCTAATCCAGTGTTTTTTAGAACCTACAGCCGTCAAAAAGAGGCAGGGTTAAGAGAGACATGGCCAGAGGTGTGCGATCGCACCCTACGAGGCATAATCAATTTAGGGAAACTGCTACCACAAGAAGCTGAGATCCTAGAACGGATGCAGCGCCACTTAAAAGCTTTGCCCAGTGGGCGTTGGTTGTGGGTTGGCGGTACAAATTGGATCGAACAGCCACAAAATTTTTCTGGGGCGTATAATTGTACCTCCACCAACCTCCAGGATTGGAGTGCTTTTGGGTTGATGATGGATTTGGCAATGATGGGCTGTGGTACTGGAGCGATTCTAGAACCACAATATATTAACCAATTGCCCCCCATTCGCAATCGCCTAAATGTAACCATACAAGGTGAAATTGGCAATACTCAGCTTCAGCAGCGACGTGAATACACAGAAATAAAAATAGAGGAAAATAGCGTTACCATCCACGTTGGCGATAGCCGTCAAGGTTGGGTGCAGTCTTATCAAAGCCTGTTGGAACTCTCTACAGATGAAAGATTTTCTACAGAAGTTCAAGTAACAGTTGATATCAGTGATGTAAGACAAGCAGGAGAACCTCTCAAAGGATTTGGAGGTGTTGCTAATCCTGTAAAATTGCCAGAACTTTATACACGCTGTGCATCCATTCTCAATAAAGCTCTTGGCAGACAATTAAATTCAGTAGAATGCTGTTTGTTAATCGATGAAGCGGCAGTAACAATTGTTGCCGGAAATATTCGGCGCTGTCTACCAGAAGACGCCTTGGTTCATACTTCCAAAGGGCTTGTTCCCATTCGTGATGTCCAAGTGGGAGATTTAGTACAGACACCCCTCGGCTTTCGGCGAGTTGTTGATAAATTTGACCAAGGATTTCAGGATGTCTACGAAATTGAAACAAATGCTACTTACCCCAGGGCAACTTTAAATCACAGACAGGCTGTTCTCGCTAATGCTAAAGGGGCAATTATCTGGAAGTCAATTGCGAGTCTAGTTGAAGGCGATCGCCTCCTACACAATACGCAAGTTCTACCCGGTACTGTCACCCATTTACCTCCTGACTTTACAGCACAAAGACCCGCCCAAAGTCGAACAGCAAAGACGTTTATAATTCCCGAACTGACACCGGAAGTTGCTTGGTTGATAGGATTTACCCACGGAGATGGTTATATTGCCCTTGGTCGCAATAAACATGGTAAGCCCTATGGTCGCGTAGAATGGTCAATGAATAGCCTAGAAACAGAAATTTTGGCAAGAATTCAAGCCAAAATAGATGCTGCTTTAGCTTTATTTGGACTAACCGCTTCCCATTGCATTACCAAGGGTGAAAATACAGCCAAATCAATCTGCTCATCCATTCGTCTTGCTGAATATTTCCATCGGTACATCAAGCAACCTAATGTTCCCTTGCAAATTCCTAATTTTATTTTGCAGGGTTCGGTAGATATTAGAGCTGCTTATCTAGCGGGATTGATGGATAGTGATGGTGCTGTTAATAACCGCCCCCCTCACTTAGTCACAACAGTTTACCGCTCATTTATTAGACAAGTCGCAGCAGTATTATCAAGCTTAGGTATTGCTGGCAGAATTACCATCACTCATCCCCAGCAACAAGGATGGCAAGCTAAGTACAACCTGACAATTCCAGCACTCAAAGAGCGTTATAATGCTCTAATTGCTCCCCACAGTGTCAAAGGAGAGGTAAGGCAAGGGCTGAAAATGTACGGCTTTACCGTTCCTGGTGCTGTCATGCGCGAGGCTTACACCTACAGCGAAATGCGAGAAATGGGATTCGAGGGTTCTCGCTTTGTTGATGCCAATTATGAACGCTATATCGCCGAGGCGGATATATCGTTGGATGTTCCAGTCACTGTTAAAGGACTGGGGAGTTACGATCATGTCCAAACTTACGATATTGAAGTAGAAGAAGCTCATTGCTTTTACTGCGATGGCTATCTTACTCATAACAGCGCGGGTATGCGTCAAGGCTTAAGCGATGATAATTTGTTTGCCGATGCCAAAGCAAATCTGTGGCAGCAAGATGAAAATGGTAATTGGCGCATCGATCCAGAGCGTGATGCTTTAAGGATGGCAAATCATACCAGAGTATTTCATCAAAAGCCGACATTAGAAGAATGTATTGAGGCGGTTCGCAAACAATATTACAGTGGCGAAGGTGCAATTCAATGGGCTGGTGAATCTGTTGCTAGGGCTAACTGTGATTTGCTACCTACTCCTAGTTTGAAAGTTGAATTTTTGCAAGCTTACGAACAAGGAAAAGCAAAACAGTGGCTACAAGAACGCTATCCTAATTTGGATGCTAACGAGTTAGAACATCGTTTAGCTCGCTTTGGTCTTAACCCGTGTGGTAAGTAATTTTGCCTCACGTCAAAAAACCGGGGAAATTCGGTGAACCCTGCGATTGGGAATACCGAGGTAATCAGAGGAATTAAAGCACCTTTGACACCGTACAGACTAGAGAGTGAAACTTTTTAAACCACCAAAAAACTATTTTAGATTTTAGATTTTGAGGACAGTGCGGTGCGGGGGTTCCCCCCGTTGAGCAACTGTCCGGGATTTTGGATTGTAGAAAATGCACTAATTGCTTGTTTTCACAATCTATCTGTTACAAAGATTTTTCCAAATAGTATTACAATCAAACTTGGGGTTTAAAAAGAATATAATCTGGGTTTTACCCCCGTTCTCATGAACGGCTCCACGAGTCTCCGGCTACTAATGTAATGTTCAAGCATTAGTAGAAAATATAGTCGGATCTACAGGGAATGAGGAACTTGTAGAACTAGAGGATAAAAAGCCTCTAGGGTAACAAAATGGAAATTATTGGTTCTAACTTTCACTGTAATTTGGCAGAAATTCACCTTAATCAAATTGACCCACATAACTATAAAGAACAGGAAGAGGCTTTTACAGCAGGTGCGCTATCTGTAGCAGCACTTTTGCATCACAAATTTCTTGAGCCTCGCTATCAATACAGTCGTGAATTAGACCCAATTGTTGGTGTTTCTTTCACTGGCTTATTTGATTTCTTTGTCCATGCTTTTGGGGTTGATTGGTTGCGTTGGTGGGCAGAAGGAAGACCAGCAACCGCTCAAGGTTTGGCGTTTAAGCGCCAAGAGGAAAAATACCTGAGCATGTGGAGAGATATTGTGCATCGGGTGGTTTGGGAATATTGCGATCGCCACGGTTTCAAGCGTCCCAATCGCTGCACCACAGTTCAACCCAGCGGCACAAAATCTTTATTAACTGGTGCTAGTCCAGGATGGCACCCCCCCAAAGCACAAAGATTTATTCGCCGGATTACCTTCCGCAAAAATGACCCGGTAGCTTTAGCTTGTATTGACTACGGCTATAATGTCATTCCCTCTCAATCTGATAAAGATGAACAGGGCAATTTGTTAAACGATCCATTTTCTGAACTTTGTTCGGAATGGTTAATCGAAATTCCGGTAGAAGTTCCTTGGGCTAATTTACCTGGAGCATCGGAAATTGATATTTCTAAGTTTGATGCTTGCACCCAATTTGACTTTTATCATCAAGTCTTCAAACACTATGCTACTCACAATGTTTCCGCAACAATAGAAATGCGAGAAGCAGATATTGAACCACTAGCCAAGCATATTTACCAGGCAATTAAAGATGACGAAGGCTATATCTCAGCAGCACTTTTGGCAAGATTTGATGACCACCAATCTTTCCCTCGTCTACCCTTTGAACCAGTCAGTAAAGAAGAGTATGACCAATTAATGAAAGAGGTTTTAAAGCGCCGTCATACTGATGATTTTTATGGGGCTTTGATGCGCTACGATTTTGGAGAATTGACTGAAGCAGGTCCAGCAGGATGTGATTCTGATAAATGCATGTTCCCTGAACAGCAAACAATTTCTAACAGTTGAATAGCTGGAAGTTAGCAATTCTGACTGAAAATTCAAAATTGTAGAATAATTGTAGGGCCATGCCCAACCTACTAGCTGAAAATTCAAAATTGTAGGTGGGGTATAGCCCTACTTTTTAAGGTATTGCGGAGAGATAATTTATGTTTTTCAATGAACTGTCACCGATTTTGAAAGAATTTACCCAGCATCCAGTCTCATTTATGGGCGGATTCTTCTCTGGTGTGCTTCGACTCAACCTTGCTGACGATCCTGTTAAAAGCTGGCTGGATAAACAGACTGGCTCAACCATCTATACAGCTACGACTCCTGACGCACATAATGGTAAAGCCGGTGGTCCCCAGTCAATCACGATTGAATAAAATTTAGATTTTTTTTAGATTTCTGTCTACAAAAGGTCTGCTGATAACAAGCAGACCTTTTTGCTGTGTTTTTCTTGCTTGGTTTAGCTCAAAGCTGAAACTACCGGGAGTATCCCAATTTTGCATGAATAGCCAGGCACTTAAGTGCCTGTCTGAAAGCTAAAGTCCTCTACAAGAGGACTGGGAAAAATCTTTCACAAGTATTTTGTCGTATTTTGTCAAAATTGGGATGCTCCCAAACTACCGCACCTGGGAACATCTTCACCACTTTTGGAAACATATATTATTTGACCCAGATAAGTCCTCTACAAGAGGACTGGGAAAAATCTTTCACAAGTATTTTGTCAAAATTGGGATGCTCCCAAACTACCGCACCTGGGAACATCTTCACCATTTTTAGAGACATATATTATTTGACCCAGATAAGTTGCTAAAACGGTCAATCAGCAAGCTTTTTACAATCCAAAATCCCGGACAGTTGCTCAACTTTGGGAACCAAAGCACCGCACTGTCCTCAAAATCTAAAATCCAAAATCGTAGTGCGATCGCTTATCCAACTATCTCACTTCTCAGAATACGGATAACCAAAAAGGCAAATTTCGCATCTGCACAAGTAGGTAGATTTTATTCTCGAAAGATGCAATATCTAAAACCAAAACCCTTTTAACCATAAGACAAACTACACATATAAGTGAGTCTGATTTTAAGTTAAAAGGGTTTGTAAAATCTCATACTTTGAAAATTCTCGCGATCGGTTATCATAATGAGCGTATGCGAAAATTTCGCCCGACCAATGGATATTGTGGTAGACGATGCAATTTATGACAGTTGCTTACATGCTACAACTTTCGCCATTGCCAAGCCGAGCAAACGAAAGCACTTTTGATGATTCGTTAGCTCTGTTTTGGGCTGAATTGACCGCTCTTAGTTGAGAATTACGTGATCCAGATGACTATTTACGTTGGAAATCTCTCTTACCGCGCTACTGAAGAAGACTTAAGAACAGTTTTTGCTGAGTACGGCGAGGTAACAAGAATTGTATTGCCCACAGACCGCGAAACAGGTCGTATGCGTGGCTTTGCTTTCGTTGACATGAGCGAAGATGCCCAAGAAGACGCAGCCATTACACAACTAGATGGCGCTGAATGGATGGGTCGCCAACTCAAAGTCAATAAAGCTAAACCACGAGAAGATAACCGACGAGGTAGTTGGACGAAAAAACAATACTCTTAAGAGCGGTGAAACACAATATTAGCAAATTGTTTTCTAGTTAGGCAAGGCATTAGTCGCCCAAACTTACTAGTACCAAAACACAGCGCTTGCGAACAACAGCCAAGCTGAAGCTACAAATGCCAACATAATAAGCTTTTTGTCTGATTTTAACGGTTGGATTCTTTCTACCGCAATGTACTAGAAACACGTTCATCATCAGCCAACTGCTTAATAGCAAAATCCCCGACTAGTTGTGACAATTACCTTATAGTCACGACTAGTCGGTTTTTCTTAAAAAAAATCTTAAATTTGTAGGCAAATTTAGCACTACTTTTGACCTCTCCCTGGTCTAAAAACACGGAGATTTAAACAGTTGTTTCAAGACAGGCGGTCATCCGTGTCTCTCTACTTTAGCACTGAGCTACAAACACTTGATTTCTTTAGTTTGTCTAAAATCACATTTAAATTGTCAAATTACCTTTCTAAGATAGAGGCAGCAACTGTAAGTTGCAACGCAGGGGATCAAACCCAACAATCAGCCAGTCGCTAGGGAGGACATAAAAATGGCTAAAGCGGAATCATTCGAGTTGTCTATCAACGACGCTACAGACCATAGCTTAGACCGCGATTGTACAACTTTATCCCGTCACGTCCTACAACAACTTCAGACTTTTGCACCCGAAGCGCAGGATTTGAGTGCCTTGATGAATCGCATCGCGCTGGCTGGCAAACTCATTGCTCGTCGTCTCAGTCGCGCTGGTTTAATGGAAGGTGTTCTCGGATTTACTGGGGAAGTCAACGTTCAGGGAGAATCCGTCAAAAAGATGGATGTCTATGCCAACGACGTATTCATCTCGGTGTTCAAGCAAAGCGGTTTGGTGTGTCGCTTGGCTTCCGAGGAAATGGAAAAACCCTACTACATTCCCGAAAACTGCCCAATTGGTCGCTACACTCTGTTATATGACCCCATTGATGGCTCATCTAATACCGATACCAATCTCAGTTTGGGTTCAATTTTTGCCATTCGTCAACAGGAAGGAGACGACATTGATGGTTCGGCAAAAGATTTGCTAGCGCCTGGACGCAAGCAAATTGCTGCTGGATACATCCTGTATGGGCCAAGTACCATGCTGGTCTATACTATAGGAAAGGGGGTTCATTCCTTTACTCTCGACCCGAGTTTAGGTGAGTTTATCCTCACCGAAGAAAACATCCAAATTCCAACCCACGGCCCGGTTTATAGCGTTAACGAGGGGAACTTTTGGCAGTGGGATGAATCAATTCGGGAATACGTCCGCTATGTCCATCGCACAGAGGGTTATTCCGCTCGTTATAGCGGAGCAATGGTTAGCGACATCCACAGAATTTTGGTTCAAGGCGGTGTGTTTCTCTACCCAGGCACAGTTCAAAAACCAGAAGGTAAACTACGCTTACTTTATGAATCTGCTCCCCTAGCTTATGTGATCGAGCAAGCAGGGGGTAGGGCTACGACAGGACATGACAACATCTTGGACTTGCTGCCACAAAAATTGCATCAGCGTACCCCTTTGATTATTGGTAGCAAAGAGGATGTAGCAAAAGTCGAGTCTTTTATTCAAAACGGTCACTAACAGTTAGTGGTTAGTAGTTAATGGTTAATAGTTAATAGTTAATAGAAAAAAACATTAACCATTAACCATTAACCATTAACCATTCACAAAGAACAATTTCTACCGATTAGTTTGACAAAGAACTCTTGGAACAATTTAATTAGCAGGAGTGAGAAGGCAGCTATGACAACTAATCATTTACTAGAAATAAAAAACTACGGTCAAAGTATCTGGATGGATAATTTGAGCCGTGACATAATTCAATCTGGCGAATTGAAAGATTTGGTGGAAAATAAAGGTGTCTGCGGGATTACCTCGAATCCAACCATTTTTGAAAAAGCAATTGTTGGTAACGTTATTTACGATGCCGATATTGAAGCGGGAATTCAGGCTAAGTTACCTACTGAGAAAATTTATGAATCGCTGGTGTTTAAAGATATCCGCGATGCTTGTGATATTTTACGCCCTGTTTATGAAGCCTCTAATGGTTTGGATGGTTACGTAAGTATAGAAGTACCACCAGTTATTGCCCATGATACAGAGGCAACTATTGCCGAAGCTCGCCGCTATTTCCAAGAAATTGGTCGGCAAAATCTGATGATTAAAATTCCCGGCACAGATTCTGGTTTGCCAGCGGTTGAACAAGCAATTTATGAGGGTATTAACGTTAATATCACGTTGCTGTTCTCCGTTCAAAGCTACATCAACACAGCTTGGGCTTATATTCGCGGTTTAGAAAGACGCGCCGCTGAAGGTAAGGACATCAGCAAAATTGCTTCTGTCGCTAGTTTCTTCCTCAGCCGGATTGATAGCAACATAGATGGTAAGATTGACGCCAAGCTCAAAAAGGGTGTTGACGACCTCAATGCAGAAGCAAAGCTACGGAAAATTAAAGGAAAAGTAGCGATCGCTAACGCAAAGGTTGCCTATCAGGAATATAAAAAGATTGTGGAGAGCGATCAGTGGCAAGCTTTGGCAGCAAAAGGTGCAAAAGTGCAGCGCCTATTATGGGCAAGCACCAGCACCAAAGACCCCAACTATAGCGACGTTATGTACGTTGATGAGTTGATTGGTCCCGATACTGTTAATACCTTGCCACCAGCGACAATTGAAGCTTGCGCCGATCACTGCGATGTCGCTAACCGGGTGGAAACAGATGTAGAAGAGGCTTACAACCTGATCGAAAGCCTCAAAGATCCAGACGTAAACATCGACATCAACACAGTGATGGACGAATTGCTTATAGAAGGTATTGATAAATTTGTCAAGCCCTTCCAATCCTTGATGGAATCCTTAGAACAAAAAGTCAAGCAGTTGTCGCCTGTGTAATCAGTGGTTAATGGTTAATAGTTAATAGTTAATGGTTAATAGCCATGAACCATGAACCA
>JBHYDF010000283.1:0-8771 GCA_051861145.1 Nostocaceae cyanobacterium
ATTAGTCATTAGTCATTAGTCATTAGTCATTAGTCATTAGTCATTAGTCATTAGCCATTAGTTTATCTCCCTAGACCCTAGCCCCTAGTCCCTAACCCCTAACCCCTAGCCCCTAGCCCCTAGCCCCTAGTCCCTAACCCCTAGTCCCTAGCCCCTAGCCCCTAGTCCCTAACCCCTAGAACCGTATTGGCAAAGAAAGCATTAAAATACGTTAAGTATATTGCTGTTTTAACCTTGGTTGCTGCTAGGCAAAAAAAAGTATTATGACTGACGTTCCCGCAGTTCGTATTCGGAATTTTTGTATTATTGCTCACATAGACCACGGCAAATCTACCCTTGCTGACCGCTTACTGCAAGTCACAGGTACGGTGGAAAACCGGCTGATGAAGGAGCAGTTTCTTGACAACATGGATCTAGAACGGGAGCGCGGCATTACCATTAAGCTGCAAGCAGCCCGGATGAATTACACTGCTAAAGATGGTCAACACTACGTACTGAACCTAATTGATACTCCAGGTCATGTGGATTTCTCTTATGAAGTGTCCCGTAGTCTTGCTGCTTGCGAAGGCGCGCTGTTAGTGGTAGATGCTTCTCAAGGTGTTGAGGCGCAAACTCTCGCGAATGTCTATTTGGCACTGGAGCATAATCTGGAAATTATTCCGGTTTTAAATAAAATTGACCTACCAGGAGCAGAACCTGATAGAGTAATTCAAGAAATTGAAGAAATTATTGGTTTAGATTGTAGCGGTGCAATTCTTGCTTCTGCTAAAGAAGGAATTGGTGTTGATGAAATTTTAGAGGCAATTGTTGAACGGATTCCACCACCACGAAATACGGTAGATGAACGTCTACGGGCGCTGATTTTTGATAGCTACTACGACAGCTACCGGGGTGTGATTGTCTATTTCCGAGTGATGGATGGTACTGTTAAAAAAGGCGATCGCATTTACTTAATGGCATCTGGTAAGGAATACGAAATTGATGAGTTAGGCGTGCTTTCCCCAAACCAAAAGCCCGTAGAAAATCTCCACGCTGGAGAAGTAGGCTACTTGTCAGCAGCAATTAAAGCTGTAGCCGATGCGCGGGTAGGTGATACCATTACCCTCTATAACTCCAAAGCCACTGAACCATTATCCGGTTACAAAGAAGCTAACCCGATGGTATTCTGTGGTATGTTCCCCATCGATGCTGACCAATTTGAGGATTTGCGCGAAGCCTTAGAAAAGCTGAAACTCAATGATGCGGCGTTGCACTACGAACCAGAAACTTCAAGCGCGATGGGGTTTGGCTTCCGTTGCGGTTTCCTCGGGTTGTTGCACATGGAAATTGTCCAAGAACGCCTCGAACGGGAGTACAATTTAGATTTAATTATTACTGCCCCCTCCGTAGTTTACCGGGTGACAACTGTCAAGGGTGAAGTAATCTACATCGATAATCCCAGCCATTTACCCTCTCCCAACGAACGGGAAAAAATTGAGGAACCCTACGTTCAGGTAGAAATGATTACACCTGAAACTTACGTCGGGACTTTAATGGAGTTGTCGCAAAACCGGCGTGGTGTCTTTAAAGACATGAAATACCTGACTCAGGGACGTACCACACTGACTTATGAATTGCCCTTGGCGGAAGTTGTGACGGACTTTTTCGACCAAATGAAATCGCGATCGCGCGGTTATGCAAGTATGGAATATCACTTGATAGGCTACCGTGAAAATCCTCTGGTGAAGCTGGATATTATGATTAATGCTGAACCGGTTGACTCTTTAGCGATGATTGTTCACCGTGATAAAGCTTACCAAGTTGGGCGATCGATGGCGGAGAAGTTAAAAGAATTGATACCGCGTCATCAATTTAAAGTGCCAATTCAAGCGGCGATCGGTAGTAAGGTTATCGCGAGTGAACACATTCCGGCGTTGCGGAAAGATGTACTTGCTAAGTGTTACGGTGGTGATATTTCGCGGAAGAAGAAACTTTTGCAGAAGCAGGCGAAGGGTAAGAAGCGGATGAAAGCTGTAGGTACGGTGGATGTACCGCAGGAAGCGTTTATGGCGGTGTTGCGTTTGGAACAGCAGTAACCCCACCCCCCTACCCCCCTCCCCCTTCGGGTTCACCAGTCGCCTGCGGAGGGAGACCCTCCTTCAGCGCTGGTTCACCGCAAGCGAGGAGGGGGGAATTTTTTCTACTTTAAATTAAGATTTTTTGAAAAAGAAAAATTTTTCTACTTATAATGATGAGTTAACAGATATCTTGCACCAGTTACAAAAATTAGGAGGCGGAGCCTCCTAATTCTCGTTACCAGGTTCAACCTGGTAACGAGAATTTGAGCCTCTGGCTCGTGTTGAGAATGATGTAAGATATCAATTAAAGTACATCTAATTGGTACATTTAAATTTTTTCAAATTCTTGTGGGGTGGGCATCTTGCCCGCCCAAACAATGTAAATTACATGTGGAACAGTTTAATTAGACAATATCAACTAGATGATTTGGAGGATACTGTTCAACTTTGGTATCGAACTTGGCATCAGACATTTACTAACATTCAACACCCACAACCATATCCCGCTTGGAAAGTTCGCTTTTGTGATGATTTAGCTGTACGAGGTAATGTTTGGCTTGCTGAAGTTGAAAATCAGATTGTGGGTTTTATTGTAGTAATAAAAGAGGAACAAGAATTAAACCAGATTTTTGTTGATCCAAATTACCAGAATAGAGGTATTGGTTCAGCTTTACTTGAGAAAGCAAAAGAAATTTGTCCAGAGGGACTAACGCTACAAACATTGCAACAAAATACACGCGCTTGTAGATTTTACGAAAAGCACGGCTTTAAAGCTGGTAAGTTGTCAATCAATAAATATAATGGGCAACCTAATATCGAATATCATTGGATGCCTTAGTACAGCTTTGCGTCAGTGTGAAAGATTTGGTTTTATTGGCAAATTGCGATAAGCGAAGCTTAACGCCTCCGGCGTATCGCACCTTATTTAAGCTATCTGAGAAATGCGATACGCGGTGCGTAACGCCCAGAGGGCGTTACGCACGTGTTAAAACTTTACAAATTAACCTTGCTATGATTTCGGCTTATAAGTAGAAGCAACATGCAACTCTTTCAGTTGCTTTGCATCCACACCAGAAGGCGCATCCGTCAACAAGCAACGTGCTTGTTGCGTCTTCGGAAAAGGAATTACGTCCCGAATTGATTCTTCTCCAGCCAGTAACATCACCAATCGATCTAAACCATAAGCAAGTCCACCGTGAGGAGGGACGCCGTACTCAAAAGCCTCAAGCAGGAACCCAAATTTATTGTAAGCTTCCTCTTGTGACATGCCTATTGTTTCAAACACCTGTTGTTGTAATTCTGGTTGGTAAATCCGCAGACTTCCACCGCCAACCTCAAAACCATTAAACACCAAGTCATATGCTTGGGCGCGTGCAGTCTTTAAGTCGTGCAAATCATCCGGATGGGGTGCTGTAAATGGATGGTGCAGTGCTTCTAGGCGCTTTTCGTCTGCATTCCATTCAAACATCGGGAAATCTGTAATCCACAGCAAGTTGATTTTCTCAGGATTAATTAACCCGAATTCCCTAGCTGTGAATTGCCGTAATCTATCTAAGGTTTTATTGACAGTAGCAACATCACCTGCTCCAAATAGTAACAAATGACCTGGCTTTGCATCCGTGCGACGCAAAATTTCCTGTTTTTGTTCGGCGCTGAGGCTGGTTTTAATCGCACCGATGGTGTCGATTTCGTCGTTTTCCCGAACGCGGATGTAAGCTAAACCTTTTGCACCGGCTTCGCTGGCTTCTTTGAAGATATCGCCGCCTGGTTTGATACGGACGTTAGAAATTACATCTCCGTTGGGAATAGGCAAGATTTTGACGACGCCACCGCTATTGACGGAATCCCGAAATACTTTGAAGTCACAGTCTTTGACAATATCCGAGACATTAACTAATTCCAATTGATAGCGGGTATCAGGTTTATCACTGCCGTAACGTTCCATCGCCTCAGCGTAGGTGAGACGAGGGAAGGGAGAGTGTAATTCAATGCCTTTAACAGTTTTGAAGATATGACAAACTAACTTTTCGTTCAATTCGATAATTTCTTCTTGAGACATGAAGCTCATTTCCATGTCTACTTGAGTAAATTCGGGTTGTCTATCGGCGCGTAAATCTTCATCGCGGAAGCAACGAGCAATTTGATAGTATCTATCAAAGCCGGATACCATCAATAACTGTTTAAATAACTGGGGTGATTGCGGTAAAGCGAACCATTCGCCAGGGTTAGCACGACTGGGAACCAAATAATCCCGCGCACCTTCGGGGGTGGAACGGGTAAGTATGGGAGTTTCAATTTCGATAAAACCTTCGTTGTCTTCGAGGTAGCGACGGATGGCTTTAACGATTTGATGACGCAGTTGCAGATTATGCGCCATGCGATCGCGCCGCAAATCTAAATAACGATACTTCAACCGCAAGTCTTCCCGTACCGGATCTGTATCAGTGGTGGAAACTTGGAAAGGTAACTGCTTGCGGATAGTGTTAAGCAATTCTATTTTATCGGCGTAAATTTCAACTTCGCCTGTAGGAATACGGATATTTAGGGATTCTTCCGGACGTTGCGATACTCTACCCGTCACTTTTATGACATATTCATTGCGCAGAGTGTTAGCCTGTTCATAAGAATCCGGGGTGCGTTGGGGATCGCTGACAATCTGGACAATGCCAGAGCGATCGCGTAAATCTAAAAATATCACGCCCCCATGATCGCGGCGACGGTCTACCCATCCATACAAGGTGACAGTTTCTCCAATGTGTTCTGCTCGGAGTTCGCCGCAATAGTAAGTTCGCATAGGTGTTAGTTCTTAGTTACAAATCTAGGGAATGCAAGTAAATTTCAAACTTTTTAATTATCTAGCATCATTAGCAATTCTTGTAATTCCAATTCAAGAAAAGATTAAACAATTTCAGACAATATGCTTGTAGAGACGCGATATATCGCGTCTCTACAACATTTTTGCGTTGGGTGCGTGAATTGATCGCGCTTTTCGTTTGCTCCCGGTTGGGTAGGGGCACAGCATTGCTGTGCCCCTACGACAGGCTATAACACAAAATTAAGATTGTGAGCGAGGGGCGTTGAAAGCATCCCAAGCAGCTTTAGCGGCGGCTTGGAAGCGATCGCCAAGTTCTGACACTTGTTTGATTGCCAAGTGCCAGTTTTTCTCAGCTTCTTGTTGCACTGCACTCCAGGAGTTTTCAATGCGATCGCGTTCAATCAGTTTCTCGCCTTCAATTGCTTCTCGCGCCCGACGTACCGCGTTTAAATAGGTTTCACGGGTGAGGGTTCCTGCTGATTGTGCCTCAGATTGGGCGCGTCTTTTCAAAGCTTCAATCAAGGCTTTGGTTTCAAATTTAACTTCATCAGTTTCGCCAACCATCTCAGCTTCAACCATTTCATCGGTTTGGTTGCTGACTTGGACGACTACCAAACTTTCTTCTTCGATGACTACTTTTTCTTCGTTATTAGGATTATTAGGATTGTAAGTCATAGCTAGTCCTCTTGTTTGCTAATAAGGGGAGTGGGGGGCGCTTGGATTAGGGACTAGGGGCGCTTGGATTAGGGATTAGGGATTAGGGACTAGGGAGTAGTTAGTTGTTAGTTGTTTATGGTTTATTGGTTGTTATTCTAATTTCCAATAGCCCCTAGCCCCTAGCCCCTAGCCCCTAGCCCCTAGCCCCTAAACTCTTTCCATAGAAGGCAATTGTTCTAATCTCAACAATGCTTCCACTCGTGCTTCTGTGGGGGGGTGACTGGAGAACAAATTACTGAGAAACTGCCCGGATAATGGACTTGTAATTAATAGTGGTTCAAAAGCTGGGTTTGCTTGTAAAGGTAATTGACGTGCTGTAGTTTCTAATCGTTGCAACGCACGGGCTAAGGCGCGGGGATTACCCGTCAATCTTGCAGAACCCGCATCCGCTGAGAATTCCCGCGTACGCGAGATTGCTAATTGAATAATTGTTGCAGCAATAGGAGCAAGTAGCACCGTCAACAGCAATCCTAAAGGATTAGGGCCATTACGATTGTCTCGTGAAGACGGCGTATACCAAAGACTATAGCTAACCATTTGCGCTAAAAATGAAATTGCACCAGCGATGGTAGCTGCAACCGCTTGTGTTAAGGTGTCACGGTTGGCGATATGCGTGAGTTCGTGGGCGATAACGCCTTCAAGTTCATCTTCAGGCAATAAATTTAAAATACCTTCGGTGACAGCAACCGCAGAGTGTTCCGGATCGCGCCCTGTGGCAAAGGCGTTAGGGGCTTGGCTGGGAACTATGTACACCCTGGGCGTAGGTAAATTAGCCCTTTGGGATAATCTCTGCACCATCTGATACAGCCCTGGTGCTTCCTGTGGTGATACCAGCTGAGCGCGGTAGGCTGCCAACGCAATTTTATCTGATTGATACCAAGAAAATAAGTTGGTTACTGCTGCTATGGCAATACCCACAATTACGCCTGTGGTGCCGCCAATTACCCAGTAACTAATAGCAATCAAAATGCCGCTTAACAAAGCTAGTAAAGCAGCGGTTCTCAATTGATTTCCCATATTTTGCTCTCCTTGTAATGCTGTTTTGTTTGATTGTTTGTTACCAACAGCATTACTTAAGCCGCACTTTGATTTTATCGACCTCAACACAGATTCTTCAGGTAGAAATTGCGCTCTATTTATGTACGGTTTTCACACTTGAGGTTTGAAATTTCAACGCAAAGGGGCGCAGAGGTATACAAGAGAGGAACGCAGAGTATTAAGTTACGAGTTTGCCTAATTGAGTAATTGGTTGTTTAGGATACTTAACTTGTACGTAAGTTACTTCAATAATTAAAGTTTCATTTTTTTCAAGTTTTGACAATATATGCATCTATCATAAGCAATAAGGTTTTGTTCAAAACAACAATATACTTCTTGCATATATATTATTTTTTCTTATGCTAGATTCTGAGGTGCAAACCTTAGTATCGAGAGAATAACTTTTCTAAGTGTTCTAATGTAATCAAAATCTGTAGCCTGCTTTACAATAATTAATTCTTTCGTAAGTGTAATTGCGCTTTCTAATTAGTCTCGGTAGAATTTTCTGAAATACTAATAAGTGTTTGTATTTGCGATCGCCAATCTCTGGAGAAACTTGTTAGTTTCTCACCTTTGCGTGCGGAAACTATTTGGAATTGTACAGAGTGCAATTGTAAAAAATACCTTTTATAGCCAGCTTTTGTTTAAAAAAGGCTATTACGTCTCTATGCTGGCGGAAAGTTGAGAAAAACTTGTCAAAGCTAAAGCAGACACTCCCTATCAAATGTCAGGCTAGATTTACTCAAACCAGCGGTCATCTCTAAGGATAAACCTAATGAGGGAAAATACACATAAAACCGGAGTGTTGCAAAAGGTTGGACACGTTTTGCACGAATTGGCCGGGTACATCTTTAATCCTTGGCTAAAAGGTGCTTCTGTACAACCTTTGGAAAGACGAGTCGAACTGCTGGAACGACGTGTATATCAGGGACTGTTAGATAAAGAAGAATCTCAAGACTGGGCAATTCATGATTTACAACGGCAGATAAACTCTTTGCAAGATAGCACAAATCTACGGCTAGAGAAAATTATAAATTATGAAGTGCGTCAGCAAGTAGTCGAGGTGCTGAAAGAACAGAGACATATTATCAATCAAATTATTAAACCTGCTGTTGAAGATGTGATGCGTGAGTTGGAGGATAGAAAACAGCGATCGCAAGCAAGCTCAAACTGCGTAGAAATTGAAGCTAGACAAAATATGCTTCGCCAATCTTTAGCAAATATCCAAGAATTAACTGCATCTTTTTCAGAGATAGAAGCACAAAGAGTCGCTTGCATAGAAGCAGGAAGATGGCTTTTGGCTCAGCGAACAGAGTTGGCGCAAGCGGTGACAAATGAATTATTGAGTCCGCAGTATCCGCAAGTAGAAGAATTTCGCTTGAATATTTGTAAATATTTAAAACTACTTGGTAGTTGCATGGAAAATGAAATTGAACCTCGTTTGTTATATAAAAGAGTAATCATTCACCACGATCCGCCAGCCCAAACTTATCTGCAAGCATTCGAGTTGCTCAAAAATCAGTATCTATCAGATTGGGAATATTCATATAAAATATCAAGTCAGGCTGCTGAAGAATTAAGGAGTTACTTTAGCTACGTAATTGATTATTTGGTCAATGTTTTAGTCTAAATCTGGTTAATGGTTAATAGTTAATGGTTAATGGTTAATGGCAATGAACTATTAACTATGAACCAAGAGCCATGAACCAAGAGCCAAAATCTCAAATCACAAATGGTATGATTGGCTACTGAGTGTTGGAAATGCTGCAAAACTCTAGCAGGTGTGCTGAGTTGCTACTATAGAATCAAATTTTCCCTAGGGAAGATTTTTTATTAATCAGTTTTTACTATAGGCAAAAATAAACTTTATGTCCATTTCTAAAATCGAAGCAAAGCAATTTTTAGAACGCCTGATTTTTGAAGATTTGCCTTCTCAAGAATGGGTGCAGGATGTTTGGGGATTGAGTCCAATTTTGGGAGACAGTGCAGCAAAATTACTTGAGGCTTTTGAAGCATTAATTGAGTGTTGTTCGGAAGAACAATTGGAAAATTTAGTGCAAACTTATTTTAATGATTACGTTGAATGAGATTAAATTTTCTAATTCTCTGCGCCTGGTGCGCCTCTGCGTGAGGCAAAAATTATT
>JBHYDF010000284.1:0-8752 GCA_051861145.1 Nostocaceae cyanobacterium
GGGGGATCTAAGATTAATTGGTTTAAAACCATACTTCTCAGACATCCTCTTAGAGTGTTGTCCATCTGTGGTTAATTATCTTCAATCATGAATGCGTGACTAATATCTACTCTGCGTCTTTGCGCGACGGACACTTTGCTCAAGTCGGGAAACCCGCCCACGCAAGTGTCCTCCTCTGCGTGAGATTTTCATAATAAGTTTATTATCAGGCTATCAACAGACCTTTTTGAATATAAGTAGCTTGTACAAAAGCCTTAAAAATCCGCTCATGATTGGGATCGTTGACTGATAATTCTGGATGCCATTGTACGCCGATCGCCCAAGGATGATACTGATGTTCTACTGCTTCAATCACCCCGTCATCTGTGGCGTGGGCAACGGCACGCCAGCCAGATGGTAATGTATGCAATGCTTGGTGATGCCAAGAAACTACGGGTATCTGAGTTTTCTGAATCACCTTTGCTAGGCGACTTTCCGAATTTATTTTCACCATATGTTGTGTAGGTAGGCGTTTGCCGGGTTCCGGTTCTAATCGGTGCGCTACTGATGTGCCGTACACATCGGGTACGTGCGGGATCAAAGTGCCACCAGATACAACAGTTAGTATCTGCAATCCCCTACAAATACCTAACACTGGTATGTGATTTTTTAAAGCAAACTGAGCCAGGCTAAGTTCAAAAATGTCGCGTTCAGAATCTACTGAATAAATCGTAGGATGAGTATCCCCGTTATAAAATTCTGGGCTGATGTCTCCTCCCCCAGAAATAATCAGACCATCTAGAGGTTCTAGAAGTATTGCTGGATCAGAATCTCCTGGGGGTAACAAGACCGGCACACCTCCTGCGATTCGTACTGCATCTAAATAAGCACTGGGCAGAGAAAAAGGTATTGCTTCTTTACGGCCATAGGTTGTAATGCCAATCAATGCCGGTCTGATTTTTTTACTCATCGTTTTTTGTTGCTCCTAAAGTTTTTAAAGTGTTTATTTGTGCTTCCGTAAGATTAACTACACCTGTAATGTCCATGCCTTCGTAAAGTCGAGGCGCTCTTAATACACGCAAAAGTTGCCCTGTTTCCACATTCCAAAATCTAATGGCTCCATCTTCACTGCTACTAGCCAAAGTTTTGCCTTCAGAACTAAAAATGACTGACCATCCTTTCTCATAATGACCTTCCAAGGTTTTGTAAATTTGACCAGTTTCGATATCCCAAATTTCAACAAAAGGTTTTTCACCAACACTTGCTAATAAACGACCATCTGGACTAAAGGCTATTGACCGTATCCAACAAACTTGTCCTTTGAGGGTTTTTAAGCATTTACCCGTACTTACATCCCAAAGCTTTACTGTTTCGTCTTCACTACCGCTTGCTAAAATCCTGCCATTGGGGTTAAAGCGTACTGACCGCACCCAACCATTATGTCCCTTCAATGTTTTCAGACACTCACCCGTACTCGCATTCCAAAGCTTGATAGTTGCGTCTTCACTTGCGCTTGTTAAGATACTGCCATCGGGGCTAAATTTCACTGACCAAATCCAACTCTTGTGATTTTCTTGGGTTTTACGACACTGACCGGTGTGAATGTCCCAAATCCTTAATACTTTATCATCACCACCACTAGCCAGATTGTTACCATCAGGGCTAAAAGCTACTGTTAGTACTCTGTCAGCGTGATCTACTAAGGTTTTCAGAAGCTGACCAGAATGAATATCCCAAAGTTTGATTGTTTGGTCATCACTAGCGCTGGCTAAAATTTTGCCGTGAGGATGAATTGCTACGCCTCGGATTCTGTTAGTGTGCGATCGCAGTGTTTTATAAACTTGACCGTTGGCGATATCCCACAGTTTTATGGTTTGGTCTTCGCTTCCACTCGCCATGATACTGTCATCCGGGTTCAAGTCTATTGACCAAGCCCAATCTGTGTGTCCCTGCAAGGTTTTTAAGCATTGACCTTTTTGAACATCCCAGATTTTAACGGTTTTATCATCACCACTGCTAATCAAAGTTTTACCATTGGCTGAACAGAAGGCGATTGACCAGACTCTGGCTGTGTGTTCTGATAATGTTTTGAGGCGTTGAGCGGTCTGAATATCCCACAGAATGATAATACGATCCTCACCAGCACTAGCTAAGATTTTGCCATTGGGACTGAAAGCGATCGCTCTGATCCAACCATTATGTCCGTTGAGAGTTTTCAGGTGTTTACCTTCTGAGACATCCCAAAGAATAACTGTATTGTCATCACCGCCACTGGCTAAAATCTTACCATCAGGACTAAAGGCGACTGAACGCACCCTACCAGTGTGTCCCGTCAGGGTTCTGATGTATTTACCATCCGTAGCATCCCATAAAATCACTGTTTTATCGCTGCTACCACTGGCTAAAGTCTTACCATCAGGACTAAAGGCGACTGAACGCACCCAATTCGTATGTCTTTCCAAAGTTTGCAAACATTTACCAGTGTTAATGTTCCAAACCCTAATTGTCTTGTCTTCACTACCACTAGCTAAAGTTTTGCCATCAGCACTAAAAGCAACTGACCACACCCTTTCTTTATGTCCCTCCAATGTTTTCAGGCGTTGACCAGTATCAGTAGTCCAAAGCATTACGGTTTTGTCATCGCTACCACTTGCTAAGGTTTTGCCATCAGGGCTAAAAGCAAGCGATCGCACCCAATTAGTATGTCCTTTTAGAGTTAAAAGCTGTTGACCATCGGGATGTCTGAGGCGAATTTTGCTCTTGGTGTCGCCCATCGCCCAAAGAGATTTTTTAGGGCTAGACGCCACAGATAAAACTGTTCCAAAAGCTTCGGTAAAGCGAGATTTATTTAAATCAGAACCTGTAAATTTAACGTAACGTAAATTTGCTCCCCGTAGGTAAGCTTGCCATACTGTTAAATTAGATAGATCCAATCCTGATAAACTATAGTCAAAATAACGTAGTAAGTTGAGGATATTTCCAACTGCGTATCCTTTTTTCTGGATATTTCTATCTCTTTGTTTCAGAGGTTGAGCTAGTTTAGTTTCTATGTTAATAATATTTTTGGCGATAGGTTTAATAATCAGTTCTATTTGACAGTTTCTTACATAATCTTTTGCTGTAGCTTTGCTCAAGGAATAGTTATTAAATATATGAAACTCTCCAGAATTAATTTCCTCGCTTACCTGTCGTATCAGTACAGCTATCATGTACTCCATGACGACATTTTGCAGCGTAAATCTTCCATCTACCGTTTCAATTAAGGAGCGCCTTTTCAGATTTTCCAGGCTTTCAATCAAACTGGAAAACATGGGCTTTTCTACCATATCATCAATTAAATCTTTAACATAGACTGGTTCTCGGTTAATCGCCAACCAATACATTATTTCTTGTTCTAAGGCTGACAGGCGATTAAACTGACTGTCTAACAAATCTTCTATGCCAACAAAAGGTGCTAATCTTTGGGAAAGAAATTCAGAAATATTGCCATTAAATAAGTCTTTAATAAATGTAGATACTATTTTTAAGGCTAAGGGATTACCGCTGTAGAGTTCAATTAATTCGCTCATCTCATCTTCTGAACCCTCCAGTCCTTTATCTTTTAAAATTTTCAGTGCTTCCGATTGCTCTAATCCTTTGAGTAATAGTGAACGGATTGGCAAGTTTTCGCCTTCCTGAACAGCAATTTCTTCTGGCTTTGTGCGACTGGTTATAACTAAGCAACTTTGATGAGATAATTCACCTATTCGCTGAACAAAAACACCATAATCTTCGTAATCTTCTCGATAGGAGCCAGCATGAAAGCCGTCTTGAAGAATTGATTCAAAGTTATCTAGAATTAGTAGACAGCGTGAGTGACGTAAATAATTAATTAAAAGTGTAATTTTATCACTTACACTTCCTTTTAAGTCTGCTTCTTGGTGGTTAGATAAAAATTTTATTATATCTACCAATACTGTTTCTAATTTGGGAGCTTCGCTGAGACTACGCCAGATAATGTAGTTAAAATCATGTTGAAGTAGTTCTACAAGCTTTACAGATAGGGCGGTTTTTCCAAGTCCACCCATTCCTAGAAGTGCGACAATGCGACAGTTGTCTTCTACTATCCATTGTTTTAATGTCTCTAGCTCATCAATACGCCCATAAAAATTAACTGTATCGGGTGCTTCTCCTAAATCTTTTTTGCTGTGCTGAATGCCTTTTGCTGGTTTTTCTATTATTGTAGATAATTCTACTTCTTCATGACCTGCATTTGGACGTTTTGTTTGTTCTGCAAGTGTGGATTGCTTAAGCTGATTAGCATTTGTAATATTACCTATCAATTCTGGTTTATACTTGGCAAACAAAGTAACCAACTCAACTCGCTTATTAATCCCAAAAGCTTGGTAAAGCCTTTCGAGGTATTTTCTCACTGAGACTGGTTTGATATGCAAAGTTTGAGCGATCGCTTCATCTGGTTCACCAGCCAACACTAGTTGCAATACCTCTTTTCGTCGAGGCGTTAGCTTCTCGAAGGTTTCATTTAAATTCTTCTGATCCATGCCAGTTAGCGTTTTATACACTTATATACGTCTTTCGTGACATAATCATTAGCTTACAAGCTTCAGCTTTGAGTGACACCTGTCACTTTTACTTAAATCCTATTTTAGATTTACACAATCCTAATCAGGTAATCAGGGAAAAATTAACATAAACCTTTTGTTGTTACTGTGCGCTAGTTAACGCTAAAGCTGAATTTCACAAGATTTGCAAATATCTTCAAAAATGAGATTGACGGCAAATGTGACAGGTGTCACATGTGAACTAAAACATCTTGCACATCTATATCAGTGAAATATGCTTAAAATCAATTTAATTAACTCTTTTCCGCAGGATAATATCACTCATTAAGTTTTGTTACCGCTTTGATTGACTTTCAAGGGGAAATATGTATACAATTTGCGTCACATAATACGACAAATAGTCACAAATAGCGAAGGCTCTAACTGATAATCGAATTGATTTCGTAGGGTGAGCATTTGGTATTGTTTTTGAGGTGTGACTATGGTGTGTTCTCTGAGAATGCGGTAGACATTTGCTTCCAAAAATTTAACAACCCACTATCACGAGTGCATAATCATGACCACAAATGAGCATAGCCCTTTATTCAAACTTGCTGCAAAGTTCCTCAAATATTTCTTGTTAGCATTTTTGGGATTTGCGATCGCCTACGTTTTATCAATAGGTTTGGGTGCATCTAATTTTGCCGCTGCACTGCTACCTTTTGTAGGTAGTTGGTTTGGAAAATTGGGAATTGTTCTATTATGTTTTATGGCGATCGTCATGATTATAGAGTCATGGCGTTAATTGTCATTAGTCATTGGTCATTGGTCATTGGTCATTGGTCATTGGTCATTGGTCATTGGTCATTTGTTAGTAGTTAGTAGTTAGTAGGGGTAGGTCTTTTGCCCATACAGTGGTAAATAACCAACGTCCTACAAATGACTAATGACTAATGACTAATGACTAATGACCAATGACCAATGACTAATGACCAATGACTAATGACTAATGACTAATGACTAACTCCTCTATCGGTTCACCTGTCAAACTAAAGGCGCGAACTTCGGTAATTTTAACTTTTACCAACTTGCCTTTCAGTTCGTTGATGTCACCAGTAAAAAAGGTGAGGCGGTTGGTGCGTGTACGTCCCATCACCTGAGTTTTATCTTTCGGATTTTGGTCTTCTACCAAAACTTCTTCAATGCGTCCTTGGTAACGTTGCGATCGCTCGGCTGCTTTAATGGCTACTAGATGGTTCAGTCGTTGTAGGCGATCGCTTTTCACTTCTTCACTGAGTTGATTTTCCCACACTGCTGCTGGTGTTCCTGGACGTGGAGAATAAGCCGCAGTATTCAACTGGTCAAAACCAATATCTTCTACCAGTTTTAGGGTATTTTCAAATTGTTCTTCCGTTTCCCCAGGAAAACCGACAATTGCATCTGCGCTAATCGCCGCATCTGGCACATACTCCCGGATAGTATCAATAATCCGGCGATATTTCTCATGGGTATAACCCCGCGACATGCGTTTTAATACCTCGTTATCTCCAGATTGAAAAGGAATATGGAAGTGTTCGCACACCTTGGGCAATTCCGCACAAGCCCGAATTAGTCGCTCAGTAAAATAGCGGGGATGAGAAGTAGCAAATCTGATTCTTTCAATTCCCGGTACATCGTGAACGTAGTACAGCAAATCTGTAAGTGTGTGCTTGTGGCGACCTTCCGGCGTCACACCCGGCAAATCTCGCCCATAGGCGTCTATATTTTGACCTAGGAGGGTAACTTCCTTATAACCTTGTCGTCCTATTTCCTCCATTTCCGCCCGAATTGCTTCTGGTGTCCGGGATTGTTCCACACCCCGCACATTCGGAACTACACAGTAAGTACAGCGCTCATTACAGCCATAAATCACATTTACCCAAGCAGTCACCGTGGTATCCCGGCGCGGCTTGGTGATATCTTCCATTATGTGAATCGGCTCGGTTGCTACAACTTGGTTGCCGTCAAATACTTGTTGCAGCAAATCTTTCAGGCGGTTAGCATGTTGCGGTCCCATTACCAAATCTAATTCTGGCACGCGCCGCAGTAGTGCTTCTCCTTCCTGCTGAGCAACACAACCAGCAACAATTAGGGTTAAATCTGGTTGTTCGTGCTTGCGTTTTGCCTGTCTACCGAGATAGGAATATACTTTTTGCTCTGCATTATCACGGATAGTGCAAGTGTTGTAAAGAATTACATTTGCGTTATTTGGGTCTTCTGACCACTCAAAGCCCATGTCTTCTAAGATGCCAGCCATGCGCTCTGAGTCGGCTTTGTTCATCTGGCAACCGAAGGTTGTAATGTGATAGCGACGGGGTGAAGTGGTCATGGTGAACTACAAGCAAGGACTAAAAAAATTTGTAACCTTGATAAATTATAAAATTTTGTCATCTATCTGGGTGGAAAAGGGAGTAGGGAGGAGCCAGCGCGTTGCGGAGGTTTCCTCCGTTGTAGCGACTGGCGTTGGGGAGTAGGGAGTAGGGGAAGAAATCTTTTTCATGGCAAAGTTTATGGGATTTTCCCGTGATTGACTGGCTTGAAAGCGCCCCACGGGCGGCACGCCACCCGTTACTCAGGAAAGAAACACTTATTTCCTTCTTCCCTACTCCAGACGCGCTGTTTGAAGCGTCTCTACAATCCCCACTCCCCGTGTTTCTTCAGAGCAAAGTCAGTCTATTTACAGAAATTTACAAACATTTTTATACGGTTATATAGCTAAGTAGTGGTGTGCAGCTTTCCACGGGAAGTACAGCTATATAGGGAATTTAGAGGCAAGTTGCGATTACGAATAATTGTAAATATTGCTATACCCCTAGAAATTTAACAGGTAGATTTAATTTTGCTCAAATTCTTGCACCAAATTCTTTGGGCAAGCTGAAAATAAATTACCCAAGGACGTGCCACGCTACGGAAGGAAACTGGTGTTAGCGGGTTCCTTTAGTCAATAACCCCACCCTAAAGAGGGATGGGGCTTGTAAAGAGCAAACTTTACGTGTTTGACTAGCCCACTGAGACTAATCCTGATACGCACTTCCAAATACTTCCCCAGTTTGGATTATCTGCAAGACTGTTTGTTCAGTCGTTGGTTAAAGACAAGACATTTTGGATTAGTTGGGCGAGGGGACTTAAACTTTAACGCATCGGATTATCTCTTTATGCGAGTACCTGTAATTTCAGTAGACGATAAACCTTTAATGCCAACTAAACCAAGTCGTGCTAGACGTTGGATTAAAGAAGGTAAAGCAATTGGTAAAATCAACAAACTAGGTATTTTTTATGTTCAATTAACAACTGAACCATCTGATACCCAGACTCAAGATATTGTAATTGGATTAGACCCTGGCAAAATGTTTTCTGGTGTGGCAGTTCAAACCAAGAAATACACACTACAAATGTTTCACCTAGTTTTACCATTTAAAACAGTTAAAGATAGGATGGAACAACGAGCCATGATGCGGCGTGGTAGAAGAGGTAGACGAATTAATCGAAAATTATCTTTTTCTAAACGCAGTCATCGTCAAGCTAGATTTGATAATCGACGAGGTTCAAAACTACCGCCAAGTATTCGAGCTAATAAAGACTTGGAATACCGAACAATTACTTTATTATGTGAAATCTACCCAGTAAAAACGATTGTAATTGAAGAAGTAGAAGCAAGGGGTAGTAAAAGCTTTAGTCCGGTAATGGTTGGTCAAAGATATCAAATCAATCGATTATCTGAACTGGCTAATGTGAAATTAAAAAAAGGTTGGGAAACATCAACCCTTCGCAAGCACTTGGGGTTGCACAAAGAAAAATCTGAACTAGCGGTCACTACGCAGAAATATCAATTTAAGGGGGAAAACGCTTACGCCAGCTTTTATCAATATGATGGCTGCAACTCGACTTATGTCGATATTTATGCTTATAATAGCATTACCAAGGATGCTCCAGGCGCTCCGACTTCCCAGAAACAGGCTTCCCTTTATTATTCAAATTATAACTACTGCGATGGAACGGGATCGTCTGGTTATGGCTCAGTTACAAACCCAAATTTCACCGTTGACAAGCAGCTGAACTCAGGCAGTTTGAATGGTACTTTCACAGTTTACGATTACTCGTCAGGAACAGAAAAAAGCGTAAATGTGGCGTTGACGTGGACGTGTGACTAAGTAATAAATTCATTCTACTTTTCCAGGAAATCTCCACAAATC
>JBHYDF010000285.1:0-8714 GCA_051861145.1 Nostocaceae cyanobacterium
GTCATTAGTCATTAGTCATTAGTCATTAGTCATTAGTCATTAGTCATTGGTTATTTGTTAATAGTGAATCGTTTGTGGTAAATAATCAACAATGAAGTATTCCCCATTCCCTCTTTCTTTGCTTCCTTTGTGTTGTTTGTAGTTCGTTTTGACCTCACTCCTGGCTAAGTCCCTGCTTGCAAAAAGTGTGAAGGTTTCTTCCCCTCCCTGCTTGCAAAAAGTGTGAAGGTTTCTTCCCCTCCCTGCTTGCGGGGAGGGGTAAGGGGTGGGGTTCATTCTGTATCCTCTTCTTCAATAACTGCACTGCGGTCAAGTAGCAGTAAATTGCGGAGTTGGTTTGTATCCAGTTCAGTTAGCCAATCTTCACCTGCACCCACAACTTGTTCAGCTAGTTGTTTCTTACTCTCAATCATGTCATGAATTTTCTCTTCTAATGTGCCGGTGCTAACAAATTTATGCACTTGTACATTACGGGTTTGACCAATACGAAATACTCGGTCTGTGGCTTGATTTTCTACTGCTGGATTCCACCATCGGTCAAAGTGGAAGACGTGATTTGCGCGTGTTAAATTCAAACCTACACCACCTGCTTTCAATGAAAGAATCATGATTGGTGGCCCTTGGGGGTCGTGTTGAAAACGGTCTATCATTTCTTCACGTTGTTTTTTGCTGGTGCTACCATACAAAAACAACATTTCTCGCCCTAACTGTTGTTCCAGATAGGGTTTGAGCATTTTGCCCCACTCTGCAAATTGGGTGAAAATTAAAGCGCGATCGCCTTCCGATAATACTTCTTCTAACATCTCCTGCAACCGCAATAATTTCCCAGATAAACGCGGTTCGGTAAGAGTTGTTTTTTTCAAATATTGTGCTGGGTGATTGCAGACTTGTTTTAGCTTCACAAGTAAAGCCAAAATCATTCCCCGCCGCTGTATTCCTTTAGCTTCTTCAATCTCTGCTAGAGATTCTTCTACTACTTTTTGATACAGTTCGGCTTGTTCGGGACTTAAGCCGCAAAATACTGTCATTTCCTGCTTTTCTGGCAAGTCTTGAATAATTTCGCGGTCAGTTTTTAAGCGACGCAAGATAAACGGTTGAACTAATGAACGCAATTGACTTAAAGAAGATGTATCGCCATACTTTTCAATGGGCATGGCAAATCGTCGCTGGAAGAATTGCTTGTTTCCCAAATAGCCAGGATTGAGAAAATCCAAAATTGACCAAAGTTCTTGCAGTCTATTTTCTACGGGTGTTCCTGTTAAGGCAATACGAAATTCTGATTCTATTTGCCGTACCGCCTGGGATTGTTTAGCCTCTGCATTTTTAATATTTTGCGCTTCATCTAACACAATTACTTGCCAAGAAACACTCTGCAATGATTTTAAATCTCGCGGAATTAATGCATAACTAGTAATAACTAAATCATGCTTTTTTGCTGCTTCTGCAAATGCCTTGCCTTTCGGACGCTTATCACCGTGATACTGAAATACTTTGAGTGACGGAGCAAATTTTTTGACTTCCCGTTCCCAGTTTCCTAACACGGAAGTTGGGCAAACTAGCAAGGTGGGTTTTTCTAGGGCATCTTGTTCTTTTAAATGTAGTAAAAAAGCAATGAATTGAATGGTGTTATGACAAATAATATTGTTAGCAACAAAATTGTGATGTTCGCTAACTTCAAAGTCGTAAACCCATCCTTGATAATCAACATCTTCAATGCTTTCAATATTGCCATAAAATACTTCCTTCGCAGCCGGAATTACTTCAACATTGGTATTGCTGACACTTTGACAAATTTCTTCTAATTTCCGCTGTTTTTCTAAGTTACTAAACCCAATTTCTTGCAAAAATCTCCGGGCGCTATTGCCTCCAATAGTACCTATGTAGTAAGTGCGATAAATACCAGTACCATTGGTGGCGCACTTCTGTTTAGGTGAAATTCGCAACCAAATTCCGAAGCGTCGCAAGAGTGCAGAAATTTGCTGAATTAGCTGAGGTGAAGCTGTGCTAATTTCAATACTCCGCATTCTGGAAATAACAGCAGACTCAGCATCAAAATAGTTTTGTAAAAAGATACGCACACTATCCAAATCTGCCTGCATTATGAAAGGCGGAATTGATTTTTCTGCCGACTTTTTGCCCCAAACGTAACCTTTTGTTTCTAAGAAGCGCTTATATGCTTGGCTATCAATTCGCAGAAATGGAACTTTTCCAGGGAAAATTTGGATGTTAGGACTGTTAATCTTGATGTCATAGCGGCAAGAAATACGCTGTAAAGTGTGAAGTAGATTCTCTAGCAGTTTGGTGTCTTTTTGAGATATTCTGACTTGACCCCAATTAATCAATTCATGACCTTCGCCAATCTGCCAAGCGATAAATTTTACCAAATCCGGATCTTCGGGTTTTCCTTGCCAAAGCATTTTGGCAGGTACACAAACGTAATCACCTACCTGTAATTGATTCGTCCAGCCTTTATTTGTCAGCAGCTTGTGACGACGGGTAATGGTAACACTACTACCATCTTGCAACGTGATTTTTCGCAATTTTTCTTGAACTTGCTGCCGATACAGTCGCCGGATAGGTGCTTGTACTATTTTGCCAGTTTTATCGTTAATGGAATTAACCAGTAATTCTTGAGTTGGTTTAGCCCAGAATCCTTCACCGTCAAACTCTGTTTCCCCTGCATAAGTTTGCCAGATTTCTTCCGCCGTACTTAGTCCGCCATTTACATATATATTTGTATCTTTAGATACGCATTTGCCCAGTCCCATATCGTCCGCGAGACATGCACCTAAGCCCCAACGTTCTAAAAATGTCAGCCAAGCCATGCCACGCTGTTGATATGGTCGCAGTTGTCCTTGGAAACTGGCGGGTGTGGGTAAAGGTTCGACGGCTTTATTATTCGTCAGAGTATTAACCAACTCCTGCAATGCGCCTGACGCTTCAAAGCTGACTACTGGTAATTTTTCAATTGTCTGGGTATCCCCCGTACTTATACGCAAAGCATCTTCCAAAGATAACGCCATTTGGTCTTTGCGAGACGCAAAAAAGGCTTGGGCTGTTTTAATGTCTTGAGGTCGTAACTCTACCCACTCGCCGTTAATTTCTACCAGTGGACTTTTCAACGCCACTAATTTGTCAAACTCCTGTTTAGAAAGAGTTTGTCCACCTATGGCTAATTGCCACTGAAAATTTAACAGACTTTGCAAACCCAAGCGTCCCTGCTTTTTATTTGGTGTTTGGGCGGTAATCTTTAAACCCAAGCGGTTTGCCCATCCGTCACGATTTTCTAAACTCTTAGGTAAAACTACTCCTAAACCGCTGTCTTCAAATCGCCATTTCACCGACTTGATAAACTCGTAGGCTTGTAGTGGATTGAGGCTAAAAGACTGGGGATAGGCGGTATCCAAACTCGGTGCAATGACTGGATATAACCGCGAAGCTAAGCCCAAACCCCGCAAAAATGTTTCTTGTGGTTGTTTAATTGTGCGATCGCCATAAACAAAGCTTTCTACCGGATGCTGCCAAATTGTTTCTGCATCGACCAAAAATTCTGAATCGTCAGCAGCCTGGAGAAAATACGCTAAAGTCCAATCAGTATTTTCAGACTCTGGCGGATGCAGGACAAAACAGGTACGAAACTGATTTTTCCCTGCCATTTGGTATTGCAGGGGCAAAGTCCAGGCTTTTAAAGCCGCTTCCAGTCTTTCCAACCCAATTGGTTCAGCGTTGACTATGGGTGATGCAGTCGTTAAAGATTGCAACCACTGGCGCACCGCCGTTGGCAAAGACGCCATCACCCTTGCTTCTAACAGAGGTTGGGAACCCTCCATTACTCTAACTTGAGCATCTATTGTACTATTAAGAAATCCCAACAGCAGTTCTTGCGGTTCCCGTGGAAACTCGATTGAAAGTTCAAAACCCTCTTCACTCCTAACTCCTAATTCCTCACTCCTAACTTCATACGTCCTACACCCAAGTGGCATCAACTGCGAAAATTTTTCTAGGCGGGTTCCGTCTAAAGAACTGTCTAGAAGTGCTTGCCACTGGGCGACAATAGAACCATCTGTTTGTCGTTCAATTGTCGGTAAAAATTTACTCCGTGCGATTAAATCCAAACTCCAACGGGCAACCTGCGACCAAAAACGTAAATCTCCCCCCAAAAAAGCATCCTCGCCATTGGCAACGTTTAGAGGTAGAGAAGTCAGAAATTTGATTGCTTCTGATGGGTTGAGACAAAAACCCTCGACTCGCCACGGTTGTAGGTATTGTGGAAATGGTTTCTCTGAACCTAAAATTGCAGAATGGGCGGGGAAAATCGATGCTGTCCCCTCTTCATTGCTTTCTGGGAAATATGTAGGTAGGGTAATTATTTGCGATCGCGTTGGCAAACTGACTTCAACTGCACTTGCTGCTTTGCGTCGCCCACTTTGTAGAGACGCGAAATTTCGCGTCTCTACAGGCTGTTGTATCGAGTTGGGAATTGTAATACTACGAGAACGCAGCCACTCGCTTAACTCAGCCGGTGTCATTGCATACGGATGAAGTGGCACTTCTGTTAATGTTCTTGGATCGATATCCTCTCCAAGAGAACGCCAAGTCTCTCCCCAAACAAATAAACAGCTACCCTGATGTTTTAATAACCAACTTCCGTGTAAAATTGCCATTTGCTAACTACTCAGATTTTCGCAAAAATAAAGCCTTAACTTTAGTTAATTTCTACTTTCGGTAATTACTTGAGTCTCAAGTTTACAATAAAAAATATTAACTAAATTTAAATATTTTTAAATTTATTTACTACTAGTAAAGACATCGTAATAAACATTAGCAAAAATGCAATTACCCCTTTATAAAATTTTAAAAAATGGAATGAAAGTAGAGTTAGGTTATATGCATCCAGAAGAACAAGAGGAGGTAAGGAAATTACTTAATCTTGTAATTGTGGAAGGTAAAACCTATCCTCAAAAGCAACCCCTTTCTCAGTCAGAATTTGCAGCTTACTGGTTAAGTCAGGATGCCTTTGTGGTCAGACCCGTAACAGACGAAGATGCACAACCGCCAAAAGAAATATTAGGAGCGTTTTATCTGAAGCCAAACTTTCCAGGTCGGTGTAACCATATTTGCAATGCTGGTTTTATTGTACAACCTGAAATGCGAGGTCAGGGGATCGGACGCTTTATGGGAGAGGCAATGCTCTTAATTGCTGCTAGTCTTGGTTACGAGGCTGTGATGTTCAATTTGGTCTTTGCTACTAATATAGCTTCTATCAGACTGTGGGAATCGTTAGGATTCCAGATTATCGGGCGAATTCCATCAGCGGCGAAGCTAGATTCACAAAAGACTGTAGATGCTTTGATGATGTATCGTGCTTTAGGGGCGCTTGGGCGCTTGGGCGCTTGGGCGCTTGGGTTAGGGGTTAGGGGTTAGGGGCGCTTGAGTTATGAGTTAGGAGTTGTGGATATGCTATATATGTGTAAGTGTAAATCCTGACTCTTCAAAAATAAGTAGCTGAGGCTGTAGACTTTTTGGAGGTTTTATACTTAGGGCAAACCAGGAGTAACGATAGCCATAGGCAGGAGTAAGGAGGCGAAAAGCTACAAAAAGTAGGCCGCGTGCATTTGCACCCGTAAACCCGGACGGAATTTACAGATTATTACAGATTAAGTTATCTTGTGCAAATGCTTTCGCCTCTACCTCACTCCTAACTCTTAACTCCTAACTCCTAACTCCTAATTCTGACAACTGCCAGCAATTGTTCATAAATGTTAGGATTGCCACAGAGAGAGAATAGCGAAAGAAGAAGGAAAAAAAACTGAATGGGAGAATTTGAGAAGTCAATATCCTTTGACGGACGGGATATTCGACTGAAGGTGGGTCTACTAGCACCCCAGGCTGGTGGATCGGTGTTGATACAATCTGGGGATACGGCAGTTCTAGTTACAGCTACGCGTTCAGCAGCCAGAGAAGGCATTGATTTTCTGCCCCTAACTGTAGATTATGAAGAAAGACTGTATGCAGCAGGGAGAATTCCTGGAGGATTGTTGCGTCGGGAAGGGCGTCCGCCAGAGAGAGCAATCCTCACTAGCCGTTTAATTGACCGTCCGTTACGTCCTTTGTTCCCCTCTTGGTTGCGTGATGACCTGCAAGTAGTTGCAATAACGCTATCAATGGATGAGCTAGTACCACCAGACGTGTTAGCAGTCACCGGTGCTTCTATTGCTACTTTATTGGCAAAAATTCCCTTTAATGGTCCAATGGCAGCCGTGCGAGTCGGTTTAGTGGGGGATGATTTTATTATTAACCCTACTTATGCCGAAGTTGACGCCGGGGACTTGGATTTGATAGTGGCAGGTTCACCGGAAGGTGTAATCATGGTGGAAGCGGGAGCCAATCAGTTGCCCGAAAGAGATATTATCGAAGCAATTGAATTTGGCTATGAAGCTGTGCAGGATTTAATTAAGGCGCAGCTAGATATAATTGCAGAATTGGGCTTGGAAATCGTCCAGGAAGCGCCACCAGAGGTAGACTCGACACTCGAAAACTATATCCGCGATCGCGCTACGGATGAAATTAAGAAAATCCTATCGCAATTTGATTTGGATAAAACTGACCGGGATGCTGCTTTGGATGTGGTAAAAGATTCGATTGCAACTGCGATCGCTGAACTACCAGAAGAAGACCCGATTCGAGTTGCTGCAACTACTGATGGCAAGGCATTAGACAATACTTTCAAAGACATTACTAAAAAGCTGATGCGGCGTCAAATCATCGAAGATAATGTTCGAGTTGATGGCCGCAAGCTGGATGAAGTTCGCCCGGTTTCTTGTCAAGTTAATCTGTTACCCAAGCGAGTTCACGGTAGCGGTTTATTTAACCGGGGATTAACCCAGGTGTTATCCGCTTGTACTCTCGGTACACCCGGAGATGTACAAACCTTAGCCGATGACTTGCAACAGGATCAACAAAAGCGTTACCTGCACCATTACAATTTCCCTCCTTTTTCCGTAGGCGAAACTAAACCCTTACGTGCGCCAGGACGCCGAGAAATTGGTCACGGGGCACTAGCAGAGCGATCGCTGTTACCTGTACTACCACCAAAAGACAAATTCCCTTACGTAATTCGCGTAGTATCGGAAGTTCTTTCTTCCAACGGTTCTACGTCAATGGGTTCTGTGTGCGGTTCCACCTTAGCTTTGATGGATGCTGGTGTACCTCTTGACAAACCCGTTAGTGGTGCGGCAATGGGTTTGATTAAAGAAGGCGAAGAAGTACGTGTTCTTACGGATATTCAAGGAATTGAAGACTTTTTGGGAGACATGGACTTCAAGGTTGCCGGAACAGATAGCGGGATTACCGCCTTGCAAATGGACATGAAAATCCCTGGTTTATCCTTGGATATCATTGCTCAAGCCATCCACCAAGCCAAATCTGCGCGGTTGCACATTCTGGAAAAAATGCTCCAGGTAATTGACCAACCACGCACCGAAATGTCAGCCTATGCCCCACGTCTTTTGACAATTAAGATTGACCCAGACATGATTGGTCTGGTGATTGGTCCCGGAGGCAAGACAATTAAGGGTATCACTGAGGAAACAGGTGCAAAAATTGACATCGAAGACGATGGCACCGTGACAATTTCCGCAGTGGATGAAAACAAGGCTAAGAAAGCTAGAAATATCGTTCAAGGCATGACCCGCAAGCTGAATGAGGGTGATGTATACGTAGGCAGAGTGACTAGAATTATACCAATTGGTGCTTTTGTGGAGTTTTTGCCAGGTAAAGAGGGCATGATTCACATTTCCCAACTCGCCGACTACCGCGTTGGCAAAGTTGAAGATGAAGTTGCAGTTGGTGACGAAGTGATTGTCAAAGTGCGCGAAATTGACAACAAAGGTAGAATTAACCTTACCCGTTTGGGTATTCACCCAGATCAGGCAGCTGCGGCGCGAGAAGCAGCGGTCAGTAAGTAAATATATGGATTATGGATTGGGAATTAATCTCAAATCCATAATTTTAAGCTGTTCCACATTTGACTTGTATTATTTGGGCGGGCAAGATGCCCACCCCACAAGAATTAAAAAAATCAGGACTTACGCAACAAGACCACATAAACCCGGTTTCTTCGTAAATACCTAGCCTGCTAAAGCTTTATTTTGCGTAGAAACCGGGTTTCTTTGCGTAAGTCCTAAAAATAAATGCGCAAATTTAGATGTGCTTTAACTCAGTCAATCACGGGAAAATCCCACAAACGCTGCCACAAATAAAGATTTCTTCCCCTACTCCCTACTCCCTACTCCCTTTTTCACGGGAAAATCCAATTACTACTATTGATGCATTTGATGTATTTTTGAGTAAATGTAAAGTTATAACTAGTTACCTTTTACCATTACTTGACATCAAGCATCGTGAGTGCTAAGCGTTTACCACAAACTACCGCCCATGTCAGGATTATCCGCCAATCTTGGCAACAAGGCTTACTTGAAGGAGAAGTGAGAGCGGGTGATTTTGAGTGGCAGTTCCAGTGGCATTTTCGCCGGGGTGAACTGTCTGTAAAACCTTCTGTTGGTCGTGCCTTAATCAAAGAACCCCTCGGCCGCTTCCTAGAACAACGAGATTACCAGCTTGAACCAGGAGGAGACTATGCTTTTACGATTCGGGCTGAACTTTAGTCATTTGTCATTTGTCATTTGTCATTTGTCATTTGTCATTTGTCATTT
>JBHYDF010000286.1:0-8704 GCA_051861145.1 Nostocaceae cyanobacterium
CTAATGACTAATGACTAATGACTAATGACTAATGACTAATGACTAATGACTAATAACAAATAACTCATGTATGCAAACTAATACTGAACCATCATCTACTCCCCGCCCGCCTCGTGTTCCTCATGGAAGCCGCGAATCACGCAAGCATACGCCCAAGGCGGATATGCGGGGACTGTACAAAAGAGCAATTAAGGAGTCATTTGTCAAGCTCAATCCGCGAATTGCCGTCAAAAACCCAGTCATGTTTGTCGTCTGGGTGGGGACAATCGTCACCTTTCTAGTAACTATTGACCCAAATTTATTCGGAACGGTACAGGCAGATGTGAATCAGCAACGCCTGTTAAACGGATTGATTACCTTAATTTTATTTTTTACGGTTTTATTTGCGAATTTTGCGGAAGCTGTTGCTGAAGGACGTGGAAAAGCCCAAGCAAATACCCTAAAAGCAACGCGATCCGATACCAATGCCCGTAAAATCCTGCCTGATGGTTCCATTGAGCAAGTCAATTCTACACAATTGCGGCGGGGCGACTTGGTAAAAGTAGTTGCAGGTGACATGATTCCCGGTGATGGGGAAGTGATTCAAGGTATTGGCTCGGTGGATGAATCTGCAATTACCGGAGAATCTGCTCCTGTACTAAAGCAACCAGGTACAGATATTGCCAGTTCAGTTACAGGAGGTACACGCCTACTTTCTGACGAGTTGAGGATTCGGATTACAGCCGACCCCGGTCAGGGCTTTATTGACCGCATGATTTCCTTGGTGGAAGGAGCAGAACGTAGCAAAACTCCGAACGAAATTGCTTTGACGGTGTTGTTAGCAGTGCTGACGCAGGTATTTCTGATTGTGGTTTCGACGATTCCCCCTTTTGCTGGTTACATTGCCAACTTTATCAGCACAGTGTTTGGGCCGGAAGCGGGGAACAGTTTACGAACTGGTGCTAGCGTTGCTATTCTCATCTCACTATTGGTCGCTCTAATTCCTACTACTATTGGCGGTTTGCTCAGTGCCATTGGTATTGCTGGAATGGACAGAGTTGCCCAGTTTAACGTAATTGCTACCTCTGGTCGAGCGGTAGAAGCTTGCGGCGATATTAATACACTGGTATTGGATAAAACCGGTACCATCACCTTTGGCAACCGCATGGCTGATGAGTTTATTCCCCTCAATAGTCATTCACCAGAAGACGTAGCGCAAGTTTCTTTAGCTGCAAGTTTGTTTGACGATACGCCCGAAGGTAGGTCAATCGTAGCCCTAGCAGAAAAACACCGGGTTGGGATCAGCTTCAGTACCCAAAATGCCGAGGGTGTGGAATTTTCTGCCAAAACCCGCATGAGTGGTACAAATTTACCTGATGGCAAACAAGTCCGCAAGGGAGCAGTGGACGCGATTAAGGGATTTGTTCGTTCCCGTGGCGGCTACATTCCCGATGACCTAGACGCAGCCTATGAGCGAGTTTCTCGGTTAGGAGGTACACCTTTAGCGGTCTGCCAAAACGACGATATTTATGGTGTCATCTATCTTAAGGATGTAGTTAAACCAGGTTTGCAAGAACGATTTGACCAACTTCGCCGCATGGGTGTTAAGACCATCATGCTCACTGGTGACAACCGCATCACTGCTACGGTTATTGCCCAGGAAGCGGGGGTTGATGATTTCATTGCTGAAGCCACCCCAGAGGACAAGATTGAAGTAATTCGTTCCGAACAATCACAGGGCAAGCTGGTAGCAATGACTGGGGATGGCACTAACGATGCACCCGCACTAGCTCAGGCAAACGTAGGCTTGGCGATGAACTCTGGTACGCAAGCCGCCAAAGAAGCTGGCAACATGGTGGATTTAGATTCTGATCCCACCAAGCTAATAGATTTGGTGACTATTGGTAAACAGCTACTGATTACCCGTGGGGCATTAACGACATTTTCTATTGCCAACGATATTGCTAAGTATTTCGCCATTATTCCTACTATCTTTGGCGCTGCTGGTATCGGCGCACTGAACATCATGGGGTTGAAAAGTGCCCAATCTGCCATTATCTCAGCACTAATTTACAACGCCTTAATCATTCCGGCACTCGTTCCCATAGCCCTAAAAGGGGTAAAGTTTCGTCCTCTCACAGCAGATCAACTGCTACGACGCAACATCGTTATTTATGGCGTTGGCGGTATTATTGCTCCCTTCATCGCCATCAAATTAATCGACATCATTCTGCCTTTGTCTTAAGTCCGCCTGGGACTATAAGTCCCAGTCTCATAGCAGAAGTCCATTGAAATGGACTAAGACTAGAGCTAGTTTTTGAGTAAATTTAGTCACTCTTGAATACAAGTATTAGTGCTTTATAAAGTATTGGTGAGTAAGTATGAGTCAGGGCGCGGGTTTCCCAACAAGCGGCAACTGACTTTCCCTTTGAGTGCAAGATATCAGTTAACTTTATGGGACTTCCAACCACCCTTCGGGTTCGCCAACAGCGAGTGGGGGAAACCACGGCAGTCGCTACAACCGGGGGAACCCCAACGCCAGTTCACGCTTGTCGGGCTAACCCTCCTATGTCCTAAGAGGACACGCTACAAGGGACAGGACTGGCTCGGCAACGCGCTGCCTCCCCAAGACCCTTCGGGTTCGCCAGTTCCCAGGGCGCGGGAAACCCGCCTATGTCCCAAGGGGACACGCTTCGCGAACAGGACTGGACTCACCGCGCTGGCTCACCAACCACCAACAACCAACCACCAACAACCACTATGAAACTCACTCGCAAACAATCTACTATTTCCCCATCACAAATTACTGCTCAGATATTAGAAGACGCGATCGCCCGAGCGGGGATAGCTGCAACGGCGAAGCCGTTGCAGCGGCGGCGGAGCCGCCAGCAAAAAATCCTCTGGATTTTTTGCCCCCGCCGGGCGCTAAGAGCGATCGCAATTTGGTCTTCTTGGCGCAAACAAAAGCTGCCGTTGTATTTGTTTCTTGGGATGTGCTTCAACCTAGTGGTTGCACCTATGGTTTATGCTGCCACAGGTGAACAGTTTTCCCACACCCAAGCTTGGGCTTTAGGACTTTTGGGACTGGCGACGGTGAGTCTTTCCATCTATTTGTTTTCCGTCATGTTTATACCGGAGAAATTTTAAAATGAGTTTTGCACGCGAAGCAAGCAGGGCTATTCGTTCTACCGTAGTACTTTGGGTAATTACAGCTATTATTTATCCTTTGATGATGATTGCCTTCGGGCAGGTTGTGTTTCCGTCTCAGGTTAATGGTAGTCTAATTAAAAATGCTCAAGGTCAAATTGTTGGTTCTGCCTTAATTGGTCAACCTTTCAGTGGCGATCGCTACTTTAACACTCGCCCCAGCACTACTAGCTACAGCACGGCAGATCCAAAAAAAGATGAAGCCGGAGTACTAAAAACTGGGGTGTCCGGTGCTAGCAACCTGGCTCCCAGTAATCCTGCGTTGCTTGAACGTATCAAAGGCAACAACGAATCCGACCCTAGTAAAAGGGTTGAAGGTGACTTCAATCGTCTGAAAACAGCAGGTGTACAGCCTACAGCTGACCTAGTATACACCTCCGGTTCCAGCCTCGACCCTCACATCACCCCAGAAGCTGCTTTAGCACAAATCGCACGAGTAGCAAAAGCGCGAGGACTCCAACCCAACCAGTTAGACAGCCTGATTAAGCAAAACACTGATGGTCGCTTTCTCGGCATCTTTGGTGAGCCTGGGGTCAATGTTTTGAAATTGAATCTCGCTTTGGATGCCCTAAAGCCTGAAAGTTAGTGCAGGGGGAGCGTGGCGGGTAACAAGCCCCCAAAAAAGGTAGAAAATGGATTGCCAAACGCTATTTTAACGTACAGGGCAAAGCCACCTACCTAACTCTTAGGGGATTTTCACGATTATCATTTCCATTTCAAATATTTTGAGTATTTTAACAGATTGACAAAATGTCACTTTATCTTACCGATTCACGATTGGAGGACGTTTGATTCGTTTCATTGCCATTTCCAAGCTTAACTTCATGCGTTTGAAGGCTTTAGCAAGATTGCCAATTTCATCATTACTTAGCTGCTCAAAATCAACATCCATGTGTCCTGTACTAACTTCCTCAGCCACACGAGTAATACGTTTGAGAGGACGAACTACCTGTCTATTCAAAAATACATTAACTAAAAAGATGACGGCAGCAAAAACAGCTACTACAATTCCCACTATCAGAAAAGAAGATTGATTAGCTTTTTGGATGACTCTGTTAGCCGGAATAGAGACAATTTGAGCGCCGATAATTT
This sequence comes from Nostocaceae cyanobacterium, assembly GCA_051861145.1. Taxonomy (GTDB): domain Bacteria; phylum Cyanobacteriota; class Cyanobacteriia; order Cyanobacteriales; family Nostocaceae; genus JBHYDF01. The sequence continues at coordinate 4,279 of JBHYDF010000286.1, forward strand.
CACCCAACTGCCAGTTAAAGCCATTCGCTGTACCATAACGCTGAATCATGCTTTTAGGAGCTTTATCTACCGTACTATGGCATTCTAAACAGGCTTCTTGAGAAACAGATAGCGGATGAGCGATATAAAAGATATCTCCACCAGGAAGTGAGCGAAATCCATTTACTTCTTTCAAGTCTTTTTTACTTCTAAACTGTTCGACAATTTTTGCTTCAAAACTATCAGCCTTATCACGAAGATTCGTAGGATTGAGAGTAGCTTCTTTATAGAAGAAGTCACGATATTTTGGTCTTTTTCGCAAATTGTCAAAGACTTCCCGCGCTGAGTATCCAGGTACAACTTGCGGCAAAAAATCTGGTTCTATGTCATCGATAAGTGCAGGGATAATTTGAGCGGTGGTATACTCCCGCACAGAAATCATAGTTTCCATAAGCATGTCAGCGGCTGAAGTGACTTCTTGCTTAGCGTTTTCCTTTAAGACAGAAGACAAAGCCAAACCACTCAAGCTCAAACCTAATGCTAGAATTACGAGTAGCAAAATTGTAAATTTTTGTCTCAATTTTAGATTGTTTAACATAATCCCAACTCACTTCAAGCCGTGTTAGGAGAAATTTAAATTTGTTGTCATTAGCTTGTATCTGTAATTAACGCTGATTTCCAAGCAATTTACGCAGAAATTATATTTTTAAGGAGGGGTTGTGTAGTTCACACAACTTGCGAGGTGCTATATGAGAGGAAGCCTTTGCTGCTTCCTATGATGATTATATTCGATGATTTAATTGAATAATTGAGTGAAAATCAGGTATTGTTTCAGCTAATTAAAATTACCATTATCAGTTAAATTGAGTTCACTTCAGTTAAACTCAGTTAAATTCAGATCAGTAGGTCAACATACAATACTTGAAAGGTTTTGGGGTAAAGGGGAAAGGGAAAAGGCGTAAAATAAGCAGTCCCACACCATACGCCGTCAGAACTGATAACTGATAACTGATTTAATAACCCACAACTTGGGTTACTAGTGTTGTTTTACATCTTGCACCTGAAAAACATCGCATCACAAAAATCACTACGTATTTACAGATTTTTCGCCTTCGTTGTGATCCGCCTGGGACTATAAGTCCCAGTTTCATAACAAAAGCCCTCTCTAAGCTCGACTTTATCCATTTTTACAAAACCCAAAACATGACGCTGAAACCCTTATGGAACGGTAGTTTTAGTTTTTGAACTTTATCGAGAATCAGTGACATGGAAAAAGTATTTGCCAAAAAGCCAGGGTTTTTGCCGGATAAAGAAAACCGAGTTCTTAATTTTGGATAAAGTCCTCTCTAAGCTCGACTTTATCCATTTTTACAAAACCCAAAACATGACGCTGAAACCCTTATGGAACGGTAGTTTTAGTTTTTGAACTTTATCGAGAATCAGTGACATGGAAAAAGTATTTGCCAAAAAGCCAGGGTTTTTGCCGGATAAAGAAAACCGAGTTCTTAATTTTGGATAAAGTCGAGCTAAGAGGACTGATTAAACAAGTTTGAAGCTTGTAATATTTATCATACTTTATCTATTGTTTAGCGGCTTATACTTAAAGGTGCAAGATATGTGTTGTCCCAAAAATTACTACAGCCAATTGCCCACTAAAATAAACGCAGACCAATGATAGGGGCGATTATAATCTCTGTCTGTGGATTCTTTCAAAAATGCAAGTTGAGTATTTCTTAAAGCTTCTGCTTTTGTTACCTGCTGACGATTAAGTTCTTGATAAAACTTAATCATAAATTCGGCAGTAGAAGCATCGTTAATCTGCCACAAGCTAGCTAGAGTAGTGCGGGCACCGGCTCGAATCGCTACCCCCGCTAATCCTAAAGCGGCTCTTTTGTCCCCAGTTGCTGTTTCACAAGCACTCAGGATTAGTAATTCAATCGGATTAGCACTTCTTTGATAATTAAAACGCAGTAAGTTATCCAAATCTTTGACTTTAATGCGTTCGTTCCAGTCAAGAATATAGGTTTGTTCGGGATTATAACTAAACTTGCCATGAGTTGCTAAGTGAACAATATTAAAGGGTGTTTTATTAATCTTGTTTTGAACATTTTTCTTGATAAAATCTTGATTTTCTAGCGTCTGATTGCGTTGAATATTCTCTTTAATTCCTCCTAATTCTACTGCTACATTATCAATCGCTTCTAATCCTTCTTTTTTAAAGCTGGGAGCGTCAGTTGCTCCGGCAATTAAGACACTGAGTGCTTCCCTCTGTAGCGGTTTGGGTTCAAGTAGCTGCAAACTGGGGGTTACACTCACAGCATACCTTTCTACCAAATACCTTTGTCCATCATGTAAAACTGCCATTGGTAGATTCCGCAATGAACCATCGAGGACAAATACTAAGGTTTTAATCTGGCTTTGCTCTCGCGCTTTTGTAGTTTCAAGCTCATCTGCAAAAGGTTTAATCAACCAATCATATAACTGTTTTGCTTCTGTTTTTAGTTGCTTTAAACTGGTGCTGCGTCGCTTTAACGAGTTTTGCAGTTGTGTGACTGCTGCATCTACTTGGGTTTCCGAAATATTGGTATGAGCATAGTGACGTAAATTATCCAAGCCTGGTAATTTTAGAATTACTTCTAAACGGTTTGGTAAGATAATTGGATAAATAACGGCTGCATAGGGGTCTAATTGGTCAATATTTACCTGTTTTGGCTTGGCACAGGCATCACCAAAAAAGTTGTCTAATTCTGCTAGTTGTAGCGCTTCTATCACCTGACGAGCTTGAATAAGATTATCTCGATTTGGTTGTGGCGTAAGCGTTGCGCTACTGCCAAAGGCAGATCGCAAAAGTAAATCAACTAATTGCCGATAGACTGGTTCTGCACTTTCTCGAAAGGAAAACTGAATTTCTGGATTGAGGGCTGCTAAATCGCTGCGCAAATTACTGAGATTATCAAAAGCTTGAGTATAATACAAAATAGCTTCTTGATTTGCATTTTTATTGTACAATGTCTTTTCTGTTTCTGCCTGAAGCACTCTTCCCATCTGCCACTGCCACTGATAGCTGATATCTGCTGCATTGATTGCCTGTGCCAGAAGTAGGGCAGACTGAGTAAACTTTTTTGCTTTTGACCAGTCTCCATTTTTTTCGTAAAGCGTACCGAGAGTTCCAAGCGCGTAAGATTCTGCGCGTTGGTCTTGTAAACTTTGAGCTTGGTTAATAGCTGTTTGCAGTATTTGAATAATTCTTGAACTAGTATCTCGACTATTAACTGCCCTTTCTATCTTCATCCAACTTTGAGCAAAATTAACGCGAGCATAAATAGATACCCTACTGCTAGGTAGTCGATTGATTGATGCTTGGATTTGCTCAATCATAGATGAAATAGATGCTAATTGATTAGTCTCAATTAACACAGCGAATTGATTGAGTTGTGCCTGAACTTTGGTGGTAGGTAAAGTTGCGATCGCACTAGCTTTTTGATAGCGTTGTAAAGCTTTTTGCCTGTATTCCTGGGTGCGTTGTGTATCTTTTAATTCTTCTGCTCGATTGGCGATCGCTAATTCTGTATTCCCTAAATTGAGTAAAGCTGTACTTTCTTCTTGAGGTAAGCGCAATTTTTGAGCAATAGCCAAACTGCGGGTTAAAATTTCCGAGGATTTTTCTAAATCGCCATCAAATCGGCGAATATTACCAAGGTTCAGCAAGCCAGCCAGCTTAAACTTAGAATCGGGTTGTTGGTAAAAATCTTGCTCTACTTGCGTTAAAAGTTTCTCGGCGCGGCGATAAAGTCCTAAAGCTTGCAATGCTAAAGCTTGATTCATCTGGCTACCAATCACACTGAGGCGATCGCCAGATTGAACATACAATTTTTCAGCTTTTTCCCAGCTTAAAAGAGTAGCTTCAGTTTGCCCCTGTGCCAATTGCCAATGCCCTAAACTATTAAAAACTTGGGCGCGAATTCGACTGAACTCTTTGTCAGATGGTAATTTATCTAACAATTTTAAACTAGTGTCACTTGCTACCTTTGCTTGTTGCCAATGTCCCAGTTTTTGCTGAACCAAGGACATTAAACTTAATGCTTGAGCTTGGTGAGGTATGTCTCCTGAAGCTTGATAAATTTGCAGTGCTTGTTGTAAAAGTTGTGCGGCTGCCAAAAACTGTCCAGCATCGTAATATTTTTTACTAGATTGTACTAGCGCTAAAGCTGACGCAGGTTTATTTTGTTGAATTTGGGTTGGGGGATTTTGGGCAATGACAGGTAATAGCACTGGAATAACCAGGCTAAATATTAACCCGAAAATCACAAGCAAAATTAACCCCAACAAGCGTTTCATCAGTTATCCCAATTTGAAAAATGGTTAATGGTTAATGGTTAATGGTTAATGGTTAATGGTTAATAGCTATGAACTATGAACCATTAACTATGAACCAAAATCCAAAATC
>JBHYDF010000287.1:0-8677 GCA_051861145.1 Nostocaceae cyanobacterium
ACTAATGACCAATGACTAATGACCAATGACTAATGACCAATGACTAATGACCAATAATCAAGTTACACCAAAGAAAATTACCAAGCCTAAAACAGCCCCAAACACAATCAAGGCGTAGAATTGGGCGCGACCGTTTTCTAGGTATTTCAAACCTTCGCCACTGATGAGGGTGAAAAAGCCTGTGAGGTTAACAGCACCATCGACAACGCGGAAGTCTACTTCCATCACTTGTCTAGCTAAACGACGCAAGCCGAGGACAAAGACACGATGATAAATGTCATCAAAGTACCACTTGTTGAGGGATAGCTCGTAAAGCGGTTTGATTTTGGCTGCGATCGCCACCGGATTAATCTTACCCCACAAATACATCAAGGAAGCTATGGTTATGCCAATCAGGGAAATCCCCACTGAACCACCAGCCATCACATAAAATTCCTGCGGGTTGAACTCGGCAGCTTTTACCAACACTTCCTCGAGGGTTTCGTTGGGTGAGTAGATAAATTCCTCGAAGTAGTTAGCAAAGGGTGTACCGACAAAACCAATCAACATTGAAGGAATTGCCAGCAGCACTAAAGGCAGGGTCATTGTCCAAGGCGACTCGTGCGGATATTCGCTGTGTCCGTGGCCGTGGTCGTCGTGGTGGTCTTCTTGATGTGCCTCTAGTTCTCCCTTGGTCATAGCACCAGGACCAAAAGCGGGATTTCTTTCAAAACCCGCAACAATTCCCATGCCAACGGGAGACTTGAGTTTATCCCACAATTGCCTCTTATTGCCCCGGAATTGACCTTCAAAGGTGCTGAAATACATCCGGAACATATAAAAGGCGGTAATTCCAGCCGTTAGCCAGCCTACACTCCACAAAAATGGGTTAGACGCAAAGGCGGCGCTGAGAATTTCGTCTTTTGACCAAAATCCAGCAAAAGGCGGGATACCAGAAATTGCCACGCAACCGATAAAGAAGGTAATTGCTGTAAATGGCATGTACTTGCGCAATCCACCCATCAAGCGCATATCCTGCGCCAAGTCGGGGTCGTGACCGACGACTCCTTCCATACCGTGAATCACGGAACCGGAACCGAGGAACAACATCGCCTTAAAGTAGGCGTGGGTCATGAGGTGGAAAAGTCCAGCAGTGTAAGCACCTACTCCCATCGCCATTACCATGTAACCGAGTTGGGAAATGGTGGAGTAAGCTAGACCCTTTTTAATGTCGTTTTGGGTAATAGCAATAGTAGCACCCAAAAAGGCTGTAAATGCCCCAGTGAAAGCAATAGTAGTCATTGCCGCCGGGACGTGTTCAAACACTGGGTACATCCGGGCAATCAGGAAAACGCCTGCTGCCACCATTGTTGCTGCATGGATTAAGGCTGAGATGGGGGTAGGGCCTTCCATCGCATCTGGTAGCCAGACGTGGAGGGGAAATTGGGCAGATTTGGCTACCGGACCGAGGAAAACTAAAATCGCCAACAGGACAGCCAGAAAGTTGCTGAGGGAACCTGATTGTACCAATTGGGCTAGGCGATCGCCCATCACATCAAATTCAAAGCTTCCCGTTGCCCAAAATAGCCCAAGAATACCCAACAACAGACCAAAGTCACCAACGCGGTTGACGACAAACGCTTTTTGGGCTGCATCCGCTGCTGACTGGCGATCGTACCAGAAACCAACCAGCAAGTAGGAACACATCCCTACTAGTTCCCAGAAGATATAAATCTGTACCAAGTTAGGGCTGACCACCAGACCCAACATCGAGGAGCCAAACAAGCTGAGATAGGCATAGAACCGGACATAGCCAGGGTCGTGCGCCATGTAGCCATCCGTGTAAACCATGACCAAGAAGGCTACAGTTGTGACAATCACCAGCATTAAGGCTGTCAGATGGTCAATAGTGAAGCCCATGCTCAGGTGAAAGTTGCCAGCCGCCGCCCATTCTAAGCTATGGGTATAGGGGGCGTGTCCTTGGAGTTGACTCCATAATATGGCAAACGACAGCCCCATCGCCGCTCCCATCAGGGAAATAATAAACGCCGCGTTTAGCTGTCGTAGGCGGTTCGTCACCTGATTCATCGAGATTAATCCCAGCCCAACCACCATTGCCCCCAAAAGCGGCAATACTGGAATCAGCCAGGCATATTGATAGATTACTTCCATCACTGACGCCTACTTTTTTACAATTCTTGACTAACTTGTAGAATCTGTTAATAATTGTGACACACCCCTTTAGGATAAAATACCCCACCCGATACTGATTGGGTGGGGTAATTAAGCTTGGTTTTAGATTTTGTCATTAGTCATTGGTCATTAGTCATTGGTCATTGGTCATTGGTCATTAGCTTAAAACAAATGACAAATGACAAAGGACAAATGACTAATGACTAATGACTATTAGGCAGAACGACATCCTAAATCTACTATTGCAGGGCTATTTTTATAGGCTTTAGGAAATCTAACGTAATTGAGTTTAATTTCTTCTAAAGCCTGAAATAAATCTTCACGACCGCGAAAACTTTCTAAGCGCCTCTTAACATCACCATGTTCAATTAGCAGTAAAGTTGGTAGTGACTTCAGTCGATATTTGGTAGACAATTTAAAATTGTCATCAGCATTAATACTGACTAATTTAATTTTATCGCCGCATTGGTCTTTAAATTGCAATAACAAAGGGTGTATGATGCGGCACAAGCCACACCAAGGAGCTTCAAAATTTACTAAAACCGGAATTGGAGATTCTAAAACTTCTTGAGTAAACGTCCGCTCACAAACCGACAACACCATGATGCCTCTAAAAACTATAGGGTTTTCATATCTAACCAGCCATCAGCAACAAGAGTAGGAGAAGCCACTAACTGCCGATAGACACTATCTTGGGCTATAGATAAAAAAATTTTCAGCTTTGATTTTATTTTGGCAATTTAGGCGCTGGCAAAAACCGACGCCAAACCGACAGTGGCATTTTGGGTTTTTCAACTCCAACAGACACCACCGTTGGGAAGAGAATTTCAACTCTCGGAGCGATTTACTCCTAAGTTTGACAATTGACCGGCAATTACCAAATATAAAATCTTGAATTGGTTGAACTTTCCCCTACTGACAGCTACTTCAGATTATCCTACATTGATTTTGGAGCAACTGATAAGTCAAAATGCTCATTTATTTGTTTCTCTTATGCCGCTGTCAGTTGGGTTAAACAGTTATCAGTTATCAATTATCAGCGCATCTTTGCTTAGGTAACAGTCCTCTACCAACGCTTTCCCCATGATTAAAAATGAAAAATGAAAAATTAAAAGACTTGTATTGTACCTCGATTTTTAATTTTTAATTCTTAATTTTTAATTATCTCAGGGTGGTGGCGGGTCTAAATTCCCTATCATGCGCCTAATAACTGTTTACTATTTACTGTTTACTGGTTCAGATTACCATTGTACTCTACTCGTTGCAGTCATCAAGAGGGGATGTAACCACCATAGGAGTAGCACAAATACAGTAACTCCCAGATAAGCAGGGCGAAGGAATTCTTGCCATTGGAAAGATTGATGTCCAGAAAGAATAGCCGCAAATGGAATAATGCTCGTACGCTGCTTAACTGCCTCAAAGGCTTTGCCATAGCGCCAACTCAAACGGCGATCGCCATGCCACACTCCAAACAAATGATGCAAAATCAAGCCTAGGGAAGTAACAAGGGTAAAAGTAGTACCCAGCCAGAGAGTATGAGCAATACACCAAATCACCTGTCCAACCATTTGCGGATGGCGGGTAATACGAATAATTCCTGTTTCGTAGAGGTGGACTTGAGGCTTTTGAATGGCAGCAATTTCTAGTAGATTGAAAGTGGCTGGATACAAAAATACAAAAGAAATTGCTGATAAGATCCAAACTAATATCTTTACTCCGGGTACACTTTGGACTTGCCAAAGTTGTAAGCCGTCATAGCGGTGGTTAAAAAAGTAGATAATTAATATTACAGCCAAAGGCAGGCTGACCAACGCAAAGATAACTCGATATAGTCGTGGTCCAATGTGCTTTTCAACCGAAGCTCGCAAAGCGGCTCCACCGCTATGGGCAATCGCAAAAGCAAATAATAGTCCTAACATTATAAAATGACTGGGGGTCAACCAAACTGGCAGCATCATATACATTGGTGAAGTAATTTAAAGAAAACCTAATTCAGTACAATCAATACCACAAAGTATTCAAAGGAGGACTTTAGTCAAGATGTTGTGTTACTGTCTTTTTCAAATAAAGCCTCCAAGTTTAAGATGCAATAGATTACGCCCAGCCAGAATCCTATGAAACGCTGGTTTCCGATTGCTGCTCCTTTCTTGTTTGTGGGTTGAGCCTTATGTCTGACCTTCCTTTCACATTAGATCAGTTACGTATTCTCAAAGCGATCGCCGCAGAAGGGAGTTTTAAGCGCGCCGCTGATAGCCTCTACGTCTCCCAACCTGCCGTAAGCTTACAAGTGCAGAACCTCGAACGTCAATTAGATGTTCCTTTATTTGACCGTGGAGGACGACGCGCGCAATTAACCGAAGCAGGACATTTACTTCTGAGCTACGGTGAAAAAATCCTGAGCCTCTGTCAGGAAACTTGTCGCGCCATCGAAGATTTACAAAACCTCCAAGGTGGAACTTTAATTGTCGGTGCTTCTCAAACGACGGGTACTTATCTTCTACCCCGAATGATTGGCATGTTTCGACAAAAATATCCAGATGTGGCGGTGCAATTACACGTCCATTCTACTCGCCGGACTGCCTGGAGTGTAGTAAACGGACAAGTTGATTTGGCTATCATCGGCGGCGAAATACCTGGTGAACTGGCGGAATCATTGGAAATTCTTCCTTATGCTGAGGATGAACTGGCATTGATTTTACCCGTACTCCATCCCTTTACCAAATTGGATACGATCCAAAAAGAAGACCTATATAAACTACAATTCATTGCCCTTGATTCACAATCGACAATCCGCAAGGTAATAGACCAAGTGCTTGCACGCCATGACATCGACACACGGCGTTTAAAAGTGGAAATGGAACTCAATTCTATCGAAGCAATAAAAAATGCTGTGCAATCTGGCTTGGGGGCTGCCTTTGTTTCTACCTCGGCAATTGCTAAGGAATTGCAAATGGGTGTGTTACATTGTGCGCCGATTGAAAGTGTTGTTGTCAAGCGAACACTGTGGTTGATTTTTAACCCCAATCGCTATAGATCCAAGGCAGCAGAAGCCTTTAGTCGGGAGATTTTGCCTCAGTTTGCTACCCCTGGATGGAATATTGATGTGTTAAAATCGTCACATCAAGTTCATCGAAGTATAGCGATAAACACAACTGTGGACACAGACACGTCCGACTTGGATGAAAGTTAAGATTTAGTCATTAGTCATTGGTCATTAGTCATTAGTCATTGGTCATTAGTCATTAGTACTAGTTATTAGCCATTGGTCATTAGTCGTTAACTTAGAATAAATGACAAAGGACAAAGGACAAAGGACAAATGACTAATGACTAATGACTAATGACTAATGACTAATGATATGGAAATTTACTGCACTCGCCCTAGATGTCCTCGCCCAGTCAACTATTTTCCTGATTTAAACGACCATAGCATCTTAAGAACAGTGCAGCAAAAATACTGCACTGCTTGTGGAATGCCGTTAATTTTGGTTGGTCGCTACTTACCGACCAAACTACTGGGGCGGGGTGGTTTTGGAGCTGCATTTTTGGCACGCGATCGCTATACTCCTGGTATGCGCCAGTGTGTTGTTAAGCAATTCCAGCCAGCGGGTGATTTAACCCCAACCCAACTCCAACTAGCACAAGATTTATTTGAGCGAGAAGCAGTAGTTTTAGAACAGATCGGCTCTCAACACGAGCAAATTCCCGATTTATTTGCTTTCTTTCCAGTCATAGTCCCAAGTTTGTTCCATCCAGGACAGGAAAACCAATTTTTTTATCTTGTCCAAGAATACATCGATGGACAAAACTTAGATGACGAACTAGCCCAAAAAGGCAAGTTCTCCGAACAAGAAGTTTTGGAAGTGCTGAGAGAAATTCTCAAAGTATTACACTTTGTTCACAATAAAGGCATTATCCACAGAGACATCAAACCTTCTAATATCATGCGCCATCGCAACGGCAAACTTTACTTGCTGGATTTTGGCGCAGTTAAGCAAGTAACAAACGCTCCTTCTGGAGGTCCTTCGACGGGAATTTTTTCTATGGGCTTTGCACCGCCCGAACAAATGTCGGGAGGAACAGTATTCCCATCAACAGACTTATACGCTTTAGCTGTCACAGCCGTGATGTTATTAACGGGTGAAAAAGATATCAGCAAGCTATTTGATGCCTATAGTAACCAATGGAAATGGCGATCGCGTGTTTCAATTAGCCCTCGCTTGGCTGATGTTCTCGATAAAATGCTTCAATCTGCTGCTAATCAACGCTATCAGTCAGCCCAAGAGGTTTTAGACATCCTCAACTCTACTGCACAGCGCGTAACTCCTACACGCATCAGCCCCCGCCAACCCCAACAATTATCCCAACCACAGCCCGTACAAACTCCACCACCACAACACCAACCACCGTCTCGAACTTCGAGCATTGCACCATTTTCTATCTGGGAATTATTGCTTGGGGCTGGCTTTAGCGGCTTTGAAGGTGGATTAATTGCGATCGCCCTGTTTAGTTTATTGTCAGAACTAGTCATTGCTGTGCTTGGTTCCGCCCTCATTTTAGGAATACTTATTTTTGCTCAAACACGGCGATGGATTGAAAAATGGGATTTATTAATAATTCCCGCTATTACTTTTGCGATTATCTTTTTTGTCCCTTTGTTACGAGCAGGTCTTGTTATTCAACAAGTAATTACTTTATCTCTTGCTGCTGGATTAGTAGCGATCGCCACTACAGCCCTATTTCGTCTTATTTACAAATTACTTTCTATGATATTTTAACCAGAGTGACAAGCACTCTCACAGTTTTAGTTAGAAAGATTTTATTTGAAAATTATTAAAAATAACCGTATAACTTCTGTAAAAATACGCAATTTTTTTTGGTATAGTTTGCATTGAAAATTAAAGTATATATTTACACAAACACACTAGCCGAAAACTCTGCGTACCTCTGCGCTTACCTCTGCGTGCCTTTGCGTTTCAATTCCAAAAGTTATTTAATACACATTTAATTTAAGTACACAATCTATCTAAAATCTTGTTATTTGCGTATCTTGGCAGTTCATAAGTTTACAATATATATGTAAAAACATGGTTTTTACTGAGTTAGATAATTAACATGAAAATTTGAATATTATAGTAAGAAAAAATAAACACTTAACCAATTCTTAATCTTGGCGGATTACAAGATGGAAAATTGGATTAATAGAAAAACTTAAAAAAACTTAAAAAACTATTATGTCGAAAAAAAACGAAACTACAGTTTTGGTCTTAGCCTTACTGGTCACGCTAGGGTTAATAGGTGGTGTGTTTTTGTGGATAGCAAATAATTCTGGTATTCAAATATTCAACGCTAGCATTAATAATTTATCTCAACCAGATAGGCAATCCGATACTAAAAATTTTGCCCAAGTAGAAAACGTTCCTTCAGGATTATTTAGTTATGGTGGTAGCACCACTTGGGCACCGATTCGTAAAGATATTGATGCAGCAATTCAAACTGTTTTTCCGCAATTTCAACTACGTTATACAGATCCTACAGCAGGCGCTCCTGGTTCTGGAACAGGGATTAAGATGCTATTAAATAACCAGCTTGCTTTTTCCCAGTCATCACGTTCGATTAAAGACGAAGAATACCAACAAGCGCAACAGCGGAACTTTAAACTGAAAGAAATACCCGTGGCGATTGACGGAATTGCGATCGCGATTAATCCCAGTCTCAACATTCAAGGATTAACTGTTGACCAACTAAAAGACATTTACACTGGCAAAATTACTAACTGGCAACAAGTAGGCGGGCCGAATTTACCAATTAAAGCATACTCTCGCCGTCTTGAAGAGGGAGGCACAATCGAATTTTTTTATGAAAATGTTTTAGGGGGAGAAAATTTTGGCTCCAACGTTCTATTTATTCCCACCACAACGGAAGCATTAAGAGAGGTATCGAATAACCTTGGGGGTCTTTACTATGCCTCCGCCCCGGAAGTAGTTGGACAATGTACCGTTAAGCCCCTATCATTAGGGCGAACACCAGATAAACTGGTTCCTCCCTACAAAGAGCCATTTGTACCTCTTTCTCAATGTCCACAACAGCGAAATGAATTGAATGTATCTGCCTTCCAAAGTGGAGAATATCCAATCACTCGAAGATTATTTGTGATTGTGAAACAAGACGGTCAAACCGACCAACAAGCAGGAGAAGCATATGCCAACTTACTGCTAACAAACCAAGGTCAAGAATTAATTGCTAAAACTGGATTTGTCAGAATTAGATAATTGGTATTAGTTCATGGTTAATATAGGACTCCTATTTGATTTTTGAAATATACGTAGGGTGGGCAATGCCCACCAAAACCCGGATATGGTGGGCAATGCCCACCCTACACTTAAGCTTAAAGTGTACGGATTTTTTTCAATAATCAAACCGGATTCCTATAGTTAATAGTTAATAGAAAAAAACCATTAACCATTAACCATTAACCATTAACCATTAACCATTAACCATTAACC
>JBHYDF010000288.1:0-8577 GCA_051861145.1 Nostocaceae cyanobacterium
TTAGGAGTTAGGAGTTAGGAGTTAGGAGTTAGGAGTTAGGAGTTAGGAGTTAAAAGGCAAAATATCAAATTACTTATTACTTTTTAATACTCCTACAGCCAACTTCCGCATAGTTGTGAACGTCATTATTTTTAATGAACTACAAAGTACACAAAGAATTTAGTATTGCTCTTAACTCCTAACTCTTAACTCCTAACTCCTAACTCTTAATTAACTATTCTTGGTAACTCTACGCGAAAAGTTGAACCTTCGCCTAGTTTGCTTTCTACAGTAATTTTTCCTTTCATCAGCCGCACTAACTGATCTACTATTGCCAGTCCTAAACCTGTACCGCCGTGCCTGCGTGTAGTAGTACACTGATTAACCTGCCGAAATTCTTGGAAAATATGCTTTAAATCGGCTTCATCCATACCTATACCGGTATCTTTAACTATCAATGCTACTCGGTCTTTAACTTCAATTACTTCAACTGATACCTTGCCAATGTCAGTGAACTTAATGGCGTTGGAAAGCAGGTTAACCAATATTTGCCGGACGCGATCGCTATCATTGATCACGCTGGGATTTTGTAATTTTATATCAACATCTAATGTTAAATTTTTTTGCTCGGCTAAGCACTGTAAATCTTGTGTAGTTGTTGTTACCAACTCCGCTAAGTTAAATCCTTCGGGGATCAACTCCAGCCTACCTGCTTCCAATTTGGAGAAATCAAGTATATCCTCGATCAGCGCTAGCAGGCGTCTGGCGCTAGTAAAAATACGTTCCACCATGTTTTTTGCCTGCGGTGGAAAAAACTGATTGTAAGGGTGGCGTAACAGCAGTTGAGAAAAGCCCAAAATCGCGTTCATTGGCGTACGCATTTCGTGGGACATTACCGCCAAAAATTGTGATTTCAGCCGTGTGGCTTCTTGTAGTTGCAAATTCTCTACCTGAATGGCGCGCATTTGTTCTTCTGCTTGCTTGCGATTGGTAATGTTGCGTATCAACCAGCGCCAGCCTTTGGGATTGTCTAAATCGTCGCGCACCATAATAACACTGATTGCTACGTCAAAAATAATTCCTTCTCGCGTTTGCATGTGCATTTCCCAATCCTGGATTTGTTCCATCTGCTGCAACCGCACTAATAAGGAACGAAAGGCGCGGCGCTCATTATTGGGAATAAAGTTGATAAGCAGTTTGCCTTGAATGTATTTATGTGATATCTTAAGCAGACTAGCAGCAGCGCGGTTAGCTTCGAGAATTTTTCCTGTAATATCAGTGACTAAATAAGCATCAGGGGCAAAATCAAACAGTTCTTTGTAGCGTTGGCGTTCTATTTCCAACTCATTACGAGCGCTGAATAGCTCCTCATTCTGCTGGCGTAATTCTTCCTCAGCAACACGTAGTTCTTCGAGTGCCACGTTTAGTTCTTCAAGGCAGTCGTTTAATAGTTGTGCTGATGGTAAAGGTGAAGTGTTCGCTTTATCGTGTAATGCGTCAGCGCGTTGACGTACTACCTGTATTTGTTGTTTAAATTCGTAGGCATTCACACCGTAACTCCTACCAAATGGTTAATAGTTAATTGTTAATTGTTAATGGTTAATGGTTAATGGCTATGAACCATGAACTATGAACCATTAACCATGAACCAAAATCCAAAATCTAAAATCCAAAATTGTATGGGTTGACTTGCGTGGTTGGTTTTGGCGATCGCTTTCGGGGAAGATAGGGGAGTATTTCTCGCATACTAAAAGGAAAAGTTGATAAACTTTTTTAAAAAATTGTTAAATCCGAGTGTTGTTTACTTAACACACACCCTTCGTTTTAAGAATGACAAATATATAAGTCTTCTTTATCTCCTATTCGAGGGAAAAAAAACAGCTTCAAAAGTATGAGTTTAGGTTGAATGGAATACAATTGGCTATTCGTTTCTATCGATTTCTTCCATCAATAAGATTACACCTTGAATATCTCTTGTGGTAGAAGCGCGCAATTGCGTACAGGTAACTTTACATAAAATTGCCCTACCGCGACGATTTGTGGCTTGCAATAACACTTCTGGATATGGTGACTCTCCTAGCAAACTAGCACGGATAGGTAATCGGAGTTGTTCGACTGGCAAACCAATATCTAAATTGAGAAAGTGCCTACCTTTGGCTTCATCGGCGCGGACACCCCAAAGGTCTTCAGCGCGATAGTTCCAGATTTGGATGTGCAAATCTTGGTTGAGAACAGCTACGCCACTGTGCAAGCCAGCCAAAATTGATTCTAAAAAAGTGTTTACCTGTACGAGTTCGTCGCTACGTTGACGTAGTTCGTCGTTGAGTGCGTGTAGTTCTTCGTTGGTTGATTGCAGTTCCTCATTCATTGTCTCCAATTCTTCGTTGGTTGATTGAAGTTCTTCGTTTGTTGTCTCTAGTTCTTCGACGGTTGATTGAAGTTCTTCGTTGGTTGTCTCTAGTTCCTCGTTGGTGGATTGAAGTTCTTCATAAGCCGTTTCTAGTTCCTGGTTGGCGTGTACTAGTTCGTCTTGTAACAGTTTAAACCGGGTAACATCAGTAAAGACGATTTTCACACCCAGAAATTCATCATGGCTGTTATCAATTAGCGGTATGACTTGGACATCAAAATATCTGCTTTCTTGTTCTGCAATTGACCATTCAACATCTTTTAAGATGACAGCGCGGCGATTTATGCTAGCTTGGTCGATACGCGATCGCAATTCTACCGGTCGATAGGAAATTTCCAAATCTTGCAATGGACGACCTAAATCTCTGGGATTGAGATTAAATAAAATGCGGGCTTGTTCGTTTGCCAACACTAATGCATTATGGACATCTACTACAACCTGGGCTACCGGATCGATTTCAAAAGCGCCTTGATGAATGCGAGACATCGGATTGGCCATTTCTGGGGAGGTTTGCTGGCTACTCGTTTGAGTTATGCTCAACAACATATCGCGGCGATTCCCGTTTGATACTTTGGTAAATACGCGCCGCCGCAAATCTAAAGGAGTAAAGGAGTGGTTGCGGGTAAATAACATTTCTGCTTTCCCTAAAAAGAGAAAACCGTTATCATTCAAAGCAAAGTGAAAGCGATCAAGTATTTTTGCTTGAGTTTCGGAGTTAAAATACATCAGGGTGTTACGGCACGTTAACAGGTCAATCCTAGAAATGGGTGCATCCTGAACTAAATCGTGACGACCAAAAATGACACCGCGACGTAGTTCTTTTTGGACTATGTAACGACCGCCTATTCGGTCAAAATACTTATCCAGTAGTTCCGGCGGAATTGGCTGCACTTCTTTAGGACTGTAACTCGCATGGCGGGCGTACTCCAAAGCTTCTATATCCACGTCGGTAGCAAAAACTTTCACTCGCGTTGAGTACTGATCCATGCCCATAGCCTCAGCTAGTAACATGGCTATGGTATAAGTCTCTTCTCCAGAAGCACATCCAGCAGTCCACATTCGGACTGGTTGGCTAAGATGTTTACTAGCAATAATCCGGGGAATTATTTCACTTGCTATGTATTCCCAAGCGTCTGCGTCTCGAAAGAAACCTGTAACATTTATTAAAATAGTGTTGAATAACTCTACAAACTCATCCGGATGTACCTCTAAGTAATCTAGATATTCATTGTAATCATCAATACTAAGCATTTGCATACGCCTACGAATTCGACGGGTTAGGCTTGTACGTTTATACCCTCTGAAATCGAATCCACGGTTACGTTTAATGTATTCTAAAAGATTTTCTAATTCGGGATTGGCATCCGTGGTACTCATATAATTTTTGAAACTTTATACTTGTAAATTCCGCCTAATTGTTACAAAATATTAATAATTAGGCAGATTTTATCAATTCTAATACTTAATAATCAAAAAAATGCTATTATTATGTATTTATAAATTTAGTTTATTTTCAATTAAAAACCGAAAATTATTTCTCAACTAAATTTTGTAGAGTAAGAGCGATCGCATCCAAGGGTAGGATAAAATCGACAACTCCGGTTTTTATAGCGGCTTTAGGCATAGAAAAATACTCGGAACTTGCTTCGTCTTGGGCGATAACCGTACCGCCCATATTTTTAATTGCCTCTACTCCCGCAGCGCCATCGCTATCCATACCAGTAAGGACAACAGCGATCGCTCGTTCTTGGAAGCTAGCAGCGGCGGTTCTAAACAGCACATCGGCGGCAGGGCGGACAAAGCGCTCTTTTGCTGCATCAGAGAGAGACAGGGTAGCATCGGGGTTGACCACTAGGTGTTGGTTGGGAGGAGCAATGTACACCGTGCCTGGGTTTAACTTGTCGCCTGCTTGTGCCTGCTTCACAGCCATCGCAGTGCGCTTACTGAGAATCTCTGCCAGCATACTACGATAGTTGGGGCTTAGGTGCTGTACTACGGCGATGGGGGCAGGAAAGTTTTGTGGTAACTGGGACAAAATCTGATTCAAAGCTTTCAGCCCACCAGCAGACGCCGTTATTACTACAAGATAGTTATTTATCATTCATTGGTTCTTGCTTCCCAAGGTCTAGAGTTGCGTTCGGTTCTACGGTAGAATTGCGATTATTATTTAGTAGTACCTCTCGGAGCAGATTAGCACTGCGTTGGGCATCCTCGGCGTCTTCTTCTAATTTCTTTGCAGATCGGGTTTGATTGCGATCGCGCATCCGCTTAGCCATGCGATCTGCCAGGGAAGCTTTTTCCTCCAGTGCCCGCAAAGCTACCCACAAAGCATCTTCCAAAGAATCAGATTGCTCAGCTAATAGAGTTTCTGCCGAGAAAGCATGACCCGTCCGACAGCGGAAGCGTAACAAATCGTGTTCGTGGTATTCCCAAAGAGTACCCCCACATGCTGGACAGGAAAAACTGGAAGGTTTACCAGGTCTGCCATCATTCGTTACCGCATCCATATCCAGCTCCGCTATATCTGATTCATATTCCATTTTCTTAGACACTGGGTTTTCTGCTTCCGCTTCCACAGGCATATTAGCTAGCTCTACCAGCATAGCTGGAATTTCCGACAGTGGTAAAATATAGTCTATGTCATCAACATTTTCGATGGCACTGCGCGGCATCCCTGCATACATAGCATCATTGGGATCTTGGACAACCGCCACACCACCACGTATTTTTACTGCCTTTAGTCCTGCTGTACCGTCGTCAAGTACACCCGTTAGCACCACAGCAACCACTCGCCGCCCATAAGCTCGTGCTGCGGTACGAAACAGCGGATCGATAGCTGGGCGATGGCTGTTTTCTCTCGGACCCCGCGATAAGATAACGTATCCTGGCTTCACCAGTAGATGATAATCTGGTGGGGCAACATAAATCCGCCCTGGAAGAATTGCTTGGTTATTCTGAGCGTGGGATACTGGTAAGCTTCCAGCTCGGTTCAAAATGCGGGGTAAAACACTCGTGCTATGAGCCGGAACATGAAGGACGATAATTATAGCAGCTTTTATGTCTGGAGGTAATTTTTTTGCCAGATAAGTAAGTGCTTCAACTCCGCCTGCTGATGCTCCGACAACGATGATATCGTGTCCGGGCATTTATTTCCTCCTTGAGTAATTGCAGCGCGGTGAAGACACTCTACACTGCCAATATCAGCCTAGCAAGAGTAAAACATTTACTTCATCTAGCTTAAAGTGGGATTTATATCATGTCCGGTTCATTAGTTATAATTCTCACGTAAACTGCACCCCACCCCGCGCCGCCCCTCCCCGCTTGCGGGGAGGGGAGGTGAAGCGTAGCTTTACCGGGGTGGGGTTCTTGGGGAATGATAAGTGATAAAGGGGATTTAGGGGGATCACAACATCACGCCCTAAAGCCAATTCCCCAGTAACACATAGGGTGCCCAGTAATAGGGACTCCCTTCTTTCGCAAGAACAGCTAATTGGGCACGCTGGAGTGCTTCAGCTTTATTAGTCACCCCAGCCTTTAACTGTCGATAAAATTCACTCATGAGAAAGGCGGTAGATTGGTCGTCCACTGACCACAAAGAAGCTAGTGTACTGCGGGCCCCCGCCTGCATCGCTACTCCTGCTAATCCTAATGCGGCTCGTTTGTCTCCTTGGGCAGTTTTGCAAGCACTAAGTACGAGTAATTCAATGTTGTTATTAGAAGTCCTGCTAGTTTCGCTAACTCGCACTAAACTATCAAATTCTTTGACTTTAAGCAGTTTATCCCAAGTCAGAATAAAGGTTTTTTCTGGATCGGAACTGAATTCACCGTGAGTTGCTAGGTGAACTACGGAAAAAGGAACTGATTGCAGTTGCTTTTGCAGGTTTGTTTCTGTAAATTCCTGATTTAGGAGTTCTTTGCTATTAGATACCTTAGACTGAATTGCTTTTAATTCCCGTGGTACGTTTTCCAATGGAGGCAAACCAAAGCGTTCTTCGTTCACTCCTGCTATTAAAGCGTTTAATTCAACCCGTTGCAAAGGTCTGGGATTAACAAGTTGCAAACCTGGGGTTAAGGCGATCGCATATTTTTCGATCAGATATTTCTGTTGCTTTTGATCGTAAAGTGCCGCCATCGGGATATTCTGTAATTCTCCATCCAGTATAAACACTAAAGTTTTAATATCCCTTTTGGTTAATTCTGCTTCTGCTGGCCGGATTAACCATTCATATATCTGCTGGGATTGCTCTTTAACTTGAAAAGTCCCAGCGACATCTAATAAATCTGAACGCAGGGAATTGACAATACTTTCGACTTTTTTATAAGGTATTTTTGTTGTGTATTGGCGAAGTTGATTTTGACCAGGTAAGGTGAGAATAACCTCGAGGCGGTCTGGTAAAATAATCGGATAAATAACTGCTGCTTTTTCGTCTTCAGATAATACTTGGTCAAGTTTTACAATTGGTTCTAAACAGGCTGTCCGAAAAAAGTTATTGAGTTCCGCTAGCTTGAGTGATTCCATCACATAACGAGCTTGGGTGAGATTTTGGGAGATAGTTTGGGGATTTCCTTGACTTTGCAACTGCAAATCCACTAACTCTCGATATACAGGTTCCACATTTTCTGTGAAGGAAAATTGAATATCTGGATTGATAGCAACTAAATCGTTACGCAGAGATTGGAGAGTCCCAAATGCTGCGTTATAGGAAGCGATCGCTCCTTTAATATCTCCTTTTTGCTTACGTAAACGTCCTAACTGCCATTGCCATTGGTATGCTATATCCGGAGCATCAATTGCCTGAGTTACCAGCAAGGCTTGTTCGGTGAGTTTAAAAGCATCAGATAACTGTCCTGCTTGTTCGTATAACCAGCCCAGAGTACCTATAGCATAAGATTCTGCTCGCTGGTCTTGCAAGCTTTTTGCTTGCTCAATCGCTGGCGCTAATAGTTGAGCGATCGCCAGCCATGAAGGATTATTTGTGTTAATTTTCTGTTTTAATTTCCCTAGATTCTCGGCTAAGTTGATCCGGGCATAAATTGCCATCCGGCTAGGCGGTAAGTTGTTAATTTCCGATTGAATTTGTGGTAATAAATCTGTAGCAGCGCGAAAATTTTCTGTTTCTAAAAGCAAGCTGAATCGATTTAACAGTAATTCTATGCGCGTACTGCTAGGAGGTGATAAAGCAATTGCCTTTTGGAAGTAGTCTAAAGCAGCTTGAGGATTTTTTTGAGCATGGGCTGTTTTACCCAAACTGACTAACACTTCACTAGTAGCTTGATAGGAACGCAACGATGAAGAAATTTTGAAACTTTCCTCTAATACCTGCTTTGATTGACTTAAATTACCAACTAATCGCAGCACATCCCCGAGACTACGCAAACCTCTAGCTTTCAACAGTGGATCTGGCAGGTTAGTGAGGGTTTGTCTTACCTCTTCTAAAATATTCTCTGCCCGGCGGTAAAAGCCTAAAACTTGCAAAGCTTGAGCAGAGTTGATGCGGTTACGAACTAATTTATCGCGATCGCCTATTTGCTTGTAAATATCAGCTGCTTGTTGCCAAGTCGTGAGAGCATTTTCAGATTGTCCGCGTGTAAATTGCCAGCGTCCTTGCACATCTAAAGCTTGGGCGAAAATTTCCGAACGCTGTTGGGAATTATCCAGATTTTTTAATAAATTCAGACTTTGAGCGATCGTATTTTCTGCTTCTTTCCACAAGCCCAATTGCTGATATGCCAAGGACAAATTACTCAACGTCATGGCTTGCCCTAATTTATCACCACTGCTAGCAAAGGCGGCGGCGGCTTGTTGGAGAATCTTGACTGCATCATTAAATTTTTCAGCTTCGTATAAACTTTTGCCCTGTTCTACCAGATTTTCGGCATTGGGTGAAGCTTGAACGAGCAAGTTTCCTGTTACCATATGAGCGGTGCTAGGCAAAATAGCCGCAACCAAAAATAGCACCGCAAGTATGATGACACTGACGCGGCGTTGTGCTTTCGTCTGCAATTGCTTTAATCTACTTTGCAATTTTTGGCATATTAATATACTATATTTACGCATTTTTGTCAAACATACTTATTGCAAAAATCAGGTTTTAGGGTTTATAACCACAGATAGACACAGATGAACACAGATAAATCATCTGTGTCCACCCCCCTCATTCCCACGCCACTTGCTACAACGCGGGAAA
>JBHYDF010000289.1:0-8390 GCA_051861145.1 Nostocaceae cyanobacterium
TAGGAGTTAGGAGTTAGGAGTTAGGAGTTAGGAGTTAGGAGTTAGGAGTTAAAAGAAAAGAATTATTACCAATGACAAATGACAAATGACAAATGACAAATGACAAATAATTAATTATGCATTTAAAAGTTAATCAACTCCATAAAGAATTCAAAACTAAACGCGGTTTCCTAACTGCTCTCAAAAATATTAATTTGCACATTGAAGAAGGAGAATTTGTCTGTGCAGTAGGTGCAAGTGGTTCTGGTAAGTCAACTCTGCTACGACTGATTGCAGGTTTGGATACTCCCACAACAGGAGAGATCCTAGTTGATGGAGTGCGAGTAACAGGACCAGGGTGCGATCGCGGTATGGTTTTCCAAAGCTACACTCTTTATCCGTGGATGAGTGTTGCTGAAAATGTGGAATTTGGTTTAAAACTGCAAGGTGTACCAAAAGTCCACCGACGGCAACAGGCGGCTTATTATTTAGAGGTGGTAGGTTTGTCTGGATTTGCTAAGGCGTTACCAAAAGAACTTTCTGGTGGAATGAAACAAAGGGTAGCGATCGCTCGTGCTTTAG
This sequence comes from Nostocaceae cyanobacterium, assembly GCA_051861145.1. Classification (GTDB taxonomy): domain Bacteria; phylum Cyanobacteriota; class Cyanobacteriia; order Cyanobacteriales; family Nostocaceae; genus JBHYDF01. The sequence continues at coordinate 562 of JBHYDF010000289.1, forward strand.
CATCACAACCAAAAATTCTACTCATGGATGAACCGTTTGGTGCATTGGATGTGCAAACAAAAGAAGCAATGCAACAATTTCTGCTGGAAATTTGGCGTAGCACTAGTACCACGATTTTTATGATTACTCATGATGTTGAAGAAGCAATTTTTCTATCTCAACGTATATACGTATTAACTTCGCGACCAGGAACGATTAAACAAGAATTGCAAATTCAACTAGCTAGCACATCCAATAATCAAATTAAGCGCCATCCCATATTTCAAAATTACAAAGATGAAGTCATGAGACTTCTATATGAAGAGGAAATTGACGAGCAGCAACTAAACGGAGCTACTCATAGCTAATGCTGATGTTATTATGGTTGCAGCGGAATTTTCTCTCTACAGCTACAAGTTACGTTTATTTGCACCCATCTGCTCATTCTACCCATATCCTTCGGCAAGAATTACTATTGATATCAAACAATAAAAACTGGTGCGTATCACATGGCTACTAAAAAACAGTTCAATAGCTTTGAAGAAATGCTGTCTGGTTCTGATGTACCCGTATTGGTAGATTTTTACGCTGACTGGTGCGGCCCGTGTCAGATGATGGCGCGCGAACTCGAGATGGTAAACGCTCAACTCCAAGGTCAGATACGAATTGTTAAAATAGACACAGAAAAATATACCGAGTTGGCAAATCAGTATCGGATTGAGGCTCTACCAACGATGGTAGTGTTTAAGCAGGGTCAACCGGTGGATCGAATCGAAGGCGCTATGAGAGCAAACGAATTGGTACAACGTTTACAAAGCTTGATGTAGTAAGTTTAACAGTTAATGGTTAGGAGTTAGGAGTTAGGAGCTAGGAGTTAGGAGTTAGGAGTTAGGAGTTAGGAGTTAAAAATAAAAAATTTTTCATTCTTAACTCTTATAGAACTTACGCTATCTTAATTCCTCACTCCTAACTCCTAACTCCTAACTCCCTAAGACCGTCGCACATTCAAGCAACACCATTCTTTTCTTCTCCAGAGGGTAGCAACTACCCAACCATGTTTCTCTAAAACATCAGCAACGGCTTTAGATTGCTCAACTAAAATACCACTGAAAATTCCCCAAGTGCTGGGTTTGGCGATCGCACTCATCTGCGGAACTAAATCAATGATTACATGAGCCAGTATATTGCAAACTATACCATCAACTGGTTGTCCGGCTAGTGTTGCCAAAACGTCTACACTACCTTGTGCTACTACCAAGTTTTCGGGATTAATACCATTAAATTCGCCATTTTCTATAGTTGATTTCACCGCTAAGGGGTCAGTATCTACGGCATAAACTTTCTTTGCTCCCAGTAGTAGTGCGCCGATAGAAAGGATACCGGAACCACAGCCAATATCCGCAATTACCACACCTTCTTTTTGTTCTCCTTGATTCAGGGAAGACAAAAAAGATTTCGGTGCTTCACTCAGTCGCATTTCCAGGGATTCCAAACATAACTGAGTTGTAGCGTGAGTACCTGTACCAAAAGCCATACCGGGATCGAGGCGGATAATCAGGCGATCGCAATTTTCTGGGACTGGATACCATGCGGGATTAATTAAAAAGCGATCGCCTATTTCTTGTGGTTGCCAGTATTGTTTCCAGCTACTGGCCCAATCTTGTTCGTCAATTAACTGCCAATGTACCGCAGGCGCAGAAACTCCGATACACAAGGCGTCTTGACGCAACCACAAAGACAATGCAGCCAAATCTAAAAGTTGCGCTTGAAAATTCGGTAAGTAAGCCCGAACTAAGCTACGATTTCCTTTATTTTCGCTAGCTGTACCACGACAGCCAAAATTACCCAACCGCCAAAAGATAGAATCTTCTAGGTCTGGTTCGCAAAGAATTTGTAGTTCCCACCAAGTATTAGCCACAGTTAGGAGTTAGGAGTTAGGAGTTAGGAGTTAGGAGTTAGGAGTTGAGAGTTAGGAGTTAGGAGTTGGGATTTGGGAGTTAGGAGTGGTAGGGGCGAAGCATTTGCGCTAAAAAACCTGAAGTTTACTGATAAGTTTTCTGCGCAAATGCACACGGCCTACAGGAGTTAGGAGTTAAAAAATAAAAATTTTCTCATTACTTAATTCTTAACTCCTCACTCTTAACTCCTAACTCTCAACTCCTAACTCCTCACTCTTAATTCCTAACTCCTCACTCTTAACTCCTAACTCGTTACAACGTTACCGTATAAGCATCTCGAATTCCAGGTACTTTGGTAATCTCAGTCAAAATTCCATCGGGTAAGGGATCATCAAGACTGAGAACCATCACCGCATCACCGCGTACGATTTTTCTACCTACCTGCATACTGGCAATATTCACATTAAAACTGCCTAGCAAAGAACCGAGTTTACCGATAATTCCCGGCATATCGCGGTGGAGGGTAAACAGCATGTGGGAACTGGGGGGAACGTTGATGGGGAAATCATCAATATTAGTCAAGCGAATTTCTCCATCGCCTAACAAAGCACCAGTTACAGAATGAGTACCCAAAGAACCTGTGGCTTCCAGATGTAGAGAACCTGCATAGTCCTTAATTGCAGCATCGCGCGTTTCAATAACGCGAATTCCTCTTTCTTTTGCTTCGAGGCTGGCATTAACATAATTTACCCGTTCCCGCAAGGCTTGGTAAAGTAGTCCTTTTAGAGATGCTACTACCAAAGGCTGACTTTTGTTAGTTGCTAGTTCGCCTTGGAGTCGGACGTTAAGTAATTCTACTCGACCGCCCGCCAGTTGTCCGACCAATTTACCCAAGGTTTCTGCCAACTGCATGTAGGGTTTAAGTTCTTCCAATACATCGGGACTCAACCCAGGAATGTTGACAGCCGATCGCGCTGGTAATCCTAAAAGTACATCCCGAATTTGTTCGGCTACGTCAATTGCTACGTTCACTTGTGCTTCTGTAGTTGAAGCGCCCAAGTGCGGGGAGAGGACAATTTCTTTACCCAAAGATTTTAAGGGAGATTCTCCCAGAGGTTCGGACTCGAACACATCTAGGGCAGCACCAGCGATTTTACCTTCTTTGAGAGCTTTTGCTAAAGCTTCTTCATCAATGATCCCACCGCGAGCGCAGTTTACAATCCGGACATTAGGCTTCATTTTTGCCAACATCTCGGCGTTAATTAAGTGGGTAGTTTCTGGAGTTTTAGGGATGTGCAGTGTGATATAGTCTGCTTGCTGTGCTAACAAATCCATATCCACTAATTGACAGCCAATTTGGTCTGCTCTTTCAGTGGAAATAAAGGGATCATAAGCAAGTAGTTTCATCCCCATTGCCTTAGCAACAGCGGCTACGTGGGAGCCAATTTTACCCAAACCAACAATACCCAGAGTTTTTTTGTATACTTCTGCACCTACAAAAGTTTTGCGATCCCACACGCCACTTTTGACAGAAGCGTTAGCATCGGGGATATAGCGAGACAAAGACAACATCATGGCCAGTGCGTGTTCAGCAGCGGCGATAGTGTTGCCTTCTGGGGAGTTGACAACTACAATTCCTTTACGGGTAGCTGCGGGAACATCCACATTATCCACACCTACACCCGCGCGACCGATAATTTTTAATTGCGTACCAGCTTCAATAATTTCTTTGGTAACACGGGTTCCAGAACGAATCATCAGTGCATCGTACTCACCAATGATTTCTATGATTTCCTCTGGTTTAAGATTAGTTCTGATATCAACAGTGGCAACTTGGGATAAAATGTCAATCCCAGCCTGGTCAATAGGATCGGAGACGAGAACCTTAGACATGATGGTTTATGTATAAGATAGAGGTACCGCTGAAGTTGGAATTCTAAGTTTAATGCTTACCTGTACCAGTTAAACAGGCATTATTTTTGGAATTTTAAGAACAACAGTCGAGTCACACTTTTTGGTTATGGTATGACAGGGACAGTTGCAGCAATCTCCCATATTATCTTCAGATAGCGATCGCACTACCCAAGGGGTAAATATAAACCATTAATGGTACAAATACATATATGTTTATTAAAAATTCCAAAAGCTAGTGGATAGTGGATAGTGGATGGTGATAAAGGTTATTGGTTAGTGGTAAGCAACCAACTACTAACCACTAACTACCAACTAGCTACAGTTTGCGCGATCGCTTCATGTGCTTTAGCAAAAGATTCCTCTCGTGCATCTTCACCCGCACTAAGGTTTTCTACATGGATGAAGGAAATGTCTGTAAGGAGGTATAGTTGATGGTTGGTGGTTGGTGGGCATCGGGTATCGGGCATCGGGCATTGGGCATTGGGCATTGGGTATTGGGTATTGGGCAAGGGAAAAATCAGTACTTCAATTCCCAATTCCCAATTCCCAATTCCCAATTCCCAATTCCCACCAACAAACAACCACCAACAAACAACCACCAACAAACAACCACCAACAAACAACAAATACCCAGATTTTCAGTTAAATTTGTTGCCAGTAATGACTTTAAACTATGTATAGTTAATATGAAAAGTAGGCACTAAAAAGTAAGCTACTTACCAAAAAGTAACTATGAAAGCTGAAGCGGAAAATCACAACCGGCTAACGTGTGAAGTGGAAACTACACTTAAAGTGATAGGCGGACGCTGGAAAGTCCTAATTATAAGAGAATTAATGGAAGGTGTAAAACGTTTTGGCGAATTGCAGCGGTCTTTACCAGGAATTACACAAAAGATGCTGACACAGCAACTTAGGGAAATGGAAGAAGATGGTATTATTCATCGCCAGGTATACGCAGAAATTCCCCCAAAAGTAGAATATTCACTGACGCCTTTGGGAGAAAGTTTGAAACCTATTCTTTATGCAATGCACGAATGGGCTGTTCAGCATTTTAGGAGTTAGGAGTTATGAGTTATGAGTTAATAGTTCATAATAACAACCATGAACCATGAACCATTAACTATTAACCATGAACCATTAACCACTACACTTTCAAATATTCTATTGCCGCTTCTAATTTTGAAGGGTATCCTTCCGCAAATCTTTCAAACCAGAGTCCTTCCGGCGATAATGGATCTAATTTTGCTAACCAGTCTTTAGCTTGCTTTTGCAATTTTTCTAATTCTTTGGCTTTGAGTTGTTCTTTTCTAATACGTTCCTCTTCTAGTTCTTGTTGTTGTCTTAACTTTTCCGCCTGTTGCCTTTCCTCAAAATCAGCCTTTACTTCTGCTAAAAGGTTATCTATTAAAGATGCTGATTTGCGAGGCGGTTGAACATATGATGGTGTAGTTGCGGGTGGCTTTTGCTGCTGCGTTTCGCTCTTTCCTTCTTTGTATTCAGCTTTCAGTTCAGCTAACAGCTTATCAAGAGAATCCATGGTCTTCTATCCTTAAACAAGATAGCAAATTTAGATTTACTACTCAATGTAGTCAATATTTTGACCACACTAGGAGTTGCTATTTCCTATTTTGAATTGTTGAGCGGTTGTTCAGTCATTAATGGCATTGAGTAGTATTTCAGATAAACTCATGTCTTCCATGTCTTCCATGGTGATGGTGTCACAAATATCAAATTTTGCACCAGCACTTTGCAACTCGTCATCCAATACTTTTAAAAAGCGGGTAGCGTGTGCGTCTGTGCCAACTTGAATAAAAGAAATGGCTAGTTCTTCATCGCGATCCATACGGCGAGAAGCTTCAATAATGACTTTCATGACAGCTTTACGGTCATCTGGTTCGCCATCGGTAACAACTAAAATTGTTTCACCATTCGGTTTAGTTTGACCGGCTGCTTTTCGTTCAAAATAGTTATCAGTTGCGTGCTTTAATACTCCAGCTAAATCAGTACTGCCTGCTGGGTCATTTTCTTGAAAAATTTGCGCTACCTTGCTTGATGTTACATTTTCATAGCGCTTAAATCTACCAGAAAATATATAAATTGTAATTCCATCTGGGTCAAATTGTTCACATTTACTTGCCAGGGCGAAGGTTGATTCTTGTGCTGCTAACCATCTGCTTCTGCCACCTTTTTGATCTGGCGTTGCCATGCTACCGCTTTTGTCAATAATTAAAGTATAATCACGATTTTCCAGCATTTTAAAGTTCTCCTATTATTTGGTTAATGGTTAATGGTTAATGGTTAATGGTTAGTGGTTAGTGGTTAGTGGTTAGTGGGGAGACGGGGAGACGGGGAGACGGGGAAGGGGAGGGGGACAAATGACTAATGACTAATGACTAATGACTAATTAATCAGTAACCGCATTCATTAAAACATCTGCAAGGCTCATATCTTCCATGTCATCAAGGGTGATGGTGTCGCAAATATCAAATTTAGCGCCGACGCTTTGCATTTGGTCATCTAAAGCTTTAAGAAATTTTGTTGCTTGGGGATCTGAACCTACTTGAATGATAGAAATTCCCAATTCTTCATCGCGTTCCATTTGATGAGTTGCTTTAATTATGACCTCAAATACGGCTCTGCGATCATCTGGTTCACCATCGGTGATAACTAAAATTGTTTCTCCATTTGCTTTGGTTTGACCGGATGCTTTGCGCTGAAAATAATTATTGAGCGCGTCTTGAAGTACACTTGCTAAATTTGTCGTACCAGCAGGGTCATTTTCCATAAATACCTGTGCTACTTTGGCTGAGGTAACATCGTCGTAACGTTTAAATCTCCCAGAGAATACGTAAACGGTAATGCCATCAGGGTCAAACTGCTCACATTTTCTTGCCAAAGCGAGAGTAGACTCTTGAGCTATTTCCCATCTACTTCTACCACCCATTTGATCGGGAGTAGACATACTTCCGCTTTTGTCAATTATTAGGGTGTAGTCGCGATCGCTCACCATAAGTTCCTCTCAATTGTTACCTGTGGTTCTAGTCTAACTGTTGGGTAATAGTACGACAGCTGTTAAGAATGCTTTGTAATAATGGTTTAAGTAACTCTATGCAAAAAAACCGTTTTATAGTATAGATACTTCCACCACCAAAAAATCCTCTCTTTGGAAGAGTTTATGATTATGTTTGACTATGCAAAAGGAAACTATTAGCTTTGTCTACTGAACTAGAAAAACTTGACCCCACAAAGTACGGTTTGGCGCTGCATACCACCACTCCTGAATTAGGTTTGGCAATGAGTAACTTTGGTGGTGACACACGTTTTAGTGTATGGAATTTGGAGCGTGAATTATCCAACCAGGTACATCAATATCTAATGGAATTTATTAAACCCCAAACTTGGGCTGATTTGGCGTTTATTGCTGTAGCCAAGGGACCAGGTGGTTTTACTGGTACTCGCATTGGGGTTGTTACTGCTAGAACGTTGGGACAACAGTTAGATATTCCCGTATTTGCTATTTCCACTTTGGCTGCGATCGCATGGTCACACTTTGTTGACTCCACCCCCAGCCCCCTCTATTCCCCCCTTACAAGGAAGGATAGAGGGGGGTACGATGAAAAATGTTCTTCCTTATCTTCCCCCCTTGCAAGGGGGGATAGAGGGGGGTACGAGGAGGGGGTTTCTTCCATAGCCGTGCAAATGCCAGCCCAACGAGGTCAAATATTTGCCGCTATTTATCAACCCGCACTCGATGCTTCTGGACTCAATGTCTTATTACCAGATACTGTATTGACACCAGAAGCATGGCAGGAAAAATTAGCTACCTGGAATAACACTTATCTGCTAATTGAAGCAAAAACTGGATTAGCTGCGACGGTGACAAGCATTTTGCAATTGGCATATTTAGATTTGCAACGCGATAAACGTCCCCATTGGTCAGAAGCTTTACCCTACTATGGGCAACACCCTGTGGATCTGTAAAGTTTAATGGTTAATGGTTAATGGTTAATGGTTAATGGTTAATGGTTAATGGTTAAT
>JBHYDF010000290.1:0-8336 GCA_051861145.1 Nostocaceae cyanobacterium
TTAACCATTAACCATTAACCATTAACCATTAACCATTAACCATTAACCATTAACACTACCCCTTGTAATTTCACCAACTAACTCTGATGCTTTCCCCATTAAAGATGTATCAATCTCAATTTGATAATCTCCCTGCTTTAAAATTCCCATCACAACTTCTTCTAAATTTGCATTTCCCTTCCTAGCACCCAAACCATTAATTGCACACTCAATTTGCCTGACTCCACAATTTAAAGCTATCAGCGAATTCTCTACCGCCATGCCCAAATCATCATGACAATGAACTGAAACTATAGCTTTATCAATATTTGGCACGCGATTAAAAATTAATTCCAAAAGTTGTGAGAATTCTTCCGGCTTTGCCAAACCCAAACTATCAGGAATATTAATTGTAGTAGCACCACTATTTATTGCCATTTCTATAGCTTTACACAATAAATCTGGTTCACTTCTGGGAGCATCAAAAGCACTCCATTCAACATCATTACAGTAATTTCGCGCTAGAGCCACACTATCTTTGATGCTTGTTAATAATTGCGCTTCGCTGAATTTAGATTTATTTTGAAAATTGACATTATTATAAGTGTGAATTCTTCCTCTTTTAGCTGGTTTAATTGCTTCTGCAACGCTGATTATTTCCTCTGGATTTGCACTCGCCAGCCCACAAATAGTAGAATTTTTAATTAATTGAGAAATCTGAAAAACTTCATCAAAATCCTTTTGCGAATTCCCTGGATAAGCAACTTCAATAACATCTACTCCCATGTCTTCCAACAATTGGGAAATGCTAATTTTCTCTTGTAGATTCATTTTGACACCAGGCATCAATTCGCCATCGCGCATCGTAGTGTCAAAAATTACCACTTTGTTATTTATTTTCGGCATATCCAAAAAGAGCGATCGCCATTTTTAATGCAATTATAAGCGATCGCCCTCCGCTACCTGGTGCGCTTACCTCCGCGTTCCTCTGCGTTTCAAACAAGCACTAATTCGCCGCCGCCTGAGCCTCTTGATAAACTACTTCCTGAAACTGAATCACATCCTTTTGCGGATCAGCATGAGCAACTTTCACTGAAACCTGTTCACCCAAGTTTACAGAACGTCGGAAAGACATAGGCAACTGCAAGCCCAAATCTTCCAACAAAATTAGTGCTAACCCACTATCTTCTCTCAACCACATTAACACCGTAGCGTGCCAAATTTTATTTGAAAAACGACGCAGATACTCTAATGACCAATATCTGTTAGTTTGCCGTTCCACCATCGTTACTTCTTGGGTGATGGTGCTAACAGTCATCATCACTTCTCTAAGTTCTTCTGCTGAAAACGGTAAAACATCCCCTCGCAGGTGTGCTTTCAGTTGAAAGTGGGTAAGTAAATCGCTGTAGCGACGGATAGGAGAAGTCGCCTGAGTATAAGTATCCAAACCCAAGCCTGCATGACGTACCGGCGTAATGCTCATTTCGCTCTTAGGCATACACCGGCGCATTGCACAGGCTCGTACAAAGCCTGCTGGTAGTTGAATTAACTCTTCTTCAGGGGGTAATTCTGGTTGCGGCTGACCACGAAAAGGCAGAGGAATGTTATGAATTTGACCATAACGGGCAGCAACTTCACCAGCAAGTATCATCATTTCAGCTACCACTTGCCGTGAGAGGGAGTCATCTAAAACATCAATACTGATTTCATCATTTTTAACTTTAATCATCGCCTCCGGCATATTGATGCTGATGGCTCCTTGGTTGTAACGCCAAGTTTTGCGCTTGTTTGCCCATCTGGCGATCGCTTCTATTTCTGGTTCCGCCTGCACACCCAAATCTAGCATTTCATCTACATCTTCGTAGGTGAGGCGATAAGTAGGCTTGATTAAACTAGCATGAATGCTGTAATCTTCGACTGCTCCAGCTGCATCTAAAATTATCCCAAAACTCAGGGCAAAACAAACCTGCCCCTGTACCAAACTCATCGGCCCAGTTGCCAGTATCTCCGGGAACATGGGAACCATTCCCGTCGGTAAATAAACTGTACTACCTCGTTTTCTTGCCTCTAAATCTAATTCATCTTCAGGCAAAACAAAGCGCGTCGGATCGGCGATATGTACCCACAACCTTTCCCGTCCATCTGGGAGTAATTCCCAACTCAGACCATCATCGATTTCGGTTGTACTTTCGTCATCAATCGTGTAGACTTTCAAGTAATTAAGATCCAGACGTTTTGTATCTGGATCAGACGAGGGTGATGCCAATCGCTGTTGCGCCACTTCTAGTACCTTGCTAGGGAATTGAACTGGAATTGACGAACGACGCAAAAATAAGTTCTCATTGGGACTCCACCAACCCAAGTCCACCAATAACTGAAAGGCTCCTTGAGGAGTGGCGGGGCGTCCTAGCATGTTCATCGTTTCCAGGACTGGTGCTGGTGGGGGATAGGCGCGAGCCAGAGATTCATAATTTAATCCCACCCGCACAATGTCAGCCAGTAGCGCTGCATATTTTTCCAGGGCTTCCAAACGGTGGCGATCATGTCTTTGCCACTCCACTGCTTCACCCTTGAGCGCCTGCTCTACACGAGCTAAAAATTCTTGTTGTCCTTTCGCTTTGAGTGCTTCTACTTCTATTTGGTGTTTACGTTCTGCTACTTGACTAGCCGTTCGGGCTTCGTAAGAATCTCCTTTTTGCTTGAAATAGATTTTGTCATCTGATAACAAGCAATGGGCAGCATAACACTGAGGTGGTTCTGTTGCTGAAAACAGCAAATTAGCCATTTCCTGTGGCGTGACTGTTTCCCCACCTTCCACCAGTAATTCCCAAGCTATCTCTAAACTCGATGGATCTAAGTAGGGTTTTACCTCTTCTAGAAAGCTGGGAATCTGCGCAGGCTTGTAGGTTTGTCCGGTAACTGTGTAGGTAATCTGCCGAGGCGCGAGACTGTGAGACTGTCCTCGTTCATCGATGACAAACCAACGGGTTTTTCCGTCCGGACGATCCACTACACCCAGACGGCGATCGCTACCAACTCTAAATTCTACTAGCGTCCCCTTCTCCACAAGCCTCGCATCTTAAAATTGATAAAGTTTTGAATTTCTCAAGTTAGGAGTTAGGAGTTAGGAGTTAGGAATTAATAACTCATCACTCTTAACTCATCACTCTTAACTATTATTAGCCTTCCGCGTTGATAAACGGCAACAAAGCTAGAATTCTAGCACGCTTAATCGCTAATGTAAGCGATCGCTGTTGCTGTGCTGTAAGTCCAGTAATCCGACGTGGTAATATTTTTCCGCGCTCGGTGACAAACTTACGCAATAAGTCTACATCCTTATAATCTATTGGTTCTCCTGGTTTAATCGGAGACAAACGACGACGGTAATAGCTCATGGTTGTCTATTTAATTTCCTTGTGAACAGTATGTTTATTGCAGTGGGTACAGAACTTCTTCAGTTCTAGACGGTTGGTGGTGTTACGACGATTTTTAGTACTTGTATAACGTGAAACACCTGGAGAACGCTTATCTGGATTAGTACGACATTCTGTACATTCCAGTGTCACTATGATGCGGACACCTTTAGCCTTAGCCATAATCTTACAAAAAGTTAAGCGGGAAAAACAATTAACACAAATTTCTATTATCTCACATTACGCCGCACATTTTCAACTAATCGCTTGACTTTGAGATCCAGCGAGTAGCCGCGACGCGACGAAACTATGATAGTCCTTACATAGCGGTCATGCCAAGCTTGCCGTAATTGGGTATCAGATACAGCAGCACCGCAGTCAATCGCTAGGGGAAGTACTAGAAGTATAGCAGTGGGATTGCGGATAATATTGCTCAGGGCAATTGAAAGCAAAAGCGCACCCAAACCTACTATCGACTCTCGTTTTAAGAGAGTTTGTAAATCCGGAATTTTCCTTTGTTCGACATCTAATACCCTCATATCTAGAGCATAACGCCCTAAACTTTGTCCCTGATTGTTATACACTACCAGTACTCGCAACACTAGCCAACCGATAACAAAAATTAGTATTTGGAGAAATTGGATACCAAGGGCATTGCTTCCCAATAAAGAGCTAACTAGCCAGACAATCAGGAAATCAATCCCAAATGCCATACTTCGTCGCACAAATTCAACTTTAGGATATTGTTTTGGGGGAATTCGTTCAATAGTCATAGGTAAAAATAAGTATTTGTATAGAGTCTCTAGATATGTGTTTTTTTTGATTTACTTCAATCTTAAGATGTTAAATAACAGGCGTTGCTGATTTACAGTATGAAAAACTCACGCGCTGGCTTGCCTTTGCGTGAGGTTCAAAAATTAATTCATATTCCAAATCTATGGATATCATTCAAATTCTGAAACAGGACTACCAAAGATTTCCGGTGAATCAAACTTACAGCATCTACGCTGAAGATGTATATTTTCAAGACCCGTTGAATAAATTCCGTGGTGTTGAGCGCTACAAGCAGATGATTAAATTCATCGAAACTTGGTTTTTAGACCCCAAGATGGACTTGCACGACATTCAAACAGAGGGAGACGTGATTAAAACCAAGTGGACACTTAGCTGGAATACCCCCCTACCCTGGAAACCACGCATTTCTATCCCTGGCTGGAGTGAATTACGCCTGAACTCTGATAATTTGATTGTCTCTCATATAGATTACTGGGATTGTTCTCGCTTAGACGTTTTGAAACAACATTTATTTCCCAAAAACAGCCCATAATGTAAATAAATGTAAATGCTTCTCAGGCAAGACAGAATAATCGATGCGAGTAATTTTAATGACAGGAAAAGGCGGTGTAGGCAAAACTTCTGTAGCAGCCGCCACCGGACTACGTTGCGCAGAACTTGGCTATCGTACACTAGTTTTGAGTACAGACCCGGCTCACTCTCTGGCAGACAGTTTTGATTTAGAAATGGGACATGCACCGCGACAAATTCGCCCAAATTTGTGGGGTGCGGAACTCGATGCGCTGCTAGAACTAGAGGCGAATTGGGGTTCAGTGAAGCGCTATATCACCCAAGTTTTACAAGCACGGGGTTTAGATGGGGTGCAGGCGGAAGAATTAGCAATTTTACCAGGCATGGATGAGATTTTTGGCTTGGTCAGAATGAAACGCCACTACGATGAAGGCGAGTTTGATGTTTTAATTATTGACTCCGCTCCTACTGGTACAGCATTACGACTGTTAAGTTTACCAGAAGTTAGCGGCTGGTATATGCGCCGTTTTTATAAGCCGTTTCAAAATATTTCGGTTGCACTCAGACCTTTGGTTGAACCTTTATTTAAACCGATCGCTGGTTTTTCTTTACCGGATAAAGAGGTGATGGATGCACCTTACGAATTTTATCAACAAATTGAAGCGCTGGAAAAAGTTTTAACTGATAATACTCAAACCTCGGTGCGTCTGGTAACAAACCCAGAAAAGATGGTTATTAAAGAATCTCTCCGCGCTCATGCTTATCTAAGTTTATATAATGTGGCTACGGATTTAGTAGTAGCAAATCGCATTATTCCTAACGAAGTGCAAGACCCATTTTTCCAGCGTTGGAAGGAGAATCAACAGCAATACCGGCAGGAAATTCATGAAAATTTTCATCCTTTACCTGTGAAGGAAGTACCTCTTTTTTCAGAGGAAATGTGTGGCTTACAGGCATTAGAACGTCTGAAAGAAACTCTCTATAAAGATGAAGATCCAACTCAGGTTTATTACAAAGAGACTACTATTAAAGTTGTCCAAGAAAATAACCAATATAGTTTGGAACTTTACTTACCTGGTGTTCCCAAAAATCAGATTCAACTAAGTAAAAGTGGAGATGAATTAAACATTACTATTGGCAATCATCGCCGCAATTTAGTGTTACCACAAGCTTTAGCAGCACTACAACCAGCCGGAGCAAAGATGGAAGAAGATTATTTGAAAATCCGCTTTACTGAAGCTGTAAAAGCTTAGTTATGGTAGGTGGGTATTTCCCACCTATTCAATAGGATTTTGGATTTTGGATTGTAGAAAGCTGGCTAATTGTCCTTTTTTCAGAATCCTTTTTTGCAAAGTTTTTTCCAAATTTAACCTCTTGCAAAAGCCTATTTTAAGATAATTCAACCACAGATGGACAGTAAATAAAAGTTTTTCCTCTGTCTTCCCCCCTTAAAAGGGGGGAATGAGGGGGGTGGACACAGATGAACACTGATTTATCTGTGTCCACCCCCCTCACTCCCACGCCAGTTGCTACAACGGGGGGAACCCCCGCAACGCACTGGCTCCCCTCTTGAGGGGGGAAGATAAGGAAATAATTTTATTTGTTGTCCATCTGTGGTTCAATAACTTAGTACTTAATTTTTGCAATAAGTCTATTGTATATTTACTGATTTTTGTCAAGTTAATGTCTTGTGAATGATAAGTGCGATCGCATTTTCAATTCGTTCCCATCCCTCGGAGGAATTTAAGTCTATTCCCACAAATTCATCAATATTTCTGGAACGCAAAACTAAATAGGCGATTCCCGCCGCCACAATCGCACTAATTGCAGCTATGTCAGTATCTGGTGGTAAACCACCTTTTTTCTCAATCGCTTCTATCACGGCTGAACTTACTTTCTTACGAGCCAAGTTTAGTTGATCGGTAAGTTCGTTGCGCTCAAGCAACTCCCAAAGTATAATCTCCTGAGTTAATGGGCGCTGCTGTAATCCGTGCAGGAATTCGATTAAGATTTTGACGATCCAATAGTCAAGCGATCGCTGTTCGTCAGCCAGCATCTGATTATTCGCAATCTCATCCAGCGCCGGCCAAAAGTCTCCTTCTTCAGCATAAACCCGCAGTAGAGAAGGCAAATCTTTAAAATACCGATAAATTAAAACCTTATCAACCCCAGCCTCCCTGGCTATGGCGTTGACTCCTATTTTTTGAAACCCTGATTCTGCTAGCAATTTACCAACTGCGGCTAAAATCCGAGCCTTTGTTTCTTCTTTGTTACGAACCATTGTTGAGTTTTGTCACTTGATGGTGACTAACACTTGTCACCACTTGGTGAATATGATAGCTTTGTCACCAGCAAGTGACTTAAAGGATTTTCTTGAAAATGGACGATAAGATAGTGAATGTGCTGACAGAATTAGAAGCGCGATCGCAGCAAGAGGAAGAATTTATAAGGCAAAGCTTAGAACAAAACAAACTCCAATCTCTCAGTCCCGAAGAGTTAAGCAGCTACATGAATAATTTGATGCTGGCAGTTGGATGGGAAACTGGTAAGTTTTTGAATATGCTACTCAAAACGCAAAGTGGCAAACGCATTCTTGAAATTGGTACTAGCGTTGGCTACTCGACAATTTGGTTAGCAGAAGCAGCGCGGGTAAACGGTGGTTGTGTCACAACCCTCGAATGTGTGGCTTCCAAGCAAACGCAAGCAGTGGAAAATATTCGTAAAGTTGGTCTAGAAGATTTTGTGGACTTCCAACTGGGCGATGCCGTAACATTAATTGAGACTTTAACAGGGTCGTGGGATTTTATACTACTTGATTTATGGAAAGAGCTTTACGTACCGTGTTTTGACCGTTTCTATGAAAAGCTTGCTCCTGGGGCAATTGTCATTGCAGACAACATTAACAATCCCCCTGATTTTCGCCCAGTCATGAAGGTTTACCAAGAGCATGTTTGTGCCAAAAAAGACTTAGAGTCAATGGAAATCCCGATTGGGAATGGTCTTGAACTGACGCGAAAAGTAATGTAGGGAGTGGGGAGTAAGGAGTAGGGAGTGGTGAAGAAGAATTTTCTGACAATATTTTGCTACGTCGTTTAGTGTATTGTGCGGGAATTATAGTGCTTTAGTTGTCATACTAAAAGAAAAACTCCCTACAGTTTAAAAATGCTGGGTACATTTCAAAAAAGTCAACTGCGAATAGAACTTGAAGCGTCTGCAAATGCAATTCACGATAGCCTGCTGCGTCCCGTGGAACTAGAAAAATGGCTTCTTTCGGGTCGTTTTCCCTCTGGAATGCCAGAACAGTTGTATAAAGGATACCAATTCACTAGCCGACTTGGGCCAGTGGCAATTCATCATCAAGTAGATGTAGCAACTTCCAACAGTCTACGCTTGATACTCAGTCAAGGAATTGACGGCTTTCACGAATGGTACTGGGGAGAAGGTTGGGTGCAGACACGCTTAGAAGGAGTATCAATATTGCCACTGGCTTTGGGGCAAAGTTTGAATTTATTGAGTTTGCGTCAGTTTGTATCAAAAAAGTAAGTAGTTAGTGGTTAATAGTTAATAGTTAATAGTTAATAGCTATGAACCATTAACCATTAACCATTAACCATTAACCATTAACCATTAACCATTAAC
>JBHYDF010000291.1:0-8247 GCA_051861145.1 Nostocaceae cyanobacterium
TTAACTATTAACCATTAACCATTAACCATTAACCATTAACCATTAACCATTAACCGACAGCGGTTTGAGTTCTTCTAACTGTTGGGTTTGTTCTTGCAGCCTTATAGCCAGGCGATCGCACACTAATTCACACAACTGAAAACAAATCGGATCGGCAATTTCATAAACCACCGTGATTCCTTGCGGAGTTCTTTTGACAATACCCGCTTGTGTCAGGACTTTCAGATGCTTTGACACATTCGCCTGTCCTAATCCTGTTGCAGTAATAATTTCTGTAACGTTTTTTGCTCCTGTTTTCAAACAACATAAAACTTGTAGCCGACTAACTTCTGAAAGCACTTTAAAATACTCAGCGACTTGACTTAAAGCTGTTGGGGATATCTCTAACATGGCAAAAATGTTATGTAGTTTCCTAACTATAGTATTACTAAATGGTAATATAATAATATGACCTATAAATTTTACTATTTTAAGTATAACCGTAGCTGAGTAGAGGAAAAAAGGACATGTTATTTCGTCAACTTTTTGATAAAGAATCAAGTACATATACTTATTTAATTGCCGACGAGACAACAAAAGCAGCTGTTCTTGTCGATCCAGTATTAGAACAGGTTGAACGCGATGTAAAGCTGTTGGAAGAATTGGGGTTAACACTGCGCTACTGCTTAGAAACCCATATTCACGCTGATCACATTACAGGTACAGGCAAATTACGCGAAATAACAGGATGCTTGGGGATTGTACCAGAAAAAGCTCACGCTAGCTGTGCAGATCGTGGTATTAAAGATGGGGAAATTTTGGAATTAGACTCAGTGGAGATTAAAGCGATCGCCACACCAGGACATACAGACAGTCACATGGCTTATCTGGTGAATAACGAACGAATTTTGACAGGAGATGCCTTATTTATTCGAGGTTGTGGAAGAACTGATTTTCAAAGCGGTAATGCGGGAGTTTTGTTTGACTCAGTTACACAGCGACTTTTTACACTACCTGATGACACCTTAGTTTATCCGGGACATGATTACCGGGGACAAACAGTATCAACTATTAGAGAAGAAAAGCAATGGAACTCGCGATTTAAAGGACGCGATCGCGCTAATTTTATTGAATTCATGAAGAATTTAAACTTACCAAATCCGCAAAAAATGATGGAAGCAGTTCCAGCAAATGAACAATGCGGTAATCCAGCTTATTAGAAGTCAGAAGGAAGAAGAAAAAAGATGAACTCATCCAACAAAAATCAAGTACAAGAAATAGATGCTTTCACACTGAAATAGTGGCTAGAACAACAAAAAGTACAGTTAATAGACGTACGAGAAAATTCAGAATATGCAGGAGAACATATTCCTGGAGCTAAAATTGTTCCCCTTTCTAACTTCCATCCAAATCAAATTCCTTGTGAACAGGATACCAAAATTGTACTTTACTGCCAGTCAGGAAAGCGGTCTAACTATTTTAGCTGTTGGTATTGGTATTAGTTGCAGGTGATTGGCAGTATCCATTTTAGTTTTATGATGGGAGTATAACCAAAACCGGCGATCGCTATGACTGTAGTCATTGTGGTTAATATATTGCTTCAAGAAATATGCTGGACTTTCTCAATCCTCTTTTAAACCGCCATCCAGAGCGCATTAAAGCCAACGTGGAAATTTACACTTGGCAAACTTGCCCGTACTGCATCCGTGCCAAAATGCTGCTGTGGTGGAAAGGCGTCAAATTTACCGAATATAAAATCGACGGTAACGAAACAGCCAGAGCGAAAATGGCAGAACGTGCGAACGGACGCCGTACAGTACCGCAGATATTTATCAATAATCAACACATCGGTGGTTGTGATGATTTATACAATTTAGACTCACAAGGTCAACTCGATCCCCTTTTAATGCAAACCGCAGTATAAAAATATAGCGGTTTTCGTTGTAATAAAGCTCTTGTACGTATTAATGATTGAGTATAATTAACCACAGATAAACAATAAATAAAAGTTTTTCCTCTGTCTTCCCCCCTTGTAAGGGGAGCCACTGCGCCCTTGCGGGTTTCCCGCGTTGTAGCAAGTGGCGTGGGAATGAGGGGGGTGAACACAGATAAATTATCTGTGTTCATCTGTGTCCATCTGTGGTTCCATCTAAAAAAAACATCAACTTATGCAAGACGTCTAATGAGTATGTACTCCGGTAGGGAGAGGCAATGTTCTCTACAACTCAATTGGGAACCGCTATAGTATCAGCCCGCGCAGGCGGGCTTTGTTTGTATAGCCTCAGACTTCCAGTCTGAGGGCTATTTATCATAATTTATACTTTAACAAATCACAATATGCTGATTGATTACTCAGAATATATTATACATAGACAATGGATGGAACGTGCTTTAGAATTGGCATATATAGCGGGAAATGCGGGTGACGTCCCCGTGGGCGCTGTGATAATTGATTCATCTGGAAATTTAATTGCAGAAGGTGAAAATCGTAAAGAACGCGACCAAGATCCAACGGCACATGCGGAAATTCTCGCTCTCAGAGCAGCCGCGAGCAAGTTAAAATCTTGGCGCTTGAACCAATGTACTCTCTACGTTACCCTCGAACCTTGCCCGATGTGCGCGGGTGCTATCGTTCAAGCCCGTATTGGACTTCTAGTCTATGGAGTGGATGATCCAAAAACTGGGGCAATTCGCACAGTAGCCAATATTCCCGATAGTGCAGCTTCTAATCACCGCCTGCGTGTAATTGGCGGCATTTTAGAATCTGCTTGTCGTCAGCAGTTGCAAACCTGGTTTGCTAATCGACGACAAAGCACAGATTAACGGACAGAGGTTAAACTGTCCATTTGGTGCGACACAACTAAGGGAAGAAAATTTACGGTGTATCTAGTCAAAGATTTATTTACACATTATCCAGCAGTCAGCAGCCACCGTTTTCTATGCCATTTCACTCTTCCTCTAATAATATTAGCCACCAAACATCAGTTCAAAATACAGCAAATACTCAGGTGGCTCCTTTTACCTCCCGTATCTCCCCATGGTTAAATCCTTTAGTTTATTTCTTGGGTCATCATTTCCTACCTTTATTCTTTGGGCGAATTCAAATCACAGGACAAGAAAATATTCCGAAAACAGGCCCTGTTATTCTTGCGCCTACCCATCGATCGCGCTGGGATGCATTGCTTGTACCCTATGCAGCAGGTCGCTGTGTCACAGGTCGAGATTTGCGATACATGGTACTTATAACTGAATGCCTAGGATTACAAGGCTGGTTTATCCGGCGCTTGGGAGGGTTTGCAGTAGATCCTAAGCGTCCATCTATTACCACTCTTCGTCATGCTGTTGAATTACTTCAACATGGAGAAATGTTAGTGATTTTTCCTGAAGGTGGTATATGTAAAGGTAGCAAAGTACACCCATTAAAACCGGGAATTGCTCGTTTAGCTTTGACTGCTGAATCTAGCCAAAAAGGACTGGGAGTGAAAGTTTTACCCATCGGCATTAACTACAGCGAATCTAATCCGCAATGGGGTACTGATGTTACTATTCACATCGGTTCGCCCATCCAGGTAGCAGATTACATGCATGACAGCATAAAACAAGATGCCAAACGTTTGACAACTGATTTAGCAAAGACACTGAAACAGTTAAATCCTCACGAATTAACAATTACCACTCGCACTTTCGTAGAAATGCCAAATTCTTAATTTGTCCTTTGTCCTTTGTCCTTTGTCCTTTGTCATTTGTAATAAATCTATAACCAATGACTAATGACCAATGACCAATGACCAATGACTAATGACCAATGACCAATGACTAATGACTAATGACTAATGACTAATGACTAAATACCTAAAGTTAATTCCCAGCTATTTAGTTTCCCTATATCTTGTAATACATAGTCAATTACCCACAATTGCCAACGTCCTTTAGCTGGAAGCGATAGTAGCTGCTGTAGGACTGGATGCGATCGCACTGTGTAAGTTGCTTGTAATTCGCTGCGACGACCTAAAGTCCGACTCTGTAACAAAACTAGGTGATTGTTAGGACTGATCAAGTAAATTTCTAAATCACCTAAAAATTCGTGGGTAATGTTGACCATAACTTGAATATCTTTGACTTGGCTAGAATCAGAAATCGCGATCGCGCTTTTTACCCCTTGTGTGTTATTATCTGGAATCGCTACCTTGCTGTTATTCACTCCTCCTATTTGTTTGCTAGCAGTCGCCGTAGCTGTACGTAACCTTTGCGCTGCTTGCACAGCCTTTAAAGCATTCACCTTCCCGTAACCAAACCATTGAGAATGACCGTTATCATCGTAAGTCCCATAACGAAAACCTAATTGGGGGTCAGAGTCAAGGTCTATAATTTTATCTGCGGTTTCTTCTAAAATACGCTTGACTTGTGGCGCTGTTAAGTCAGGATTCACTGACAACACCAAGGCTGCTACACCTGCAACTACAGGAGTAGCGCTGGAAGTCCCACCAAAGTTGCTAGTAAAGTCACCCGGATCGTAGCCAGCTACTCCTACTTGGTCGGTGGTAAACATACCTCTCCCAGATAGTGCTGTGGCTATATTTGGTTGCGTAAACACATAACCCGTCTCTGGAAACCACATCCCCGGTTGGGCGTTGTTACTAGGCGCACACACGGAAATATTAACTCCCCAATTGCTATAAGCAGCTTTTTTATTCAAACTAGTGGAAGCTGCAATCCCAATCACATCTGGATGTGCCGCGAAACCACTTAGCCATTTAGTATTACCTTTAACAATATTTTTTTGCCATCCTTGCTCGTTAACACTGCCGTTAACAGGACGATTGGCGTTGCCCGCAGCAAACAAAATTACGCAACCCTTGCCATTGCGACCTTTAGTCGCAGCGCGGGTGATAGCGGCGCGTTGACGTAAGGAAAGAGGGAAGTAAATAGATGAAGCTCCCCAACTGCAAGAAATTATACTTGCTCCTTTTTCCACTGCCCAATTAAAAATATCTTCTACTGATTCATCATCTAAAAAGCCAGTGGTACGGATAGGCATTAAAGCACAACCGGGGGCAACTCCAGCAATTCCCGTACCATTTTCTTCTGCTAGCGCTATCCCCGCGCAAGCTGTACCGTGGCTAGTTTCTTTTTCTCCCGGTAAAGGTAAAAAGTCATTTTCTTTTAAATCTCTAGGGGCAACAATTTTGCCGTTACCTTGAAAATCTGGGTGCTTTAAATCAAAAGAATCATCCACCACCGCTATGACAATTGATCGCACACCGCGAGTAATATCCCAAGCTTTTTCGATCGCAATATGGGAACCATTAGCCAATTGATTACCGCCGTTGTGGTTAAGATACCATTGTTGGGGATAAAGGGGATCGCGTGGTAGGTAATGAGGTTGCTGATGCACAATGATATTTGGTTCAGCAACTAAAACTTTTGAGGAATAAATTAATTGGTTGGTGATTTTGATGGGGTTTTGTGTAGCTTGTTCGCTGACGAGAAAGACAAAAGTATTGGCAAGACCGGGAACTGATTTATTTTGGAGTAAACCAAATTTTGTGGCGATCGCATTAATGGTGGCGGCGTCTACCCAAGAGGCAAATTGAATTGTGATTTGGTCGGTAAGATAAACTCTCGTAGCGGGATTATCTTTGATTTGATAAACATGACTAGCAAACGCCACATTTTGGGAAGCGCGCGCCGTAGCCATTGCTTGATCTAGCTGGGTGGGTGCAACAGTGAATAAAGCTAATTGGGCTTTGGGAATGCTGCGATGTAAATTGCCCCAATTTGCTTGGGTTAATTGTTTGGGTGAAAAGTTATTGGTGGGACGGATCGTGAAGCGATCGCTCATTTTTTCTAATATCAATTCTTCACCACCTCGCTGTAAAATCAACCCCAGACTACTTGTTGGCAAACCTGTAGAAGAAAAATCAGAAGAATTTAGGCGATCGTTCATAGCGGCAATTTAAATAACTGTAAAGGGCATGGGAACATGATTTTATCGATTCTCAGTCTAAATCACAGAAACTTAGTATGTGGCTTTGCTTTGTCAAAGACCAAAACAGAGTTAAGATACCCGAAGTTTCTATCCTGTTTTATTTAGTAGTTGCACAAATTTATCCCGTCAGCACCCCTGCCTAAAGGCTAGTACTCCGCCAAAGAAACTTTGGCGGATGGGTAAAGGGTAAAGGGGAAAGGGGAAAGGTTATTATCCCTTACCCTTTAACCTTTTCCCTTTGCCCGATCAACACCCGTCAATGTTTGCGTGGTGAAGTACTAGGGGCTTCGGCCTCACTTTAGGGATAGCTGACCCGTCTAAGTACCGCAGCGTACTACGTTACTGGGAAGTGTTAAAGTTCCTACCTACGGATGCGAAGCCAGTCTGTAGCTCTAGAACCAAGGGATTAAACAGGCTTATAGGGTTAAGCCAGTGTCTTTTGGATAGTTACCGCCCTTTAACATTGACAAGGCTAACTTTACTCCCGCGAGGGAAGGCTCTTCGGAGCAAACCGTTATGCGTACAGAGTGAAAGGTTTGAAACGGTAATTGTCCCGTTGAAAGTTCATTACAAAGGAACACCGGACTGAGTAACTCACGTGTAATGGTGAATGTTTAAGGCGACGCCATTCGCCGCGTCGTCGTGTTCCCCCGTGGTCGCGCATACACACGGTTTCCAAACTCCCGGAGATTTTTAGATGAAGTTTGCCAAGGTTCCCTTGATTCGCTTCAGTTTCTTATCAGCGATCGCAGCCCTTAGTCTGCTACCATCAGTTCATGCTCAAGCACAGTTAACAAACAGTCCTAACCAAGCACAACCAATTGATCCCAATAATCCTAATAATCTCCAGCCAACAGGACAGAATAACACCTTGTTGAGTATTGACGGGGGTAAGCGTTTAATGGCAGAAGCTGGTAGCGCGGTTTCTTCCCAAAACTACGAGTTAGCTGTGAAGAAACTTCAAGATGCAAGAGTTGTTTTTAATCAACTCTCTAATTTCTACAATGAACTTAACTCTAGCTTTTCTGGAATTGACAATAGAGTGGCTGATTCTCAGCGCAAAAAGGCACTAGAAACTGCCCAAATGCGAGATGAAGCTACCTTTCAGCTTGCATTGGTACATAGGGCACAAAATAAGCCAGAATTAGCAGTACCCTTGCTAGTTCAAATTGTCAAGAGTCAAAACCCAACAAGGGAATTAGGCAAAAAAGCTTACCAGCAATTGTTGGAGTTAGGTTTTGTAGATACCCCTCAGCGAGGAGGCGGTACAACCTCTTCCTCACCCCAACCCCAGAAAAAGTAATCAGAACAATAATACTTGCCATCAATTTCTCTAATAGACCGCCACCAGTAGGTAGGCGGGCTTTTGCGTTTATGATGGTAGGGTCGGGTTATCCTGCTTGCTTGGCAAATCTAGTAAGTCAGAATTGATAATAATAGGAAAGAAGTTTTTTAGGAATTGCGATGATTAGTCCGCAACAGATTGAGGAAATGATCAAAGCAGAAATGCCAGATGCCCAAATCCAGGTGCAGGACTTGACAGGTGGCGGCGACCACTATCAAGTAACAATAGTCTCATCGCAGTTCGCAGGCAAGGGACTGGTGCAACAACACCAGCTTGTTTATGGTGCGTTGCGTCAAGCCATGTCTACTGAAGCGATCCATGCCTTGGCACTCAAAACCTATACACCCGAAGCTTTTCAGGGAGTCAATAGTCAATAGTCATTTGTCATTTGTCATTTGTCCTTTGTTTAATTTCTTTACCAATGACCAATGACCAATGACCAATAACTAATGACTAATGACCAATGATTAATAGAGAATAGGAATTAGAAAGACCATGACACCAGAACTCAAAGAGAGAATTGATAAATTAGTAAATGAAAACAAGATTTTGGTTTTCATGAAGGGAACCAAATTAATGCCCATGTGTGGCTTTTCCAACAATGTAGTCCAGATTCTCAATACTTTGGGAGTTCCTTTCGAGACTGTGAATATTTTGGACGATTACGAACTCCGCCAGGGAATTAAAGAATATTCCAACTGGCCGACTATTCCACAGGTATATGTCAATGGTCAATTCGTTGGCGGTTCAGATATCCTGATTGAACTGTACCAAAAAGGCGAATTGCAACAAATGGTGGAAGTAGCTTTAGCTTCTTAGTCATTTGTCATTTGTCATTTGTCATTTGTCATTTGTCATTTGTCATTTGTCATTAGTTGGTTGTCATTTGTCATTAGTTGGTTGTCATTTGTCATTAGTTGGTTGTCATTTGTCA
>JBHYDF010000292.1:0-8229 GCA_051861145.1 Nostocaceae cyanobacterium
CATTTGTCATTTGTCATTTGTCATTTGTCATTTGTCATTTGTCATTTGTCATTAGATTTTTCTCCATTCCCAATGCACTTCAGTCCAATGCCCCTAGTCCCTAGTCTCTAGCCCCTAGCCCAAGCGCCCCTAGCCCCTAGTCACTCGTGTAGTGCTGATTCCGTGAGCCGATTCAAGTATCTTTCGATGAGCAGAATGGCAACAATATCATCTATCGGCCGTGGTGGGGTTCGCATCCCTTTTGGCAGCAACTTTGTAAGTCCTTTGGGGGGAAACATTTGCCAATAGCGATCGCGTGCTTCTAAGCTGGTGTAACGTTCATCGACTAAAATAATATTCAACGGATCTGATAATTCCTGTTGTATTTGCTGCTTCCAGCGTTTAGCTGTAGTTTGGTCGCCCATGACCATTAAAGAAATGGGAAATTTATGTCGTAGTGTCTTAATCGCAGCGATCGCTTCATCCGATGCCACAACTTCGTGATAATGCAATTTTCGATCCAGTCCCATCACCGCTAAACCACACTTGTCTTTACCTGGATCAAAGCCCAAAATTACGGGCTGCGTGGGTGTAAATTCACGGGAAGTCATATTAAATACAATTTTATACTTATAATATAGGACTTACTAATGGCTAATTTAACAGTAAAAAAGTAACTCGTAATTAGCAATTAGCAATATTTTTTTTAATATATTTTTTAATTTTAATTTTAATTTTCCATTGTTGATACACTTAGGTACTAAAAAGAACTTGTCCGTTTTGAATGGCTACAAATCTAATTTTTAAAGGCCCGGCTGTGTAAGTGTCTTGTGCTGCGATCGCTTTGATTTCTAGTGGCTGATTGTATTGTCGTAACTGGCCTATAAAGCGAATAAAGGTTCCATCTATTTCAATATTTTCTAATATTCCCGCATTACGGGCGCGAAATTGTGAAGCGGAAATCAATAGTTCTAAACGCTGCCGCAGCTGATAGGATGTCATAGTTTTTGGATTAGCAGGAGTTGTTGCTAGAACTTCGCCCCCAGAAAAAACTATTTGATTGAGCGCTGCATCAGCAAAAAACTCTACTGGTCTTTCTCCTCTGACGTAGTTACCTGCGGAGAAAATTCGCACAACGTATTCTCGACCATCTCTTATTTGCTTGCTTAATTGCTCAATCTGTTCGTCGGTAATGTGCAATATGTCCGTACTAGTCCCAGGAGGATTCATACCAGGTTCAGTTAATTGCAGGCTAACATTTTTATTCGCTTCTTGTAATAGCTTGATTACCGCCTGACGAGCAGCAGAGGGTTGC
Organism: Nostocaceae cyanobacterium; assembly: GCA_051861145.1. Classification (GTDB taxonomy): domain Bacteria; phylum Cyanobacteriota; class Cyanobacteriia; order Cyanobacteriales; family Nostocaceae; genus JBHYDF01. The sequence continues at coordinate 1,295 of JBHYDF010000292.1, forward strand.
TCGACGCGCACCACCCCAGCAGCCAAAACTTGACCACGAGCCAAAGCAAGTTTCCCTAAACGCAGGTCACGATAGGACTGGTAATATTTCTCCAGTCTTGCTACTTCCTGCTCGAGATAGTCTTGTTGTTTTTCCAATTCTTTGAGACGAGTTTCTCGTTGGGCTATTATTTGCTCTCGCGCCGCAATTTCGAGATTGCGCTTTTGAATCATTGTATCCAATTCGCTAATTTTGCGATCGCGTGCCTCAATTGCTTCTTGGCGTTTAGCAAGTTCCTGATCGCGTTTGTCAATAGCTGCTTTGGCTTCGGCTAGCGCTTTTTTAGCTTCTTCGTAGAGTCTTTGACGTTCCGCTTTTAGTAGCTTGATTTCCGCTAGTTGCTTGTTTCTCTCTTGATAAACGTTTTGCAACTGAGCCATCGCTTGTCCATATTGAGTCGCGACTTGAGCCAGTTGCTTTTGGGTACGTTGGAGTTGGGCTTGGGTTTGCGCTTGTTGGTTAATGGTGCGGTTGAGTTGGGCTTGTGTTTGCTTTTGCTTAGCATTCGCCGCTTGTAAAGATTTATTAATTTCCTGCAAGTCTTGCTTTGCCTGTGCTTGTTCTTTTCTTGCTTGATCTAGCTCTGTTTGACTTGTTTCTAACTGTTTAGCTGTATTTTCTAGCTGTACCCGCTTGCGTCTAAGGTCTTTTTGAATATCCTCTAGCTCAAATACCCCCTTACGCAATCCTTCATCGGCTAAAAATAAAATTCCCAAGGTTGATGCTGAAATGCCCAACCCCGTCAAAATTGTTACTACTACTGCTGTATTTTTGGGGCGTAGGTTGAAAAGTGAGAGTCGCTTTTTGCCAACCCGCGTGCCAATGCGATCGCCCACGGTGGCTATTACGCCTCCCAAAATTAAAATTGCTGCAATCAGGATGTAGCCAGTGGCCATCTTTGTTATTTAGTGAAGAATTCCCTCCAGATACAGCCTACTACTTCCAGCCATTTTCTGCGGTAAATTGCGAATGAGTAAAAGCTGACATAACTTAAATTCATAAATTGAGTGAGTTTTACGAATCAACTGAGTACCTGTTAGAGAGGAGGATAACAGAGAGGCGTAAGGTGTGCTTTCCAAAGGTCAAAAGTTAAAGAACAAAGGTAAAGGATTTTCTGATCTCTTTAACCTTTCGTCAAAGAAATCTTTCCCAAACCTATACAAGAAGTTTACTTTACTCTGTTCCAAAGACAGATACCTTATAGCATTTTGGATTTTGGATTTTAGATTTTGGATTGAGAAACCCTCTGTTGGGTATGGGTTATGTAAATCCATCTGTTGCAATTATTTTTCAAATTGGTATTATGCCTCTAACATGCGATCGCGATCGCGTTGTTACGCATTCACGCCTTCACACATTCAAAAATGGAGAGTGCTAGACTCACCGCGCTGGCTCACCATTCTCAATCAAGGCTCAAATAGAGTAATGAAATAAATGATACTGTTGGCGAATTAAACCTAGGTGGGGTTATGCCCTACAATGCCGAATTTGTAGAGCATAGCCCCACCTACAAATTGAAATTTTCAGCAATTCGCCAACAGCATTATAAATTTCATGCCCTAGGCGCACGCCCAAAGGTAAAAAAACGATTCGGTAAGAGTTTTAACCCATTTTAATGGGTTTGTAGAGACGCGAAATTTCGCGTCTCTACATAGCCCGAAATTTATTTCCGGGCAGATAATTGAGAATTGTGCAAGATGTCAGTTTTAACATATTTTCATGGGTTTTTAGAGACGCCTCGATGGGGTGTCTCTACAGAACCGGAAATATATTTCACGGCTTATTGTTGGTGCAAGATGTCAGTTTAAGTGAATTGACGACTTAAAGTTACAGGCTTATGAACAGTAATCTTTTTCTTGTGTATAGAAATCATTTTCTTTTCGCGTAAATCGCCTAGTAATCTGGTGACAGTAACGCGAGTAGAACCAATTGCTTCAGCGATCGCCTGATGGGAAAGCTTTAAATCAACTGTGATTCCATCTGCACAAGGAACACCAAAATCGCGACAGAGAATGAGTAAAAAACTTATTAACCTCGAACCCATATCGCGGTGAGCAAGTGTTTCAATCATCATCTCTGTTTGCAGAATGCGCGAAGATAAACCTCGTAACATTAACATCGATAATTCAGGATTTTCCTTGAGTGCTTGTTCCACCTGTTCAATTGGTGCGGATAGCAATTCTACAGGCGTAAAAGCAACTGCATGATAAAAGCGATCGGACTTGTTTCCTGTCAGTAAGGACAAAACCCCAAAAACACTGTTTTCACGCAACAGTGCTACGGTTATTTCTTCTCCTGCCTCGTACACCCTAGAGAGTTTAACAGCACCTCTTAAAAGAAAATAAACTCTTTCAGCAGGATCGCCAGGAAAAAAAATAGTTTTGTTGCGCTCAAACGTTTCCACAACTGGCGGAAACGCTCCAGTCGCCATCTGACGAAAAACATTTGCTAGGGCTTTATCTTGTGTCACGATCATCTCCCTTCCCCTACCCAATGCCGGAAAAATAAAAATGGATTTTTTAAGAATACACCCGAAAAATCAAGATTACATTGTCAACCTTTCTGTACTTTCCTATACTTAACCTCTTTGCTAATAGATGTTTGTTCAACATGATACATAATTTCTCATGCTGAAATCTAGTACTTTTTGAAAAGTACTTCTCAAAATTGTAAACAATAGCTTGTTTAAGAAAAAAGAAATATTCATAGAGAATCTGTTAAGAAACAAGTAGGTGATTTTGTGGTAACAAACAACCTTGACAATAATCATATTTGCAAATTGAGTACAAAACAATTACAAACCAGGCTCAGATTCTAGTATGCTCCTAGTGAACCATTACGCTAAGAATTTATATGCTGGATCTGACTGGAAAAAACGCTCTCGTTACAGGCATCGCTAACAACCGTTCCATAGCCTGGGGTATTGCCCAACAACTGCACAAAGCAGGAGCGAACCTGGGCATTACCTATCTACCAGACGACAAAGGCAAAATGGAGAAAAAGGTTGCCGAACTAGTAGAACCCCTCAATCCGAGCCTGTTTCTGCCGTGTAATGTCCAAGATGACGAGCAGATAAAGTCTACGTTTGAGACGATCCGCGATAAATGGGGCAAATTAGATATTCTCATCCATTGCCTTGCATTTGCCAACAAAGACGATCTGAGTGGAGACTTTAGTCAAACCTCCCGTGAAGGTTTCCGTACAGCTTTAGAAGTCAGCACCTACTCCTTACCACAGTTGGCTGGTGCAGCTAAACCGTTGATGACAGAGGGAGGAAGCATCGTCAGCCTAACGTATTTGGGTGCTGTTAGAGCAATTCCTAACTACAACGTCATGGGAGTTGCTAAAGCCGGACTAGAAGCCAGCGTACGTTACCTAGCTGCGGAACTAGGGCCCTCGAATATTCGGGTGAACGCCATCTCCGCAGGCCCTATTCGCACTTTAGCATCAAGTGCCGTAGGAGGTATTTTAGATATGATTCACCATGTAGAGAAAGTGGCTCCTTTACGACGCACTGTCACTCAGATAGAAGTAGGTAACGCTACAGCTTTCTTGTGTAGCGACTTAGCCACCGGAATTACAGGACAAGTCCTGTATGTCGATGCAGGATATGAAATTATGGGAATGTGACACGTTGACACTCTCCTGACTTATAGTCAGGAGATTCTTGGTTCTACGAGTCCACTTAGATTAGACCCCTTGCGGTATCTAACCCAGAGGTGGTTCTCACGCCTGCGCGTTAACTTTCGGTATGCCCTACCGTAGTTGAATTACTCCAAAATTTGTTTTTTGTTAAATGCTGTTCGTCTAGTCCCCATGAAGATTTTACCTATTCCTGGGAAGGAGCTAGAACTTTGGAATAGAACCCACTAATCTTCGATTGTCAAGGTACAGCGTCTGCGTATCAGGCAGCAATCGGGTTTTTAAAGTGGTTGATTACCCTCCCACTGTTGGTAATTTTACCATTCAGACGGCTATTTTAGGTGCTACATCCCCTGTCTAAAAGCACGTATGTGTCTCTCGATCTACATACGAGCGGGGTTTTGCACCTATCGTCTAGGCTGATAAAGTGAGGAGTTAGGAGTTATGAGTTAAGAATTCAAATTCCTAACTCCTAACTCCTAACTCCTAACTCCTAACTCCCTAAATTCTATGCAAACAAGCGATCGCCAAATTCTTTCCCCACACAACAACCAATCCACTAAAACCCCGCGTATTGCTTCAATTCGCCGCACTACGGGGGAAACCGATGTGCAAGTTACTATCAACTTGGATGGTACAGGTGTTTGCAACGCCGCCACTGGTATTCCCTTTTTAGATCACATGCTGCATCAAATTGCTTCCCACGGGCTAATTGACTTGGATATCCAAGCCACGGGAGACTTGCACATAGACGACCACCACACTAACGAAGATGTGGGTATTACCTTGGGACAAGCTATCAGCCAAGCACTAGGCGACAAGAAAGGGATTGTTCGCTTTGGTAATTTTCTTGCACCCTTAGATGAAGCTTTAGTTCAGATTGCATTGGACTTTTCCGGACGTCCCCATCTCAGTTATGGTTTACAAATTCCCACTCAACGGGTGGGAACCTACGATACCCAACTAGTACGCGAATTTTTTGTAGCGATAGTCAACAATAGCCAAATGACACTGCACATTCGCCAATTAGATGGTATTAATTCCCATCACATTATTGAAGCAACTTTTAAGGCGTTTGCTAGGGCAATGCGAATGGCTGTAGAAATCGATCCGCGTCGTGCAGGAACAATACCTAGTTCTAAAGGTGTGTTGTAAAAGCACAGTATCTATAGTATTAATAGTTGGTGGTTGTTTGTTGTTTGAAACAACCACTAAATAAAACTATTTTGGTCGGTGCTAGTTTATAGAGAATTGGTATAGTAGTAGGGTGGGCATTGCCCACCAACAAGTATTATTAAAAACGCCTGTGAATTTTTTGATCGGTTGCGCTGTTTGGGCGTATAAAGGCTGGGTAGGTGAACTATATCCTCAAGCTACTCGTTCCGCCGACTTTCTCCACCTCTACAGCCGTCGCTTCACCACAGTAGAAGGCAATACTACATTCTACGCCATACCTAACCAGGAAACTATAACCCGATGGGCAACCGAAACACCCCCAGGTTTTGAATTTTGCCTCAAATTACAGGAAAAGTAGGTTGAAAGCCCCGTGCATTTATGCCGGGGATGAAAACCACTGCGCGGGATTTATCCCGCCTGTCCCAGCCTCGACAATTTCTCTAAAGTATCAGAGAGACTTGTAGCTCCTAACAGTTTTTGCTGTTTTTTAAGCCATTTTTTAACTGTAGGTGTAACAGTTAAATTTAACTTTTCTTTTTTCTCTCCATAACTTGTATCTCTCATCTTGACTTGTTTGAAGTATACGCCTATAATACGTCTTAACATATTAAGGAGGTGATTTCAAGTTGTTTGGATGCCAACAAAATCTAATCAATCCAAACCCAGAATTAAAAGCAGTTCTAGAATTTATTTGCTCTGAGTCGAACAAGTTGACTAATTGTGGCATCTACTATGCTCGTCAACTGTTTTTTAAAACTGGCAAGATAATTGGCAAGTTTGACTTAGAAAAGGAATACAAAGCTAACAAACATGCTTCTGTTATGCATTCCCAGGCAGCCCAACAGATATTAAGGTCTGTTGCTGAATCCTTCAAGTCATACAAAGAGTTAGACAAGAAGCACAAAAAGGGGGAATTACACTTTAGACCGAGGTTGCCAAACTACCGGGATAAAAACGGGTACGCACTTGTAACCTATCCCAAACAAGCTTTAAGGCTGATTGACAATAACATTAAAATACCTTTAGGAAACACTATTAAACGTTGGTTTAAGCTGGATAGTTTCACAATTCCAATGCCAACGAACTTGCAGTTTGAGGACATTCGAGAATTGCGGATACTACCACGCAATCAATGCTTTTATGCTGAGTTTGTCTACAAAAACGCGACTCGCATAAGCTACCATGTCACAAGCGAGAATGCGTTATCCATTGACCCTGGTATCAATAATTGGTTAAGCTGCGTCTCTAATGTTGGAACTAGTTTTATTGTTGATGGTCGCAAACTTAAATCACTCAACCAGTTGTACAACAAACGGGTTGCAACACTTAAAGAGGGTAAACCCCAAGCCTACTGGGATTCTAAGCTAGCTCATATAACTGAGAAACGTAATCGCCAGATGAGAGACGCGGTTAACAAAGCTGCCAAGCTCGTTGTAACTCATTGCATCAAACATCATATTGGCACAGTTATTTTTGGATGGAACCAAGGTCAACGACAAGAAGCAGAACTGGGGAAAAATACACAAACATTTGTACAGATACCAACTGCCAGGTTAAAAGAACGAATCAAGCAGTTGTGCGAAGAATACCGTATTAGATTTGTTGAGACAGAGGAATCCTATACCAGCAAAGCTAGTTTTCTAGATGGTGATTTTCTACCTACTTTTGGTGAAGACAATATTCCCGTTGGGTGGAAGCCATCCGGTAAACGAGTTAAACGTGGGTTATATCGTACTGGTACAGGTGAACTGATCAACGCGGATCTAAATGGCGCCGCAAATATAATGCGCAAAGTAGAGACACAATTAGGCTTGTGCCTAGTCAAGGTCTGTAGGCAAGTTTTGACCCTTGCTACCAGATTTCGTATCTGGGAAACCAAAGCTAAAAAGCGAAACGGTGTGGCTGAGCGCCCACCGTGTAGCAACAGTTTAGAATCCCTGTGGCTTTAGCCCAGGGAGAGGTCAAGCACCCACATCAATTGACGACCTTACCGCCTTTCTTGAAGCTTTACCACGAAAAGAAGTACCCCTTGGGAAAAACCTGTCCAAAATTGCCCAGCCTTGGTCACGAGGCGGTGT
>JBHYDF010000293.1:0-8195 GCA_051861145.1 Nostocaceae cyanobacterium
TGACTAATGACTAATGACTAATGACTAATGACTAATGACTAATGACTAATGACCATTGAGTTTTGGGGAGATTTAAGAGTGATGAATTTGTCTACTTTAGGAAAGATTTTATTACAGGTAATACGATTTGGAAAAAGCTTTATGACTGATGAATTCAAAACACAGCCAATTATAAAGTTTGTTACAATCCAAAATCTCAAATCCAAAATCCAAAATAGTATCAAGATTGTTTGCCTTTTACTTGTGTCATCTCTATTACTGTCGGGTTGTGTAGATTACGATGTGGGGGTGAATTTTGAAAATTCTAATCGCGGTGAACTGGTGCAGCATATTAAGTTGGCAGAAAGGTTGACTAGTTTCAGTGGCGACCCTGTGTATGAGTGGTTAAATAGTATAGAACGCCGCGCCCGTGAAGAGGAAGGTAAAGTACGCCGACTTTCCAGGGAAGAGGTGATTGTAACAATTCCTTTCAGTAATAGTCAGGAGTTACAAGAGAAGTTCAATGCATTTTTCCATCCAAATATCGCCAATCAAAAAGCTGAATCTACGGCGAGTGAATCTGTCTCGGAACTGCCAAAGGTAGAGTCAAATTTACTTTTGTACCAAAATAATTTGTTACTCTTAGTACGGAATCGGTTGATTTTTGATTTAGATTTGCGATCGCTCGGTTTGATTTCCAGTAATGGTAATGTTTTGGCTAATGCTGGTTCTATTCTCGATATTGAGTTTAGTTTAAAAACTCCTTGGGGAGCAAGAAGCATTCAAAAAACTGAAAATGCACCCCAACCACTAAGAAATAAAAATCAACTTGTGTGGAAGCTTAACCCAGGCGAACTTAACCACATAGAAGCGGTTTTTTGGCTTCCTAGTCCTTTGGGTATTGGCACATTGTTGATTATTTTGTTTGTCTGGGCGGGACTTTACCTACGATACACTTTTATGCCAGACCCCAGAATTCAATTTGCTCAACCACAGGTGAGTGGGGAATAGGAATTGGGCATTGGGCATTGGGGATTGGGCATTGGGAATTGGGGATTGGGCATTGGGAATTGGGGATTGGGCATTAGTTTTCTTGTCATTTCCCTATGCCCCTTGCCCAATGCCCGATGCCCCAAGCCCCTAGCCCAAGCGCCCCTAGCCCCGAAGTTAACTCAAACTAAAACTATGCTTTTTAAACTTTGATGGCATTTTGCCAAAAATTGTAGCTGCGTTGTTCAATTTTTTTACTTTCTGTTTGATAAATTTTTTCTAAACACTTGAAAAATGCTTGTGCATAGTTTTCTAAACCTAACAGTCTAAGACTGGTTAAAATTCTTGTAATTCTTAAGTGGTTATGGTTTCCCAAATTGAGCCAATCAGATTGGCGTTCTTGAAACTCATTGTTAGGTTGAATTTCAATCTTTCCATTATTTTCAATACACTGTAATCCATAAAATCGCATCATCGTTTTAAAAGAGGTGAGCAAACGATTTGTTAATTCTTCACTAGCTTTAAAGGTCTGAATATCTGATTCAGTTAGAATCGGTGCATAGGGATTATATCGGCTGCTTTCAGTAAGTGGAAATAACCACTGAATGTAATCGTGAGTTTGTTCCAACAATCGATAATCCCATACCCAAATTTGCTCAATCATCCGACCTCTAGCATCGGTCGATTGACCCAAATAAAAGCCTAAAATCGGTGAGTTTGCAATCAATTTTTTAAACTATTTTCAACGCTTAATTCCCTTAAACCGTTCTTTTGCTTCCTGAAACGCATCTTGCATTACAGATTGAATTTTCTGGGGATCGGGTTTCTTTCCTCCCATTAAATCACCGAAGTAAACGCAGGTTCCTTCACCTAATGACCAAGTATAAGCGGCTGCCCAGTAAGCAGCAATCACACTGCCGAAGCCGGGTATAAATTTGATTAACTCCCGTCCGATCGCTTTAGCCAAGAATCCACCCGCGATCGCACTCACTACACCTCCCGCCTGGGATGGGGTCAGTGTTTGCCCGTATAATTTCCCCAAAATACCCACCATCGATACTTGCAAGGCTGTCAAAACGGGCATTGTCGCAAGTGGTAATGGTACTGCTGCGAGTGTGGCTGCCATAATCGAAAATGCCAGAATGTAACGGCGTCCAACATCCCGGTAGAGATTGCCAATTTTCTCACCAGCTTCTTCATCCAAATCCAATAATTGATGAATTGCATGGGCTTCTGCTTCTGGAAGCAAGTCTGCTAGCGTATCCCTGAGCGCCTCTAAGCCATAAAACACTGGTGTATAACCGTCTTCTTCCAGGGTAAAGTCTATAAGGATGGAGCGATCGCACACTCCTACAAAGGCTTGTTGTAGCGCGGTGAATGCTCGCTTGACTTCCTCATAATCTGGTGGATAGGCTGGATGGTCGGCTGTACCAGGAGGATAAACTTCATGCAAGCATGTAACAGCTAGCACACAGGGAATGTCTGGATATTTTTGACGTAATTCTTGGGCAATTTGTCGCAAAGTGTCAGTTGCAAAGTCATTGATTTTGACTGTGAGAATCAAAACTCTAGCACCGCGACTTTCCTGTTGCAAATCGCCAAGTAGTTCTTTAATGATTGCTTGGGTATCCTGATTTACATCTCCTAGACCGACCGTATCCGTAAAAACTAGCAATGGTAGGTCACTTGAAGGATAGGCGTAGCGCTCGGTGTGTTGGGTGTGGGGACGAAATCCTTGACCGACAATTTCGGCTGAAACTCCCGTGAGTCCGCGCACTATCGAACTTTTGCCCGCTTGGGGTTTACCAATCAACAAAGCTTCGGTGGTTGGTAGTTTTGCTCGAACAGTCTCCAAAATCTCTGCGACTTGAGCATCACTAACACTAAACCAGTTAACCACTGTCTGTGCTAATTGCTCTACGGGTAGGAGTTGTGTTAAGCGCGTGGTTGCCTTGTTCCACGCACCCCCAATACGGTTTGTCAAGGAATTATCGACCGACTTAGTAGTTGCACTATCGGTTGGTTCACTGGACTGCTGAGAATCAACTGACGGCAAGTCAGCATCACGTTGCTCAGTCATTGCATCAAAACAGTATATAGATTTTAGAATCAATCCTGTTTATTATTCAGGATTTTTTACAGTAACTCTGCCATTGAGATTGTTTGACTCCGACAGAAGAGCCTTTATTTCAATTTTACTTGACACTTTTTCCATCAACGATTACGGAACAAAACTCGATATGATGGAAGCTATCATTTACCAAACGCTAGACCCGATTACCCATGCCAGAGCATCTGACTTTACCAACAAAAAAACCCCGCGTTCCGCATTTTTCCTCCGGTCCTTGTGCCAAACGTCCTGGTTGGTCGGTCGCAAATCTTGAAAATGCCTGTGTTGGTCGTTCTCACCGTTCAGCAGCAGGTAAGGCTAAATTAGCAGAAGTAATCGAACTTTCTCAGAAAATATTGGGCGTCCCTAGTGATTATCGCCTGGGTATTGTTCCTGCTTCTGATACTGGTGCTGTAGAAATGGCGCTATGGTCGTTACTAGGAAAACTTCCTGTTGATATATTGGCATGGGAAAGCTTCGGTCAGGAATGGGTAAAAGATGTTGTTGATGAACTGAAACTACCTGATATCCGCCTGATGAAAGCACCCTACGGTAGTTTGCCTGACCTCAACCAAGTTGACTTTAGCCACGATGTAGTTTTTTTGTGGAACGGTACAACTTCAGGTGTAAGAGTACCAAATGGCGACTGGATTAAAGATGACCGTCAAGGACTCACTATTTGTGATGCTACATCTGCCGTGTTCGCTATGGATATCCCTTGGAATAAGTTGGATGTAGTTACCTATTCCTGGCAAAAGGTATTAGGCGGAGAAGCTCAACATGGGGTAATTGTACTATCACCCCGCGCTGTGGAACGCCTGCAAAGCTATCAACCAGCTTGGCCTTTACCGAAAATATTTCGTCTCACCCAAAAAGGTAAATTAATTGAAGGCATTTTTAAAGGCGATACTATTAATACGCCGAGTATGTTGTGTGTCGAAGATGCCCTTGATGGTTTAAAGTGGGCAGAAAGTATTGGTGGACTTTCGGGATTGATTAACCGCAGTGAAGCCAACTTAGGAGCGATCGCTCAATGGGTAGAACAAAGTAATTGGGCGGATTTTCTCGCAGAAACACCGGAAACTCGCTCTTGTACCTCTATTTGTCTGAAGATTGTCGATTCTTGGTTTACTGGCTTAGAACCAGAAAAGCAAGCGGAATGTGCTAAGAAACTGACGAAACTACTGGAAAAACAAGAAGTAGCTTACGACATCGCACCTTACCGCGCTGCACCACCAGGACTGAGAATTTGGGGTGGTGCTACAGTTGAAACCACAGATATTGAAGCGCTGCTTCCCTGGTTGGATTGGGGATATGCGAGTGTCAAAGCTGAGTTTGATGGCAAATAAGCTCACGCAAAGACGAGCCAGCGCCGTGCGGGGGTTCCCCCCGTTGAGGCGACTGGCGTGCAAAGCCGCAAAGGTTTTCTTAGCGTCTTTGCGTCTTTGCGTGAGACTCAAAAAATAATTCGCTGTTACATTAGTGCGTCTATTCCACGCTAGCTTCTTGCATATTGACTGGAGGTAATTGTTCTATGGTTTGTAATTGCGATCGCCCTGGTATCAAACCCTGAGTCAGCAAAATAACGCTACTACCAAACAAAGTAATTACCCCAATCAAAATAGCAGTTAACATTTTGACCTGGGAACGAAGAAATTTAACCTCTCGATTTTGGTTTTCCTGTTCCAAAATAGTATTTCCTGGTGGAAGCTGTTTTTGAACTACTACTTCTGTTCTTACTGGATATAGATTTTTTAAACTAACTTGTTGGTACAGCCATTTAGCAACCAATAAGGGGCAATTATTTTTAATCCAACGCCAAGCAAAAATTCTGAACACTGGTTTGGACATTCTAGCAATCCATTTTAGTACTCTCTTGACAGGTCGAGAGCGAAATTTCTTATTAATCAGGTGAATAGAACCTATATCATAAAGGCGATCCAAGATGAGCTTGAGAGTTGCTTCTTCTCGGTATGTCAAATTTTCAATCATCAGAAGAACATCATGCATTAGTTCTTCTTCTCTAGAATTTTTTGCCAAAAAATGTGTTAAATTATCTGATACTTTCCCTTGATTAGGCATAGGTTTTGCTCAGGCAGCACCTTATTTTTTAAAGTAATTTGAAGTAAAAGGATGTTTTTATTCGTCTAAAAAACAAATATATCAACATCTTGATTCAGAAAAAAATCAAAATCTTTAAATATTTATATAACAATCTTTAACCTGTAAGAGTTGTCATGACAGTTTGGAAAATAAGTGGTAATTAAGGTAACATTTTTGCTCAGTATAGGTATACTGATTAGCTTATAACAATCATGAAACCAGAATAAAGACTATCCTTCCTAAAAATAAATTACCTTTAGGGAGATTTTATTTTGTTGTTAGTAGTACTTATTCTAGCTTTATGTTGGTAGCAAGTAAAAATCTGTATACGACATCACTAGTTTAGTCATTAGTCATTAGTCATTGGTCATTGGTCATTGGTCATTGGTCATTGGTTGTTGGTGGTTCATGGTTCATGGTTCATAGCTATAACCATTAACTAATGACTAATGACCCCTCCGGGGTTCGCCAGTCGCTCATGGGGGAGACCCCCAAGACCGCGCTGGCTCACTAATGACTAATGACTAATGACTACCAGGGTAAGCGGCTGCCATCCCAAGAGAAAAATTGTCCGCTATCATCTATCTGTAGTTTTTCTATAACTGTAAGTAGTTGGGTTACGGTACGCTCTACTGAGAATAATTTTTCCGCTGGTACGTTTTTTTGAAAGGGACGGGAAAGACGTGTATCTGTTGTACCAGGATGTAATGTTACAACTACAGTGTTAGGACTGGTTCTATTATATTCTCTTGCTACTGTGCGCATGAACATATTCAGTGCTGATTTAGAAGCTCGATAACCATACCATCCGCCTAATTCGTTATCACCAATACTTCCTAGCTTGGCAGAAATACTGGCAAAAACGCTCTTATCACTATGACGAAATAAAGGTAATAGATGTTTAGCAAGCAACACAGCACCGATACTATTAATCTGAAAATAGCGGAGTAAATGTTCAGGATTGATTTGTCTAAGGCTTTTTTCTGGTTGCAGTGTTCCTTCATGGAGAACTCCTACACAGTTAATAACTAGGTGGAGTTTGTCTATTTCTGCACGTAGGTTTGCTACACTTTCTGAAATTTGCACTTCGTCTGTGATATCTAACGAAAGGCAAACTAATCTTTGAGGATGTTCGCCCATTAGTGCTATTAATTCAGAAGCTGATTCTTGATGGCGATAGGTTGCATAAACTTTGGCAATATTTTCCGATAGTAGTAATTTTCTAACAAAACCTAGACCAATACCTTGACTAGCACCAACAATTAAGGCGTTGGCGTTGTTATTTTTTTCAACAGTCATTAAACCTCCTGTAGAAGGGGAGTAGGGAATGGGGATTAGGGATAGCCCCAGGTTTTAACCTGGGGAGGGAAGAGAACTTTTTCTCTAATATAGTTTTGAGATTCGACGGGGAGGTTCAAAGACTTGTCAATCAAGTTCAAACACTCAACGCCGAGGTTCAAACACTCAACGACGAGGTTCAAATACTCAACAACGAGGTTCAAATACTCAACCATCAGGTTCTAACACTCGACGACGAGGTTCAAACACTCAACCATCAGGTTCTAATACTCGACGACGAGGTTCAAGGGATTTCCAATAAATAAATTATCCAATCTTGTGGGGTGGGCCGGAAAGCCCGCCCCAGACCTAGGGCGGGCGAGACGCCCACCCCACAAGAAGTAGTTGGATATTTTTTTATTTGGAAGTCCCCAAACACTCGACGACGAGGTTCAAACACTCAATCATCAGGTTCTAATACTCGATGATAAAGTTTTGACGCTCTCCTTACTTCTAGTTTTGTGTATTAGAATACTTATATATTGCACCTCTAACAATAAACCACAAATCGTTTGATAATAAGTAAAAAATTTTACATTATTTCCAATTCTGTTTCAGTCCTCTTTTAGAGGAGTTTTGCTATGAGACTGGGACTTATAGTCCCAGGCGGATATAAGCGAAGTCGAAAAATTCTTAAATACTCAGCTATTTTTATAATGTGTTATTTGGCTGGTGCAAGATGTAAAAATAACCAAAAAAAAGATATAGTGAATACTTGTTGAATTTCATTATCTATTGCAAACATCCATGACAACTGCATCCTACATTTTCCTGGCTGGCGCAAGTCGCGGTGTTGGACGAGAAATTGCCAAGTGCTTGATGGAACAACAATTTAAGATAAAAGCACTGCTGAGAACAGAAGCAACTCGCGATGAACTAGAAGCAATGGAAATTAAGGTAGTTCTAGGAGATGCAATGAATGTGGATGAGATAGAACGTGCGATGGTGGGAGATGAACCCATCTACGCTGTTATTAGTACAATTGGTGGTTTGGCGAAAGACAGCGATCGCGCAGATTATATAGGTAACAAAAATCTGATCGATGCAGCAGTCAAAGCTGGGGTACAAAAGTTTATTTTAGTTTCTTCCATTGGTGCTGGAAATAGCGTTGTTGCTTTATCTCCGCAAATATTAGAAGCACTGCAACCAGTTTTAATTGATAAAGAAAAAGCTGAACAACACTTAATTGAGAGTGGACTTACCTACACTATCATCCGTCCCGGTGGGTTACAGTCAGAAGCGGCAACCGGAAATGGAGTTTTAACCGAAGATCCGCGTATTGCTGGTATGATTAATCGCGCAGATGTAGCACAGTTAGTTTGCCAATGTTTAAATTCTGACCGTGCTAATAATAAAGTTTTATCAGCGGTAGATAGAAACATGCTGTTTGGTCAACCAGAATTTGAGATATTTAACTTGGATTAAACGGTTTAATAAAATACTTTTTAACTCCAAGAAAATACTGAATTAAATTAACCACAGAGAACACAAAGAACGCAGAGGAAAAAAAGAGAAATTTGGTAATTTCCTCACAGGAAAGGAGTATGATTTTATCTAATTACCGTAAGATGCTCGTGTCACTGACCCGGGGCTAAAAGTTACCTTGCTCTGGAAGCGGAAGTCTAAGAGGATGTCTGAGAAGTATGGTTTTAAACCAATTAATCTTAGATCCCCC
>JBHYDF010000294.1:0-8150 GCA_051861145.1 Nostocaceae cyanobacterium
TGTCCGGTTTGTCGGGGGGAAAGGGATAGTAATATCCCCGCCCCACCCATTAAACCGGACGAAGAGGATTCTCCTGGAAAGATACCAGCGAACTTTCCGATCACATCGCCCCGCAAGGGGATGGAAACCGAAAGTGGCCTTTGGAACTCCGTGTGCGCCTGTGAAGTCTTTCCGATCACATCGCCCCGCAAGGGGATGGAAACACCGCAAGGACTTACGAAGAATCGTAGTCCCTGCGCCTTTCCGATCACATCGCCCCGCAAGGGGATGGAAACCTTTGGTTCCTTTGCAAAGGGCATATGTGCCGGAGTGCGCTTTCCGATCACATCGCCCCGCAAGGGGATGGAAACCCGAGCAAGACACACTTGTCTTGCTCGGTGTTTAGACTTTCCGATCACATCGCCCCGCAAGGGGATGGAAACAAGAAAATCTCCTTCATCACCATAGATTTCCTCACCAATGCGATCGCTGCTCCTCTAGCAACGGTTAACGAATCCTACACCAGCAAAAAAAATTCCAATCTCTGAATGCAAATACATTGCACCCAGAGATTGGAATGGCACTCTAAACATTAATCTAACAGCGCTTTTCGTTTAAATGAGGCACACGGGTAGGGGCGGCTTTGTAGAAACGCGAAATTTCGCGTCTCTACATAGCCGGAAATTTATTTCACGGCTGATTGCGACCAAATTATGCCGATATCCCTGAAGTCCAATCAAACCAATTCCTTCACCTTCTTGATAATGCTGACAGGATCAATCCCTTGATGGGGAAACTGTTCCCACAAACCGCCGCAACCTTCGTGATAAATGCCAAGATGAGCATATTTAGGAGTAAACCCACGCTCTAACAACCAGGAACCGAAACGGCTACCTAATCCAGTGCGACGATTGAAGGATTCCACGACAAGAACAAAGGGAGCCTTACCGATTTTTGTCATCATTTCTTCATCGATGACATTGAGAGTTGGTTTATTGATCAACCCCACATCTAGCCCTTCCTGTTTGAGACGCTCTACTGCATCAAGGGCACGGTATAGACCATCACCAAAACTAATGATATAACCCTGTGTCCCCTCTCGAATCACTTCATCTTTACCGGGAACAAATTTGTAATCACTGCCAAACAATTCGTTACCGTTGCTGTCGAGAATGTTGGGCACTTTGGAACGAGTGGAGAAAAGGAACCGTAATCCAGGTTCAAAAAACACAGCTTCTACACAGGCTTTCATTTGATTAACATCTGCTGGAAAATACAGACGTGTTTCGTAGCCATCCTCCAAGCCATTGTCAGCGAACATGTTGTTTAAACCAAAGTGGCAGGTGTTATCTGCCATGTCATCTACACCTGCGTGAGAAAAATGGCAAAGAACATTGGAGTAGTTCAGCCGCGCCATTGTGATTTCTGAGATACACATTTCTAAGAAGGCGCTGAAGGTCGCAAAAATACCTTGTTTGCCCTTAGACATCCCAAATCCGGCAGCCGCAGAGAAGTTGCCGCGTTCCATGATACCAGAGGGAACAAATATTTCCGGGTATGCATCGTGAATCTTCTTCAGACCACAGGAGCCTTCCAGGTCACTATCTATGACCATTACGTTTTGTTTACGCTCCGCTTCACTCATGCGACCAAGAATGGCGACTACTGCTTCACCAAACACATTCCGGTTAGCTCCCCATTGGTTGCTAGAGCCAAGAAAAGTATAGTTTTGTTTGGGTTTCTGAATGCTCTTGAGGTATTCAACAGCAGCCTTTTGTCCGCGAGATTCCAGATATTTAATTGCCAAATCTACCGAAATCACGTCATGACCGTGATTAGAGCCTTCTAACCCTTCAATACCAGGGCACATGGGGCGTTTGTTAATAATGGCAACTGGTCCAGGAGTATTCACAGCTTCGCACAGACGGCGATATAAATCATCTAAATCTTCGCCGTCTCCCTCTAGCACTTTTACCCCGTGACCTTCTAAGGTTTTGGCGACGCTAAAACCGGGTAAATATTTAGAAGGATGTCCGGCGATCGTCACATCATTGTCATCAATTATTAGTTTAACGTTGAGATGTTGAGCAACAGCCAAACGGGCAGCTTCGGCGTCGTTACCTTCCTGCTGGGAACCATCAGAACCAAGACAGAAAGCAACCTTGCCCGGATTTGCCATTGCTACACCATTGACGTAGGGCCACATATGTCCTAATCGTCCAGAACTAAACTTCACTCCAGGAGTTAGTCCTAGTTCGGGGTGTCCCGGTAACATGGAATTTGCTTCGCGATAGCGTAGGAGTTGTTCAGGCGGTAAGTCACCCTGCAAAGCAGCCATGAGGTATTGGGTTGCAACTCGATGTCCTGCTTCATCAAAGAAAATCGGCACAAATTTATCTGATGCTCCCCGAAAAAATGCATCAAGAATCATCACCTCTGGTACGGTGTCGTATGGGCCACCTGTGTGACCACCCACTCCTTTAGCTGCTCCTGTTGCTGTGAAGAAAACGATTGCATCACGGCAAAGTTGAATATTCGCTCTTAAAACCTCTCGCTGCTCGTCGGTTAGGGTGTTATTTGCCGGATTGAGTGTTAGAGGTTTGTAAGTTTCCAGAGCAATTGGAAATTGGGTATCAGCAATAGTCATGGCTTATTTCTTGAATATGAACCGATTTGGACAGGCTTATAGTATGAGCGAACTGAAAAAAAAGCTATTAAAAAAAGATTGGGCAATATTTATCCAATCGTTTTTACAAGGATTGCACCCTGCGGGAAATTGAGCCAAATTGCTCTAATTTTGACAAAGGCGATTTTAGATTTGGGAGTGGTTAATGGTTAATGGTTAATGGTTAATAGCCATGAACTATGAACCATTAACCATGAACAACTAATCTAAAATCCAAAATCCAAAATGGCTTGGCAAAGGCGCAGTCAAAATCAATACACTTGATTATGCACGATTGTGCTTGAATTTAATCAAAGCACGCATTAATATGCAACAACCTGCATGTTAATGAGTATAAACTCACAAACGTGTAATTTCAAGATAAAACGTGCAACTTCAGGAAAACCAATTATGCTAACCGCAGAACGACGACAATACATCTTGGAAATCCTTCGTCGTGATAAAAAGGTGCTTTCATCGGAACTTAGTACAGTTCTTAAGGTTTCCGAGGATACGATTCGTCGGGATTTGCGAGAAATGGCGGAATCTGGTTTGTTGCAGCGTGTTCATGGAGGGGCACTTTTGATTTCAACTGCATCTGCTAGTTATAGCGATCGCCAAAAACAAGCACCAGAAGAAAAAAAAGCGATCGCTCGTGCAGCAGCAAAATTAGTACGTACAGGGCAGGTGGTGATTTTAGATGGAGGTACGACAACTCTGCAAGTAGCCCGTCATTTACCTTTGGATTTGCAAGCTACAGTTGTAACTAATAGTCCGACTATTGCGATCGCATTAGCAGATCATCCCCAGATTGAAGTTGTGATGTTGGGTGGACAACTCTACAAAAAAGCCCTAGTAAACGTCGGTGCTGCTACGGTTGAAGCATTACAGATGATTCGTGCAGATTTATGCATGTTAGGGGTATGTAGTCTGCATCCAGAAATTGGCATTAGTGTATCGAACTTGAACGAGGCACATGTAAAACGAGCGATGATTGCGAGAGCAGCAGAGGTGGTTGGATTAGCGACAGCTGCAAAGTTGGATACCGCTGCTCCCTATGTGGTGGAGTCTATTCATGCACTGACTTACCTTGTGACTGCACCAACGGTATCGTCACAGATGCTAGCTTCTTACAAGGCTTTGGGTTTGACAATTATTCGTGACGAGTCCGCGTGAATTACTTACATGCAGGTTTTCGCTCCTCAAACCTATAGTCTGTGCGTTTTGTTTTCTGCGTTGACGTATTAGAACAATATTGATATATTTATAGATAGTGCTGTGCCTGAAACCCATGTTATTTTTTACCAAGAAGACGATGGGGAAGTTCCCATCCTTGAATGGCTGACACGACTTTTGAAAGAAGACCGTAAAGGCTATGCAAACTGTGTTGCGAGAATCAAGCAGCTTGCGGCATCAGGATACGAACTTCATCGCCCTGCGGCAGATTACTTGCGGGATGGTATTTATGAGCTTCGAGCAAAACATATTCGTGTGCAGTACCGGATCTTGTACTTCTTTCATGGGCAAAACGTGGCGATTCTCGCACACGCTATTACAAAAGAACAAGCAGCAGTACCAGAAATTGATATTGAACGAGCAATAAAGCGAAAGCGTTTATTTGAAGAAAACCCAGAAGCTCACACCTACGTCGAAGAGGAAGAGAATGGCGAAGACTTCTAATGCGATAAAAATACTTGACAAAATGACTCGTACCGACCCTGAGCTTGAGGCAATGGTAGCGGAAGCCTCTATCAATGCTGTTGTTGCACAGCTTATTTATGAAGCTAGAACAAAAGCAGGGTTAACGCAGAAACAGCTTGCTGAACTTGTTGGCACAAAACAGCCTGTGATTGCACGGCTTGAAGATGCCGACTATGAGGGACACTCTCTTTCAATGCTGCAAAAAATCGCTCGCGCTCTCAATCAGCGGGTAGAGATCCATCTGACTCCGATGGATCACAAGCAAAGCGCATAGCTTTTTACAAAGCTTTGGGTTTGACAATCATCCGTGACGAGTCCGCTTGACACTCCCACTTAGTACGGCTTTGCGTAAAATCGTGGCGTTTTTTAAACGCAGAGGGGAGGCAGCGCGTTGCGGAGCCAGTCCTGAAGGAGGGTTTCCCTCCGTAGGGAACTGGCGTTGGGGTTTCCCCCGTTGTAGCGACTGCCGTCACGCAGAGTAAGCGCAGAGGAACGCAGAGTTTTTCCGGAGAAAATTCACTACGAATTAATGAAATGCTTTACTTAGATTACTGTGATTTTGTGCCTTTGTAATTTTTATTTTGACAATTTTACAAAGCTACTTACAACATTTGCTGATAGCTGGCATCGTATTTACTAGACAGGTAAAATTTAAATGATAGCGATATGCCTTTATGCGTTAAACTTCGCTTATCGCATTTTTGTTGAGAAAAAGCAGCGATCGCAATGTAGAATTACCCAATGGCGATCGCCCCAGAATTTATCCTCTAAGTAGTGGTATGATTTATAGTTGTATTTTCAGTAAAAATACCCTTGCTAAATCAGAATGGTTAGCAAATGCAACTAGCTAGCTTGACATAGCAAAAGACTTCTTGCAGCCATTGCCTTGAAATAAATTTCAGTAACCGATAGCCCAAACCCTTTAAAACGGGTTAAAAACTTTACTCAGTCATCTTTAGATGACTTTAGCTATTAGCCCGAACTTTAGTTCAGGGCTGACTTTTGTAAGAAGTTTAAAGTCATTAGTTTTCCGGTAAGCCTTGTCCGCAAGTGGCGGGAAAAAGTGTGGACTGATACCAATTTCCTGCAAACGTGAAACATGTATTCTTGTAGAGAGGCGATTTATCGCGTCGAATCAGGATTTATACGTATAGTTATTAATGTGAAAGATTATGAAAATTAGTTCAAGCCACACCCCGAATTGGTGTGGTTAACTAATGACTAATGACTAATGACTAATGACTAATGACTAATGACTAAAAAAATTCGCCAATTACTTTCGGTAACACCGAAGTCAGACACAGAGGACTTCTATCACCATCCTGGAACCCTACCGGGAACTCTCAATATTGATAAAGATGCACCACCGCCAACAATTGAGTTGATTGACTACAACCAAACTACTGCAATTAAAAAGCAATTAGCAAACCCAGAAGAGTGCGCTGCTTATCTTGATACTAAATCGGTTTCTTGGGTAGATGTGCAAGGTTTGGGCAATGAAGACATTTTGCAAAGATTAGGTAAGGTTTTTGAATTACATCCTTTGGTTTTAGAGGATGTGGTAAATGTGCCAGAACGCCCAAAAGTAGAAGATTATGAAGACCAATTAGTAATTATAGCCAGGATGGTGATGCCTAAAAAAGGAAGCTATGGTTTTCATAGCGAACAAGTAAGTTTCGTGTTGGGAAAGTATTACTTATTGACAGTCCAAGAGGAACCAGAACGTGATTGCTTTGAAACAGTGCGATCGCGCATTTTTAAGAATAAAGGCATTATCCGCAAGCAGAAAGCAGATTATTTAGCTTATACTCTGTTAGATGCAATTATTGATGGTTTTTTTCCAGTTTTGGAAGATTATGGTGAGCATATTGAAGATTTAGAGGAAGAAGTAATAGCCAAACCTACCCGGAGAACATTACAAAAAATATATCGAGTTAGGCGAGAATTGCTGCAACTGCGACGCGCTATCTGGCCTCAGCGGAATGCAATTCATACTTTAATTCAAGATAGCAGTGAACTCATCAGTGAGGAAGTGAAAATTTACCTACGAGACTGTTACGACCATACAGTGCAAGTAATGGATATGGTAGAAACTTACCGAGAACTTGCATCTGGTTTGATGGATGTGTATCTTTCTTCGGTAGGTAACAGAATGAATGAAATCATGAAACTGCTAACGGTAGTTTCATCAATCTTTATTCCCTTAACTTTTATTGCTGGAATATATGGTATGAACTTTAATACGGAAAAATCACCGTATAATATGCCCGAATTGAATTGGTATTGGGGTTATCCAGCGTGTTTAGCATTGATGGCAGCGATCGCGGGAGGTTTGATATTCTTTTTCTGGCGACGAGGTTGGCTGGAAAATGCTTCGACAATCAAGGATAAAGATATTTGAAAATCATTACAGGAGTTGATATACATGGCGACAAGATACGAAGGTAGTAATCTAATTTTTTTGACTTTATATGTAATTGGCGTCAGTTATACCTTTAACAGGATGATTGATTCTATTGATGATAAAGTCAAGTATGAATCTGATAAAGGCGCTATCAACGACCAACTCAAAGAACAAGGTTTCCAAGACGATATTTCAGTTTCCTTTAAACTCAGCCCCTCGTACGACATTGACCAGTTGAAAGAGTTAATCGTCATCATTCAAAATAAATCTAATAATCTTGCCGTATACGTTGACTGGGATAATTGCACTTTCGTAGATGAATATAATCAGCTATCACGGCGAGTAATTCGCAAATCACCAGACGTAACTCGCGACCTAGGTGTACCCCAAACTCCTAGCTTGATAGCTCCGACAAAAACAATGGTATCACTGGTGACAGCAGAAGATGTATTCGAGTTAGATCAAGTAAGTGGAACATACAAAGCAAATAAACCCTTAATTGACATTAATGCTCTGAAAAAAAGTCCTCTGAAGGTAAAAAGGATTTTATACAAAGACTTTATAGACAGAAAAAAGAACTTAGATTTTTCGCTACAGTTGGTATTTAGGGTATCCGAATTGCGTGTGGGTCTGACTCCTGGTGAAAATAAACCACCCATATGCATTGTAAATTGTCCCTTTACCATTAGAAAATTACCCTGGACTTATGCCCTACCTTGGAATAAAAAGCGTGGTTAACATTTCCGTTACATAAATCCTACCCCTAGAGAGAGTTTATCCCCCCAGTTGTAACCAAAACTTCGATAAGTGATGCCATCCGCGACTACACTAGATATTTAGGAGAGAGTTGGCGCAGGCGGTTGCAGATCAGTCTTATCAGGGCTGGTTTGAGGAAAGTCCGGGCTCCCGAAAGACCAGACTTGCTGGGTAACGCCCAGTGCGCGTGAGCGTGAGGATAGTGCCACAGAAACATACCGCCAAAATTAAAGTTAGGAGTTAGGAGTTAGGAGTTAGGAATTAATAACTCATAACTCATAACTCATAACTCCTAACTCTTTTGGTAAGGGTGCAAAGGTGCGGTAAGAGCGCACCAGCACGATCGAGAGGTCGTGGCTCGGTAAACCCCGGTTGGGAGCAAGGTAAAGTTGGAACTACGGTTGGTCTTTTACCAGTTCCACTTGTATGTGAGCCGCTAGAGGCGTCCTGGTAACAGGCGTCCCAGATAGATAACCGCCCTCTGGATTAAACAGAGAACAGAACCCGGCTTACGTCTGACTCTCTCCTAATTTTTGTCATTTGTCCTTTGTCATTTGTCCTTTGTCCTTTGTCATTTGTCTTTTGTAAATAATGACTAATGACCAATGACTAATGACCAATGACTAATGACCAATGACTAATGAC
>JBHYDF010000295.1:0-8091 GCA_051861145.1 Nostocaceae cyanobacterium
CTTCTGGTATCTGCTGGGCATTGCCCAAAGCTAAAAAAGCATTCCGGAGTTGTAGGTTTATGAGAGCGATCGCCCTTGGGAAAAACTTTTTGGTTTACTGAATTTTGAATTTTGAATTGAATTGACTTGGCTTGTGGTAGTTGAAGTAGTGGCAGCTAGCTGAGGGGCGATCGCCTTTAATCGCTCGACCAAAGCAAACGCTCGTAGGTAAAGGGAGCATACATATCGGCACTATCGAACATCGTCAACAAGCGTGCGATACGCTTCGGGAGTGCGTAATCGCAGAGCGCTTCGCGGTTGCTTGTTAGTCGTGCAGGTGTTTGTTAAAAAGAGTGTCAATCAACAGTATTGTACTTGGGTTAAGGATATTTAACACCGACTGATATCTGTCGGGAGTGCCTCGGTAATTGGTAGTAAGAGCGTGAGCCTCATAATCTGTAGTCCGGGAGGTAAGCTCAAAGATGGGACGAAAGTCGAAGAAACCAAAAGCTACTTAACAATCACTTACAAACAGTTTTTAATACCCCGAAAACGGATAAAATTGCCAATGTCGTCAAATAAAGGCTGTGAAATGAAAATTAGTAGAATTTTCGTCATGCTGACGATTTGTCTGTTGTCAGTAGTTAGTATTACGGGTATTTTGAAACCACACTTGGTCGCAGCCCAATCCTCAACACAAAGCCAAGTTTTAAACAAATGTAGCCGCTTTGTTACAGGTACATACCTGACGACAATCTTTGAGGCAAATGGTAAATTCGCATCTCGTGGGGTGATTACGCTGGAGCAAGACGGTAACATTTTTGTGACTGACTCGAATCAAGGTGGTGTAGAGGGAGTATTCAACCCATTCGGTGATACTCAGGGCGCATATACCTGCACTAGCAATCAAGAAATTAGCGCTATAGGAATAAACTTCGGTTTCTCAGGACCTGACGGAGCCAACGACATTGCTCGCTCCGATATTCGTGCTACGTTTAATCAACTGACTCAGGCAGTACAAGGAACAATCACGGTTCGTTCCTTTGCCCTAAACGCCAATCCATTAGAAGAGGAAGGCTCAGTCGTAGGGACATTCCCATTTACAGCCCAGCGTGTCAGGAGCGAATTATAGCGAGCAAAAATTCCACCGTTGCGATCGCCGCCAATCCCCCCAACACCCCATCCCCCACAACAAAGCCAGCAGTCCAAGGCTACGACCCTTGGGAAAAACCTGCAAGGGAGAATGCAAGCGCCTTGGTGTAGCTTTAGAATAGCGCGATCGCTCGGAGCATTTTGGCGTAGTGTAATCTTAGACTCTATTTCTAATCTCGCCTAAACTCCATTTGGGCGAAGTGGTCTTGTAGTAACTTGTGGATGAAGCGGTAGCGTACGCGCATAAGTTAGCTTTGCGAGTTTCTATAAGGAAAGCGATCGCTCTGAACGTATGGCTGCGCGTACGCCCATCCCTAGATGTGGGGGTGATGTTGGGTGCGATAAGCGAAGCGATTACGCCGTCATGCGTATCGCGAAGCGTGGATGTGGGAGTGATGTTGAGTTCCGCGATCGCGAAGCGTGGATGTGGGAGTGATGTTGAGGGCGATCGCTTATCAATTGAGTGAGGGGAAGCACTCTACGAAAATAGCGAATTATCCAAGATATCCAAGATTACCCCGCAAGGGTACTGTCAGGGCATGATTTCACTTCTTACGATATTGAATGTGCCTTCAGGCACATTTTCTGGTTAGGAATCGCAAACTTGATATTACGCTTGACGTGGCCATTTACTCAACATCACGCAGTTGTATGTATGCGTGAGCCTTAACAGTACTTAACCACAGTTGTTTCCCCAACAATTGTATATTTGAATCCATGACACGCCTGGGGAGTCATGCCCATGACCTATATTTTCCTGGCTGAATGTGGAAGCAAACAACAAGCTGAATTCTTTTCTCGACATTTTGACGCAGTTTCTTGGACTCTAAAAGACAGTAATATTGAGTCTCAATGTCATACAGAGATTAAGCAAGACTTTGAAGGGAACTGGTGGTGTAGCTTGTCTGTAAATACGATGAACTGGACTCCTGCTAACAGGCAAGAAGCTAACTATCGGTATTTTCAGATTTTGGAACTCCAGAACCATTTGCGAAGGCATTTAAATTCAGCCCCTACTTTTCGATATGCTTTGATAGGGGAAATCGGGGAAGGTGACTTAAATTACTTGCTGACTAATAGTAGTAGTAACTATAGAGCAACTTATGATCGTCTAGTTTCTTCAAGATCCTCTAATCAGTTCAGTATACCTATTTTTGTTTATGTGCTTAAAGTTGGGTTTTTATTATCTGAAAGCCTTTGGCAGCAGGTGGGATCACCTTCGGAATTTGAAATCTTCATACAAGGTTATGTTTGGTTGCCACCAGCCCCCACATTAATATCTGGGGGCGTACAGGCACCACAACAAGAAGTTATTGACCAAACAACAGTGCGAATAGCTGTCGATCCTCAAAGGGCTGAAAACTATAATCAAAAGGGGATGGAACTCATTAGACAACGAAGATTTGTTGAAGCTTTAGCTAATCTTGAACAAGCTCAGAGATTAAGTCCATTCTCCCCAGCGATTCATCAAAATAAAGCGGCTTGTCTCTATTTTTTAGAAAGATTCTCAGAAGCATTACAAAGTTGTGATTTAGCGATAAATCTCAACCCTGACTTGTCTGATCTCTTGATAATATATCAGCTCAAAGGTGATATATTTTATGCTCAAGGACAGCTAGAAGAAGCGTTGGAATCTTTTCAAAATTCATTAAACTTAAATCCTGATGCTTCCTATGCCATCCATCCTTATTATCAGAAAGGTTTGATTTTAGCAAGACTAGGAAGGTATCAAGAGGCTTTAGACACTTGTGAATTCGCTTTAAGACTATATCCTAACCAGGCACAAATATATGAATTAAGATTGGAAATTTTAGCATCTTTCAATCAAGATAGATAATGGATTTCTTGCTTAAGCAGATAGGCAAAAGCCTATAAGGTAGCAATGCTTACCCACAGATTGCGAATGTAGGGGTTATTATCGGGCAAATTAAGAAAATTGTTTCTTGGGGGACGCACTATTCTACACAAAACGCGCTCTCCATAGCTCACTTGCCTTGCGGGCTCCCGCTGCGATTATTCTTTGCGTATTACTGCTCGCTCAAGAGCGATCGCGTGAGAACCCCTACCCAAAATCGCTCTCGGCAAGGCAATAAGCCAATCATGTTTGCGTCCAAGCGTGCAGGTTTTTTCCACGGGGTTGTTGATGTTTTCTTTGTGTTTAAACATCGCTCAGGCGAGCGTGGTGCGATAGGCGCGATTCGCTTCAAAGCTGAGCTTTGAGTGCTTGATTGTTTAACTAATAATAGTGATCGCACCCAGAGCGCATAAAAGGCGTTCAAGCCAGATTGCAAGGGCGCTTTGGGAGCGTATTGCTCTTGGTATTCCTCAAAGCGCGATCGCTTTTTTGATGAACAACACAAAAAGCAAGTCGATTGAGATTTGACCCACAATGAGCGCGCAATGCGCTGTGTTTTGCGGCGATCGCTCGACGACAACTGAGCTGAACTTTGTTTTGTCTGCTTATAGCTGTTGATTAAAAGTTGGCACTTCGTGGTGGCGCGATAAGCGAAGCTTAACGCCGTCATGCGTATCGCTTTGCTCGGACGCATAACTTAGACTAGCTGCTCCCGCGATTATGCAGTCCGTGCGTATCGCACATCAGTAGTTTTGGCATGATACCAGTATATTGTGTGTTCAATCGGGGCGATACGCAACAAGGGCGTAATCGCAGAGCGCTTCGCGCTGCTGATGATGTACCCGATCCGCTGACCCTATTTAGAGTGAAACCTTTGCCCTGGGTGCTTTTGAGTGATAAGTAGCATTTTGCCACTCACGAAATGGCTGCAACTTCCAAGGATTGGGATAGCAGCGTCGGAGCGCAGAAGTTAAATTTGTCAAACCCTCCGTTGCTGGCCGCGCGTTTTTAGTCTGCCCAGACATTGCTCGTTCCAGCATTTTGTCATCATGGCAATGCGCCCTTCGGGGCGATGCCATTGACTTCCTTGAGGCGATCAATTTGGATTTTTATGTAAAATAACGCTTATCAAACAAATTGATAGTGAAAACACAAGCTGATGTCACCGAGCCTGTTCCCGCCTCTAGATGAGAAGAATCTATACCAGTATCGTGCAGTTGGGGTTGTTAGAGGCAGATACTACCCCAGCACCGTTGATTTTAACCAAGGAACTTTGGTGACGAATGAAAGTGTAATTCAGGCGGTGATAAATTCAAAGCCGAACCGCGCTCCAAAGATTACACCTGACTGTATTAAGAATGAATTATTGTTTTGCGTCTACCCAAGAACTATAGGACTCCTATTTGATTTTTGAAAAAGAGTACGAGAGAATACGCATGGGTATATATGTCTGAAAGCAAACAATGATGAATCAGCATTTACAAACCGCGACAGTCCCAGAGCAAATCACCCAACAGGCGATCGCAGAACTACAAGAATTTATAGATGCTCGTCCAGATGCGCGTGAGGTGAGGAAAGCATTGGCAGTAAAACTGATTTATCAAAACTATAAGTATGAAGAAATTCAAACAATTTTAGATGTCTCACTCGGTTCAATAACAAGCTGGAAACAAGCCTATGAGAAAGATGGAATTTCGGGACTGCGCCTGAATCACAAAGGGAGAAAAAGTTACTTAACTACTCAACAAAGAGAAGAAATATTAGCTTGGTTGCAAACATTCATATTGTTGGGAACTTGGCGAACTCGAATATAAGTTGGCTTTTGAATATGATGTAATCTATGATTCAAAACGCAGCTATTACGATTTGTTTGATGCGGCAGGAATTAGTTGGGAAAAAACCGCGTTATCGAAGTTCCGAAGTCTGTTGTTGGTGTTCGCATATCTGTTTCATGTACTTGTAGTCTTTCAGTCGAGACATTTTAGTACTTTTGTACTAAAATGTTGGCAAGGCAATAAACCATGCATGGTTGCGTCAAGAGCGTGCAGGTTTTTTCCACGGGGTGCAAATGCCACTCCAGCAAACAAGGCTGGGCTTACCGCTTCGGGATGCTGGTTGATCAATTTGGGATTGCGTGGATGATCAACTGTGACCAAGCTGCCTGATAAATCAGATGATAAAGAGAATTTCTTGCAAGGAACATGAAAAAGAATAAGGAGATAAAGCAATGGAGACAAATACAGTACAACAGGAATCCATGATGCAGGCTGAACCTCAAAAAGAACACCAGTGGTTACAAAAACTTGTTGGTGAGTGGACGTATGAAACCGAGGCAATGATGGGCCTGGATCAGCCACCACAGAAGGCGACGGGAACTGAGAGTGTACGATCGCTGGGTGGTCTGTGGGTTCTAGCCTCAGGACAGGGTGAGATGCCCGGTTGTGGTACTGCGACAACCATGATGACAATCGGCTATGACCCGCAACAACAGCGATACGTGGGTACATGGGTCGGATCAATGATGACCTATCTTTGGCTATACGATGGTGAATTGGACGCATCTGAAAAGGTGTTGACGCTTAATTCTGACGGTCCTTCTATGTCCGCCGAAACAGAGATGGCCAAGTATAGGGACGTGATTGAGTTTAAGAATGACGATCATCGGGTGATGACATCTCATGTACTGAGCGATGATGGCAAGTGGCACCATTTCATGACCGTAAACTATCAAAGAAAGCAGTAGGGTCATGACCTGTAGTTTGATGAGTTCTCCTCGATCGCATGATTGTTTGGTGAAGATTAGACCTGCCTGAACACGATATCTGCTGACTGTGAGCGTGATTGGGACTTTCCATCACGTTCACAAAGTGTGATGGAAGCGTTAACGGGACTTAGACAAAAAAAGAAGAAAAAACAGGGTATAATGCTTGACCAGCATAGCTTTGACATCAAAATAACATGCGATGAAAGAGACAACCCCCGCAGCCATGCCACCCTGCTTTGAAAAGTGGTGTCAAAAGTTTGATGAAGCTTTTACTCACAAAGCTCAAAAAAGAGGGTTTAGGCATTATTTGGGGGGATTATTGGGTGAAAGTGAGAGAAAAAACCTGGCTTGAATCAATCGAATGATTCAAAATTGAATCATTCGATTGATGAGAATAAATATCAATTAAAGAGTTAAAGAGGGAACAGGGAACGGGGAACAGGGCTTTCATAAAGTTATCCAAAATTGCCCAGCCTTCATCAAATAATTAAGTAGGATAGCCTTTTGCGAGGGGGGTCACGAGGCGGTTTTACCGCTAAAAAATAATTTTTTCAGCGGTAAAACACCGCCTCGTGACCAAGGCTGGGCAATTTTGGACAGGTTTTTCCCAAGGGAACAGGAAATAGGAAAAACTGTTAAGAGTTCCCTATTCCCTGTTCCCTTCTCTGATGAAATTATTTGCGCTTGCTGTTGCTAGCAGCCGAGCGCCTGAAACCGTGCCACTTGCAGTAATTTGTAGATTAATTAATATACAAAATCAATAATCCCAAGTTTTCATGCGGCGTGGATTGATGAGTAATATTGCTTATCCCTCACTTCGACCGTTGCCATTGCGAGGCTCATATCTCAGGTAGCGCCAGCGGAACGCGTATTTCGGACTGCAAAGTTGGCTCACGCTCATTCAATACGGAATAATTGCTCCGGAAATGTCGCGCTTGTTTGGGTGGTGAGGTTGGCGCTCACGCGTTGCCTGTGCGGTTTTTTTCATGGCAACTTTTCTCGCTTATAGTGTGAAATTGTAGTTTTCAGTAATACATCGAAGCGCTTCAATGTATTCGAGGCTTTTGCGATTGCAAAGGAATTAAGCAAGCAGATACCAGAGGGCGATAAGCGAAGCGATTACGCCCTGGACTGCGTATCGTATGAATCCTCCGGAATAATCTGCTATTTCTCTGAGGTAGGATACCAGCCTGCTGGAATTACTTCAAAATTCCACACATCCTTGAAGACATATATCCGCTCTATCATTGACGATGGAGACAGTACATTTTTGTCGCCTTCTTTCCAATCTTTTCTATCAACTGTTCCTATGACTAAATAATTATTTCCTATGATTTGAGGATTTGCTTGGATAAAAGTAGCAGCCATCAATGACTCAATTTCCTGTTTTTTAGCAATGAGCAAGTCGCAACTTGGGCAATATTTACACTGTTTGTTTAGTAAAAATAGCTGTTGTGGTTCAATGTGAATCACTAAAGGAAATTTACGGACTTTTGTTTTCGTTTCACCTGACAGGACATTTTGTGAATGCACAATCATTATCAGGATTTAGAAAAAATCGGTGTCGTTGTTTGCGAGATTTTTGTTGTAATTTCTTTGAACTATCTTTAGGCATTTTGATAACTTTTATATAAAAATGAAAATTTTACTGTTTTAAAAACTTTGCTATTGTCGATTTCAACGTTGAAGCTTTGTGCCATGCCTGTTTCTGTGAATTTTCGTTGTTTGACCGGAAAGTGGAGAACTTGATAATTATCCCATTACATACCAAATTTACTATATAAACCGGGGGACTCTGATTGCTGCTGTTGCAGCGCGTGGTGTTGTCTTCTGGTATTTGCCCGACATTGCCCAAAGCTAAAAAGGCATTCCGGAGTAGTAGCTTTAGAATAGCGCGATCGCACCCACTCACAGTCAATGGCGCATCATAAGAGCGCTCCGGAGCGAAGCGATTACGCCCTTGTTGCGTATCGCCCAGACATTGGTGTACAGTGTAATCCTAACAGAAGGTTGTTGAGCGAGCGATCGCCTTCTCTAAAGTACCCCGGTTGATTTTAGAAACATTGGCATCTGTGTGTGAAAAATTAGTAGATGCATGTTTAAAAGTTTTGGGCGCAGTCTGAACAAAAAACGCAAACCGCTTAACACCGGACTGCGTATCGCCGGAGTTGGTTCTATCTGGGGGAAATTTCGGAAGCTGTCGGGAGCGGGTCTGGGTGAGCGATTACCCCCACCAACGCCTACCACCAATTGGTGGGGGACTCAAGACCCACTATTTTTATTCAGCTTTACCGAAACCCTTTTCGTTATCTTAAAACCTTACTCTACAGGCGATCGCTCA
>JBHYDF010000296.1:0-105 GCA_051861145.1 Nostocaceae cyanobacterium
TGTTCCACCTGGAGGAGTGGTGCTTCCTGGATCTGTTGTTCCACCTGGAGGAGTGGTGCTTCCTGGGTCTATTGTCCCACCGGGAGGAGTGGTTGTACCTGGGTC
>JBHYDF010000296.1:205-7968 GCA_051861145.1 Nostocaceae cyanobacterium
AGTTGTTCCTTCAGGAGGAGTGGTTGTACCTGGGTCAGTTGTTCCTTCAGGAGGAGTGGTTGTACCTGGGTCAGTTGTTCCTTCAGGAGGAATTGTATTTTCTTCTGGTTTTGTTTCTTCTGGTTTTGTTTCGCCAGGGGCTGCTTCTGGTGTAGCTCCTGCTTGACCTTCACACCGGGAGTTGAGTGGGAAACGCTCACACAGGATTTCCATCCCCTCCGGTGAAAGCTCCATTTCTGCTGCTGTTTTTTTAGATTCTTCTTTGTCTACTTGTTTTTGTTGTTGTTGTTGTTCAGGGAATGCTGATTGAGCAGAAGCAATGCTGCTGGTTAGTGCGAGAATTAGGGCTGTACTGGCCAGGGTGAGAAATTTCCCCTTCATATAACTTAACCTCAACACCTTATAAGGAAGGAGTACTCCGCCCATTAAATCAAACAATAGGTTTTATAAAATCTGCCTAAAAGAGGATGTATTTTTTCACAATACAACCTTTATATAATTTGTGTTTGTAAAAATTATATCCTTGAGGTGATGATTTTTCAGAACAGAGAAATACTAAAACAAAATTAATAACTGCCTTTTCATAAGCAAAATAAGGTAAAGAGGATAAATATTAAGATAGCAGGGATATAATTTGAGATTGCGTAAACAAGTTACAAAATTAACAAAGAAAGTCAGGATACTATATATTATCTTTGTGTCAAAGAAGAATTGGAAACTATTCCGTACAGCCAACGTCATCTGTGGCTCTATGAGTACAATGGTGGAGTACGAACATCGAGATTGCAGCTCGCCCAATTCTTCAGTAATAACCGTGGTCTCTTTAGCCAATGAGTTCCCCCCAACCCCCTCAAAAGCCAAAAACCTTGCTTGGTCAAGTAACGCAAGCAGTACAAACAATTCAAGCTCGGGTTGATTTTTCCAAACTGGCGCTCAAGCCTAATGCCAGAGTACCAGAACTCTGGGTGCAGGATGCGGGGGCGGATAAGGCGGAAGTATATCCGCTATTGGGCGATCGCTATGTATTAGGTCGCAGTTCCAAATCCTCCGACATAGTTGTTCGTAACCCAGTTGTCAGCCAAATTCACTTGTCACTGTCGCGGAATTCCACTCAACGGCAACCTGTTTTTATCATTAAAGATGAAAACTCCACTAATGGCATTTATCGCGGCAAGCGTCGGATCAACTCCCTAGAACTGCGTCACGGCGATATCCTCACCTTGGGACCGCCAGAACTTGCTGCTTCAGTCAAGTTGCAATATGTCGATCCTCCACCTTGGTATGTCAAAGCTGCTACTTGGACTGGTTACGGTATCGGTGGTGTCACCGCTCTGATGGCACTAGTTATTGGCGTCGAATGGTTGAAATTTTCCGTTAGACCCCTACCCGGACCTTCTCAGGCTCCCGTGCTTGTCTACGCCCGTGATGGAGATACACCACTGCGTGAGCCTCGTACCACTTCTCATATAGACATGAAGCGGTTGAATGACTTTGGCCCTTATTTGCCTGCGGCGGTGATTGCTTCTGAAGATAGCCGCTATTACTGGCACTTTGGGGTTGACCCCTATGGAGTTTTACGCGCCGTACTTATTAATACCCGTAGCGGTGATGTCCAGCAAGGCGCTAGTACTGTAACGCAGCAAGTAGCCCGTAGTTTGTTCCGCGATTATGTAGGTAGACAAGATTCTCTCGGTCGTAAATTCCGGGAAGCTGTTGTTTCTTTGAAGTTAGAAACGTTTTACAGCAAAGATTTCATTTTGCTGACTTACTTAAACCGAGTTTTTCTAGGTGCAGATACTTCCGGCTTTGAGGATGCGGCTAGGTATTATTTTGATAAGTCAGCGAAAGAATTAACTTTGGCAGAAGCTGCAACTTTGGTGGGAATTTTGCCCGGGCCTAACGGTTTCAATTTCTGCGGGGATAATGAAAGCAAGCAAAGAATCATTGATTACCGCAATCGTGTCTTGCGACGGATGCTGGACGCGGGCAAAGTTAAACAAGATGACTATAACCGCGCTAGGCGATCGCCTGTTGAAATCAGCCCGAAAGTCTGCGAACGACAAGCAAAAACAATAGCTCCATATTTTTACAGTTACGTCTTCCAAGAACTCGAATCCATCTTGGGAAAGGACTTGGCTAGTGAAGGCAACTTTATTATTGAAACTCAGCTAGATCCAGCAATTCAGACACAAGCAGAAAACTCTTTGCGTAACCATATTAACAAAGTCGGATCTAACTTCCGTTTTTCCCAAGGGGCAATGGTGACAATTGACACCAGCACCGGTGCAATTCTGTCAATGGTGGGTGGAACTGACTACAGAACCAGTCAGTTTAATCGTGCTTTCCAAGCCAAAAGACAACCGGGTTCAACCTTCAAAGTTTTTGCTTACGCCGCCGCCCTTGAGCAAGGAATTTCGCCGGGAAACTCCTATTCCTGCGCCCCTTTGACTTGGCAAGGTTTTACCTATAAACCTTGTCGCAGTGGCGCAGGAGGCAGCTTAGATATTGGGACTGGACTTGCTCTTTCTGAGAACCCTATCGCCCTGCGCATAGCTCGACAAATTGGGCTAAATAAAGTAGTGGAAATGGCACATCGTTTGGGGGTAAAGTCGGAGTTAGATCCGGTACCAGGGTTAGTGCTGGGTCAAAGCGTAGTTGATGTGACAGAAATGACCGGCGCTTTTGGAGCGATCGCCAATCGTGGCGTATGGAATCGGCCCCATGCAATTAGCCGGATTTTAGACAGCAGCGATTGTCGCGATCGCAACGATTTAAAAACTTGCCGCGTCATCTACTCCTTTGATCAAGATGTCGATGCCAACAAACGTGTACTGAAAACTGACATAGCCGATACCATGACTCGAATGCTGCGTGGAGTGGTAACAAATGGTACTGGACGTAGTGCAGCTATTGGTGAGGTATCAGTAGCAGGCAAAACCGGTACTACTAACGACAACGTTGACTTGTGGTTCATTGGCTATATTCCCAGTCGCCGACTGGCAACTGGTATTTGGCTAGGTAATGATAATAATTCTCCTACATCTGGTAGCAGCGCTCAAGCCGCTCAATTGTGGGGAAATTATATGGGTAGAGTGGTTCGTTAGGAGTTAGGAGTTAGGAGTTAGGAGTTAGGAGTTAGGAGTTAGGAGTTTTAAATGATGCATTAGAAATTATGAATTATGAAACTTTTTATCATTCATAATTCTTAACTCCTAACTCCTCACTCCTAACTCCCTATTACCGATATCCTTGCCAAGGAGTAACTTCCAAATTACCACCAGGCTGAAATACCACTTGGAAATGTGCGAGAGGTTCCTTGTTGTTTGGTGCTGCGACATTTGAGCCGTAGACGGTTTGGAACATTTGCGGAAGGGGTGTTTCCCGGAAATAGTCAAACGCCACTTGGTTGAGTGGTTCATAGTCGGCAATTATGCCATCTTTGTTCACCGCTACCCGATACTTCAAATCGCTTTTATAAGTAGTATTACTTTGCGAATTTTGGCGAATGGTATCGTAAAGTTTCTGGTTTAATTGTTGGATCGCGTTAGCATCAGAAATTTTTTCGCCAATAACATCTGGTGTGTTAGGATATCCTCGCCAAGGACTAATTTGCAACACTCCTTGTCTGGTAAAGACAACTCGGTATTGGGCAATTGGTTCATTGGTAATGGGAGGGCGATTGGCAGAATTATAAAGTAGGTTAGGTAGGGGAGTTTGATCCACTAACGCATTTGCATCTCCATTCACAGCTTTATAACCAACGATCGCACCATCCGCCGCTACCCCTAAACGAAAGATTAAATCCTGTTTGAATGCAAGGCGATTAGTCCAAGCTGGATTAATTTGGTTATAGATTTGACGATTTAATGCCCGTAACTGGGATGCATCTGTAATTTCCGGAACTGTCTTTAAAAGTGCTTCTACATCAGAAACTGTCGCTGATGTAGCCGGTGTAGGAGTTGGAGTTATTTGCTCACCAGGAGTGGGTGTAGGTGATACAGCAGCGACTGGTGTAGAAGTATTGGCGCTAGGGGTTGTTGTTGAGCTACTCTGTTCTTGTTCCTGGGTTTTGGGTTGTGGTGGACGTACTTCTGGAGCTGGTATGATGGCAAAAGCGATCGCCGCCACTGCCAAACTCGTTACCCCTACACTTGCTGGTAATGCTTGCTTGAATATCGCTTGACTTGTATTACCGTAGCGTCTAGGAACTGGTTGTAATTCTAGTGATAGCTCTGGTAGAGTTTGGGAATCGGCAAAAAATTGGTCAACAGCTTCTACCAAATCAAACAATTGCACCGTATTCAAATCGATTTGAATTGGTGATTTACCATTACTAGAGTTAGGCTCTAAAGTTTGTTTGGGAATTTCCGGATATACAATTAATCTGTGGCGATTATTATCTATTTTTTGCAACTGCACCAACTCTGAATCCAAGTTGTAAGCTTGCGGATGAGGTACATCACTCAAAAATTCTTGGGCGTAGGCACTAACTGTCCTTACCAAACTTTCAAAAAATTCTCTTCCTCCTGCCAGAGGTTGAGTATAACCTGATAAATAACATTCTGCATTTACCAATATTGATAAGGCAGGGCGCATTTCTTTATACTGTGCAGCCCTGGAAGCATCACTTAAACCTTCGAGAAGTAACGTGCAATTAGGTAAACTGTACTTTCGTTGTATATTCATTTATACCTCCAAGAGACCCCATCCAATTTCTCACGGGGAAAAATAGGAGCGCTGTTTGCAAAAATGTTTCCAGAAGAAACACTGCACAAAAGATTCTCCCAAAAACAGCCAGGAATATTAGTATACTGAGCGTGCATGGTTCTCTCCTGCGTTCGACAAGAATAAAACTGCATCCGCTTTCCGGTGCAGCAGCTTAATCTACTTCCCCATCAAAAAGGCTAATCCAGAACCGCTGCATCCCAGCCGTACCTGTACAAAATAGTAATTTTCCTAGCAAATCTATAGCCAGTTCATTTAATTGTTCATCAGAGTTTAATGCTAGTACTTTAGAACGTCGCAGATTCATGCGGCTTTTATAATGCGTTCTAAAGCGTTCCAGATAATCAGATAAACGCAAATTTTGTTCTAGTGGTATCTGTCTTTCATTCAACTGCTGATATAGCATTAGCAACTGGCGAATCACAACTGTTAATCGCCGCGCTAAATAGCAACTAATTACCACCAAGGCTTTTGCTTCCGTGATTGTTAAAGGACGGCGGATATGCGCTCTTCTCAGGGGGTTAGTGCTACGCATTCGCCATAAATTCACCCTGTTTTTGACAATACCTTTTAAATCCAACTCTTGGGCAAATCCCAAAATAGCTTCTGAACCACCAATTTCTAAAGCTTCAATTGCCAGTAAAATCAGGTCAATCTGCACCCGAGTTTTAGGTGGGCATCCCTGTCCCTCAATTGTAGGATCGGGTAAAGTATCAAGAATCATCGGTGGTGATTGGGGGGTTGGACTGTTAAAAGGCGTTAAGCTAGCGGAGACATTCATTATAAATACCTTATACGGCTGCTACAGACTCAGTAAAACTAATTTAAGATATATACCCAAATTAGAAGAAGTTTACTTTTGACAGTGGTATTACTGCCCCGATATATACATTACTTACTCTTTCGATTCAAAGCTTTCCGTATACACAACTTAAAGTTTTCAATGCATAAGTTCACTTTCCTCTGTTTCTGGTCAGATTCCATCCCTAGCTTGGTGTAGATTCTGATAATCGTCAATGGACAGCATTCCTCGCTAATTTCAAGCGTATGACATTATAGTGTACGATTTGTCAGGTATCTGCCTGCAATCAATCGATAGATTAGTCATTAGTCATTAGTCATTAGTCATTAGTCATTAGATTTTTCCCGATTCCCCATGCCCAATGCCCAATGCCCAATACCCATTGCCCAATGCCCATTGCCCATTGCCCATTGCCCTTTCTCCCGATAACTGCTACGAAGTCTCTTTATCAACGCTATCTTTTTTTATCTTATGGATCTCAAGTCTCTGATTCGTGATATTCCTGATTTTCCTAAACCCGGAATTTTATTTCGCGATATCACCACACTGCTGCGCAATCCAGATGGACTGCGCCATACAATTGACTTGTTCACAGAAAAGATTCTTAACGCCGGATTGAAGGCAGATTATGTCATTGGGATGGAATCACGAGGTTTCATGTTTGGTACACCTCTAGCTTATAAATTAGGAGCAGGTTTTATCCCCGTTCGCAAACCAGGTAAGCTACCAGCAGCAGTACATTCAATCGAATATGAACTAGAGTACGGAACAGACTGTTTAGAAGTGCATCAAGACGCTTTGCATCCAGACAGCCGAGTTTTGATTGTGGACGATTTAATCGCTACCGGTGGAACCGCAACTGCAACCGCAAGGCTAGTGGAAAAAATTGGCTGCGAACTGGTAGGTTTTGGGTTTATCATCGAGCTACGGGATTTACAAGGGCGCAGAAATCTGCCAGATGTGCCGATTGTCACCCTTGTTGAATATTAGTCATTAGTCATTAGTCATTAGTCATTAGTCACTGGCTAGGGACTAATGACAAAGGACAAATGACAAAGGACAAATGACAAATGACTAGTACAAGAGTTTCCTTGGAAACAGGCCGGGATTGGCTGGTGAGGCTGCTGACGAGCGAGACATTTCTTTATATAATGAAGCGCGTATTGCAGGCGCTGTTAACATTGTTGTTGGCGTCGGCGCTGTCGTTTTTCGTTATTCAACTTGCTCCGGGTGATTATATAGACACATTGCGACAAAATCCAAAAATCTCCCCAGAAAGAATTGAGCAATTAAAGCAACAATTTGGTTTAGATAAATCTTGGCCGGAGCAATTTATGCTTTGGCTATGGCGGATCGTGACTCAGGGAGATTTTGGTACAAGTTTCGTTTACCAGCGCTCAGTAGCATCACTGATATGGGAACGAGTACCGGCGACATTGTTATTAGCGATCGCATCTTTGGTTATCACTTGGGCGATCGCGATTCCTCTAGGAATTGTCGCCGCCGTCAAGCAAAATCGCTGGAGCGATCGCATTTTACAAGTAATCAGCTACGCCGGACAAGGATTTCCCAGTTTCATCACTGCCCTGTTACTGCTGATTTTTGCACAACTGACTACCCCTTTATTCCCAGTGGGTGGTATGACAAGCATTAATCACGACGAACTGAACTGGTTTGGTAAAATGCTTGATATAGGCTGGCACATGATTTTACCTACCATCGCCCTTAGTGTCACTAGTTTTGCTGGTTTGCAGCGCATTACTCGCGGAGAATTGTTGGATGTACTGCGTCAAGATTATATCCAAACAGCTCGTGCTAAAGGACTGCCAGAAAACCGGGTAATCTACGTTCATGCGTTGCGTAACGCCATCAATCCCTTGATTACTTTATTAGGTTTCGAGTTAGCGGGTTTATTAAGCGGTGCTTTCATTGCCGAATTTTTCTTTAACTGGCCGGGTTTGGGAAGATTGACTTTGCAAGCTGTACAAGCCCAAGATTTGTATTTATTAATGGCGAGTTTGCTGATGGGCGCAGTGTTGCTGATAGTTGGTAACTTAATAGCAGACTTGCTGCTGAAGATTGCCGATCCTCGCATTCGTCTGGAAAATCTAAATTAGTCCTTTGTCATTTGTCATTTGTCCTTTGTCATTTGTCATTTGTCATTTGTCATTTGTGTAAATATTAATGACCAATGACCAATGACCAATGACCAATGACCAATGACCAATGACCAATG
>JBHYDF010000297.1:0-7818 GCA_051861145.1 Nostocaceae cyanobacterium
CTGGCAGTGTTTTCATTGGCTTTATATATCAGAGAGGAATCACTGCCAGGCGTACTGAGTGTAGTTTGTATATCAGTGTTGCTGGCAGTGTTTTCATTGGCTTTATATATAAGAATGGAATCACTGCCAGTCATCTGTGATTGGCTTAACCCCGACAATATTTGCTTGTTTGTTTCGACTTGCTGTCGTTCCCATTCTTGCCGGTGCTGTTGCGCCGACTCTGCTTTATCAGCGCTCTCCTTGAGAGAAATGGACTGCGACTCTTGT
The DNA here is from genome assembly GCA_051861145.1 of Nostocaceae cyanobacterium. GTDB lineage: Bacteria > Cyanobacteriota > Cyanobacteriia > Cyanobacteriales > Nostocaceae > JBHYDF01. The sequence goes on from JBHYDF010000297.1 coordinate 268, forward strand.
ATAATTGCTTTGGCCCGTTGGTTAAGACAAAAATCAATATCTGGCAGAAAATCTTCAACCGCTTCCTTTGTAATTACTGCGTAGTATCTGTTGTTCTCGGTTTTTTGGACTTGTTTACTCGATAGCCCAAAATAGTCAAGGAACTTATTAACCATGTCTTTGACGTACTTAAGATTCTTGGGCGTGCCATCCTCGTATAGCGATCGCTTAACCCTAGGAATACCGATGAGGTTGTAGTATTCGTCAGTATCGTAGTATTTGTCTACGATATCCCGCACCCAGGCATCACCAGAAGAAAAGATTTTAGCCTCAATTAGTTTCCCTACTCCCAACAACTTAAGAGCTTCCATCTTGGTAGAGGCTGATTTCCACACATCAGTAGGGGTAAAGCCATGCTCGAAATTGAATTTTTTCTGGGATTTGAAAACGGCTTTGAATAATTCCTCATTGAAAAATTGTTTTAGTCGCCATCGTTTGTTGATAAATTGCGGGTCATCGATTTCTACAGTGTAAATAAAATCAGCGTTCCAGCTAGGTGTGTCTTCAATGCCCGGTAAGTTGTGTTTAAGCAAAGCCTTACGGATTTTACACTTAGTGTCATAATCAACATCTTTCTTACTAAGTTCTTGGGCTTTGTCCCAGTCGATATTTTCAGATCCAAAAACCTTCTCTCCCTCACGTCGCTTAACTATTTCTTTGGTTTGTTGTACTTGGTCGTGCTGACGAAGGGAAGCTGATTCTACAAGGTCAATCAGGCGATGCCCTGCTTGGGCTAGGGCAGTTTTGAGCGTGAGCTTTAAGTTGGAATGCTCGTATTTTAGCTGTTTGGATATGCGCAAAGACTCAATAAACCAAGGGTCAAAAGCTGCTTTTTGCCCCAAGTCAGCAAACATATCCATTACAAAATCACTATCCACCAGTTCGCCATCAACTTCTAACGCCTTGCCCAACAGCATATCAATCCGCTGTTTGATGATTTCTTCGACTTTTTTCATCGCGTAAGGGCAGGGGTCGTTAGTCATGTTAACGAATTCAGGGCAAGCCACATAAATTGGCACATTTATATCTCTTAGCCTTGCTGATAATTGGGTCAAGGTGTTGACACTAACTGTACCCCTCACATCAAGGCAAACCGCATCAAAATAATCTTCTAGGTCAATCGACAACCCGCTTTCCCCAGAAGGACTGATACTTAATGAATCAAGATTTTCGGTGAGAATAAATTGTTTAGGAGTGCTTTGAAACTGTTTTGAGATTTCGTCATGGCTGGTTTTACCGTCAAGCCGGAAATGCTTGTGACCATGTTTAGTTAATATCTCATCAGCAACCTCACAACTTCGCTGGCTGTCACTAATCCAAAGAACTTTGTTGGCAGCCTTAGCCCTTTCTATCAACCTCGCAGGCAGATATTTAGAGCTAGCTGAATAATCTTGTGCCTCGGTTGCTTCTGTCTCTAGAAAATAAAAAGTTCTCGGTGTTGTCGGATAGATACTATCTAAAACTTTAATTCGTTTTGATGGGAATAGTTGCCTCAGAAATTCCACGTCTTTATCAGAAAGATTCGCATCCATCATGATAGAGAACTGGGAATTGATAATCGTATTTACATCCCATTCTATTGCTTGCTGCTGCCGACCCTTTAAAGTTCCCCCTCCCTGAAGATGCCCTAACACAGAGCAAATTTCATCATGGATAAAATAATAGTTGGGGTTATAGTCGATGACCGCATTGAACTTAAAAAAGCTATCAGCACAACCGCCCCAAAGTTTGATGCTACTGTCAGCCGCAAAATTAATATGCTCACCCTGAAGAATGTCTGTTGTGTTTTTGATGTGTAAGGCACTCAAACCAGAATTATTCGCACGAAAGATAGTATTATTTAGTAGGCTATTTCTATAGCCTACTAATAAAGAAACTATGTCTAGTGGCTTGAGAAAATCAATCAAAGCTTGAGTCTTACCGCCGCCCAATGACTTTCTAATTAGTAGGATATCGCACTCCTTTTCGATACCCTGTGGGATGCTAAGCCATTTCTCATGCTGAACAATATCGGCTTTCAATTTAACTCTATTTCTTGCCCACTCTTGGAAGTGTTTATTGCTCCCGCCAAAGTCTTGGTCGAATACCTCTTTATATTTCTTAAGAAAAGATTCGAGTTTCAAGCGTCGCACAATTGACAAGTCCTTTAGCTCGTCAATATCACCTTGGCTTTTATGGATTTGATTCCAATCATTGACGTAAATTTGAATGCCGCTGAAATTGCTTTTAAGCCATTCGACTAACTTAATAAATTGCTTAATGATTAATGGATTCAATGCCCATCCGGCGTCTGGACTAATTACAAAGCCTCGTTGAGATAAAGCTGCTAGCTCACTATTGTTGGGGGATTCTAGAATTTTGGTGATTGTGTGCTTCAAAGTTTTTTCGCTGCCAGTATGGTTCCCACCGGCCGCACCAATAGTAACCATCCCCATTCTTTGTGCTGCAAGAAATGGCTTAGCTCCAACCCCCTCAACTAACTGAATATCAAGACTTTTTACTTGGCTTGGCACATGAACCGCCAAAGGCAACTCGCCAAACTCTTTTGTTCTGACCGGGTTCAAAGCTGAACTTAACCAACGGTAACGCCCTTTATCGTTGCAGAGGTGCAATCTGAGCTGTAGTCCTACTATTTGTCCTTCAACATTTCGGACTGGGCACAAATAGCCGCCCCCAGAAGATAGCAAGCTGCTGCCATCAAACCCGATTCCAGGTAGTGCAGTGTCAAAGGTCTGATTTAGCCGCTGCCATTCTTTTACTGATTTGAACCCGCTTGTTGAAATCTCCTCATCATTAAACCCCCGCCGCCGTAAATCCGTTAGAGTTTTTGAATCCAAATCAAGGTCATTCAATATCTGAGAATATTGCTCCGAGCGGTTGGGAGCCGAAATAGCCTGTTGTTTGAAGCGCTGTAACTCCTCAAGCTGGCGTTTTTGTTGCAACTGCCGGTGTTGGAGTCGCCGAGTTTCCCACTCTCTTTTAGCTTCTGCCGAGAAATTGTTGTTATCCGGTTTGAAAGACGCTGTATGTCCGTTCGATTCCTTAACACAAACAAATCCACCGACGGTTTCGCCCAACCGTGCATCAGCATAAGTATGGCATAAGATGAAATCTGTATCCGATGCACTGTAACGGCAAGACGCATTGCTCGAATTGCAGATGGGGCAAGAATTTCCTCGACTGAAGGCTTTGAAGATGCTCATGCTGCCTCCTCCCATAGAGAGCGTGAGCTAAGCATCAACCGAGCCAAAAATTGACAGATTTGGCGATCGCGTTCAAAGGGTGGTAATTGCCGACACTTTTCAAGCAATTCCCAAGAATTTGTGAGGGGGCGTTGCAGTATGGATATGTTTAGCGGTGAAGTTGTTGTTGTGTTTTGATTTTCAGGTGCTGACGCTCTTGACGCGTCAATCCTGAAAATGTATGTTGAATATAAAGTCATTTTTGCTACTCGGCGCTTTTGTTGATACCGGGTAGCCCCTATGGTCTTCAGGCGTCGAGATTGCTAGCGTAAGAAGTGATGTTTTTTTGGTTTTGGGTGGTAGTCCGGTGCTGGGTGAACGACTGGTAATCGTTCGCAAGTAGAGTTTAAGTGCCTGGTTGAAGCCAAAGTAATTTACTTGGCTTGAGCTAGTAATCAACTCACCCTCAGACGCTTGGGTTGCTACCCATTTTTATTGACAAATGTTACCTCCGTTACATTTGCCTTGTTATAGTATCCCATTGGGTTACGGGTGGCTATACTCGATTGGACACTAATTGAATCTGTCACACATTGGGTGACTCTGACTGTTACTCTGAAAGTAAAGTGAAAGTTATCATATATAAGGGAACATTGTCAGAAATTGTTATGGCTGAAACTAGGTTGAGTGTCCGAATGTCACAAAGTGAAATCAAACAGTTGAAGCTGTATGCCCAAACGCAAAATTTGACCTTGGCCGATTGGGTACGTCAAACCTTACTATCTCAAGCTGGTATTCGAGAAGATCGCATTGCTGAACTAGAAAGAAGGCTTGCAGCACTGGAAGAGAGATTAAATCAACAACAACACAGTGCTGCGTAACACTCAATTTCTTAACAATCAGCCCTAACTCATTCTCACCACTAAAAAGCGTCAGAGTTTTTATTTTCCAAATCCGCAAGTATTTTGAACAACAGCTGACGATTGAACATTCTGCATCCACGCCTTAATTGCTGCTACCTCATCCCCTCCATTCCCAACAGCTTCAACCACATGAGTTTTATACGAAAACGCAGCAGTATTGGGGTGGTCAAATTTATCTGCACCCCAAGATTCACACATGGTTTTTATCAGTTCGTCAACCTTGCCGACATGAAGCTGGCTTGGACGCTCAACGCCCTGAAATTGCAACCACTCCTTCACTAATTCCACAGGATAATTAAGAAGAGTGCGAATTTGTTTTACTCTCAAGTCTTGGTTGGGTTCTACTGATAACGAAGGAATAACGGTAGTTTGTGTAGTAGGAGGTTGCTGTTTTACAGTGGGAGCAAAATCGGATTCAACAGGACAAGATAATCGAGATTGAATATCATGAATAATTGTCCCCCAATCAGCGTTTGGGTTCCATTCTCTACGAATTCTTACCTTAGTGACAGCATCGTAGAGTTGACAGAAAACGGTATTTTCTTCTCCGGAAGTTGCGGCGATAATTAAAGGTTTGGAGAAGTCTTGAACAACAGATGCTGCCAACAAAAATGTTTTCGCAAAGTTTGTTTCAACACCTGTGCGGATAATATAAACTTCGGACGCATAAACAACAATATCTAGTTTGATATTTTCTTTCCCTTTAAACTCCCTAGTTGTCAATCTCAATTCGGTTAAGTATCCTGTTAAGCCTCTTTGCTGCACAGGCTGAGTTTTATCTTGATTAACGTCGAACTTATACCACACATATGATTCACCGTTTAATTCACCTTGATTTACATATAAGTAAACAGGTAATGGTGGATTACATAATCCAAGTTTTATTTCAGTTGCCATCAGAAATCCTCCAATTCATTTTCATGTGATTTTTATGTCTTTATGCTTGATTTACTTTCATTTCAAGAAACTGCTCAATACACCCCATTGCTTCACTCAAATAGTGCAAAACATCACCCAAATGGCTTTTCATTTCTGGGTCTGCATCTTCACCCCGCAGCTAGGTCTTGCCATTGTGATGACTGTGCAATTGCTTGAATCAAAAGATAGCTTTCGTTGAAAGAGTTCAATATTTCTTGAGGTGACATTGTTTATAAAGAGCGCTTAATTTAAGTAACGGTGGACAAGGGAAGAGGAGGGGGACTCTTGAAGTGTGGGAGGTGTGGGGAGTGTGGGGAGTGTGGGAGGTACTTTGTGTGTGTGGGAAGTGTGGAGAGGATTGCGAGAGGCGCAAGAACCTCATCTCCCCTGAACTCCCCTCTCTCCCCACACTCCCCCCTCTCCCCCCCTCTCCCCACACTCTCTTCTTACGCTGCTATCAACTCCGTACTTTCACGACTTGGCTTTGCAGCTCTCAAAAGCTCCCATTCGTCAGCTGTCAATTCCTCAAACGGCTTATCTAACAATTCTTCACAATCAACAACTGCCGCACTTGGCAAAACTTCCAGCATCGATAACGACCAAACAGCATCAAATGCACAATCGCAAGGCACTTGTTGCTTCTTGTTAATGGCTGCGAGTACTACCCACCATCTGCCATCGGTACAACCAACTTCACCAAGCTTCACTTCGTTGTGGTAAATTCCATCTGAGAGTAGTTCAAATCCAAACTCATCACATGCAGTAGCAATCTCCACCATCACTTCGTTACCAGTGGTTGCGGCTGCTTCTTCTGGTTCTTGCACGGGCAATTCACCGTGGCTAAAGTGCCACGTGATGTAGTCGTAGCATTTCCCCCAGGTGTCAGCACGGTGTACCTCAACATCATTCACCATCACTACCCAGCGTTGTGTTATAAAGTCGTCATGGTCATGAGTGATTTTTGCTACCAGTTTGTCGTCAGCATAGATTTCGTGATCGTAGAAGGAGATTTCAACTGATGTCACCTCTTCTGCTGCTACTGCTTGCGCTTGTTGGCTGAGGTGATCCTCTAGTTGGGCTTGGGCTATCGCTTGCTCATCGACATGAAGAAGTTGGGAGGATTGGTGAGCAACAATTGCATCAACCCAAGCACTCTTACAGCGTTTGTCGGCAACCTCAACACTTGCACCAATCTGGCTGTAAATAGCTTTTAACTCAGAAAGGGATTTTGCTTGAAGTTGCTGTTCTGTATACAATGGATGCATGATAAATCTCCTAATCAGGGGGTTCTACAAAAGGTGATCGCCACGTTTTCTCAGGACAAGCGATCGCTTTTTGTTATATCTCAATTTTAGTGTGTAGATGTGTAGATATGCAAGTAATGATGTGTGTAAATCTGTAAATGTGTACTATGATGAATTTGTAGATTAGATGATGAGGTATTTATGTATGTACTAAAAAAAGTGCCAAGAGCTAAACGAGCCGAGCCAGATAAATATGGCGAAATTAAGCAGAGGTATCAGATCATGTTGACTGAAACCGCATCCAAAGAATTGGACAGAATATCTGAAAGGTTAGGAATAACCAGATCAGAGTTAATTGAGCAAGCTATTAGGCAAGGACTTTTAGAGAAAGTTGTAAAAGACGGTGAAGACGAAGACGTGGCATAAAAAATGATCGCCCATAATATATAGAGAATTTTTATGACCCAAAACCAACCAGACAGATTATCTCGAAAAACTCTTGCTTCTGTGTGGATTTTATTCCGAATGCTTGCTAATTGCTAGAAGTTTGAAAAGAAGCTCTTGAGCAGGGAGAAGGGGAGCAGGGGGACAAATACAGAATCAGATTCGACCCCCGAAGATTTCAAACACCCAACCTGATCAGGTATGGGTGGGGACTCAAACCCTTGTTCCGCTTCGCTCCTAGGCAAGGGGGCTCTTGACATTCCCCCTTGCTCCCTGCAAGAAAGCCCCCTTGCTTCTTGTTGATATTCTTTGACTTTTTCATACAAGCGGGGTAATAATAAACTCACTCTTTGCGCGATCGCTCTACTCGGTAGTGGCGATCGCGCTGGTTGTTAAGCCGCTTTAATGACGACTAGTAGTGAAAGCTTTGGTTTTGTTGCAATGCGAAGCGACAATCATATTTTTAAGTTGAGAATTTAGGTCTTATTTTGGAGACGATGGACAAAGTAACCCAGTACTGACCTTTAGCTTAAACAAAAAGAAGCCCCACATCTGACCCGAAGGGAAGTGTGGGAGGTGTGGGAAGTGTGGGGAGATGGAGATTGGTTACTCTCCCCACACCCCCTGAACTCCCCACACTCCCCCCTCTCCCCACACTCTCTTCACAGGAGCTGCTGTGTTATCCACACTTTCGCTCTTTGTGGCGAATACTCTTTGAGAGTTGCCCACTCTTTATGAGTTAGCAGCTCAAAAGGTTTATCTAACAATTCCTCAAAACAAGCCGGTTTTTGGTCTGCATAC
>JBHYDF010000298.1:0-7817 GCA_051861145.1 Nostocaceae cyanobacterium
CGGGTTTCCCGCGCCCTGGGAACTGGCGAACCCGAAGGGCGAACCCGAAGGGAGGAAGCAAGGGAGGTACGCAGAGTTTTTGTGATTGGTGGCAAGGATGCTCCAATCTGATTTACTTACCTGTGGCGATGTGGTTATAGTGGCTTTGCCTACCCATACTCCCCGAGGGCGCGAACAACAAGGAACTCGACCTGGTGTAGTAGTCGGTATACCTTCGGGAGAAGTCCGTTATCCAATGCTAATGATTGCACCTTTAACTACCCAAAGTGGTTCTTGGGCACTCAATAATCCCAGCTTATATCAGCGTTTGGAAGCTGGTACTGGTGGTTTACCTCAGTCTTCCATTGTCTTGCTAGATCAAACCCGAGGATTAGATATAAGTCGAGTTGTAGCCTATTTGGGAACACTTATACCATTTCTATGTGAAGATGCACATTATTAGCCTGCGTAGGCAGGCTTTGTATGTGTAGCCCCAGGCTTATAGCCTGTGGGGATAATATGCAGCCTCATAGAGAATTGGTATTACCTCTGAGCAATATGCTCCTATTTTGAATGGATTAATGCAGTTGTTCAGACAACAGAATAGTTAATTTTACTCTTACGACTTATCCTTACAGGGGGAAGTCAAGCCGATCGCACTTTCGCTAAAACCAAAATAGAGAGTATTTGGAAGAAGGTGTAATAGCTGTGGCAGACAAACCCCAAAACGAAAAAGAACATAAAAAACTAGATAATAATATACACGCTGACGATACAAAAGAAGATAAGCCATCTTTGCTGGAATCAGTTGCGGAAACAATCGGCTGTGTAGTCGGGACGGCTGTAGGAGTCGGAACGGCTGCTGGAAGCACCGCCATTCAAGCTGGTAAAGCTGTTGCAGAAACCGCAGTTGATGTAGGAGAAGCTACGGTAAAACAAACTCATAAGCTGATTGAACAAGCAACTCATACAGCAGGACAAGTTACAGAAAGACTTGGGGAAAATAGTTTAATCCGTAGGGTAGCTGGTGTGTTAAATCTGAATTGGTTAGTTGGTGCTAGCGATAACGTTGATTTAGAAAAAGCCGCAGCAGCGGTGAAAAAGCTTCAGCAAGAACATCCAAATGAATCACCCAGCCAAATTGCTCACCGTATCATGCTGGAAAAAGCTACTAAAGCAGGTGGAGTTGGCTTTGCAAGTAGCATATTACCAGGATTCGCGGCGGCGTTGTTGGCTGTAGATTTGGCAGCAACAACGCAATTACAATCAGAAATGGTTTATCAAATTGCCGCTGCTTATGGGTTAGATTTAAAAGATCCAGCTCGCAAAGGTGAAGTTTTAGCGATTTTTGGTTTGGCGTTGGGTGGCGGACGCCTTTTGAGAGCAACTGGTTTAGGTTTACTGCGAAATGTACCTTTTGCGGGTGCGATGATTGGTGCTAGCTCGAATGCGACGATGGTTTATTCTTTGGGATATGCAGCTTGTCGATTTTATGAAACCAAGCTGGATGAATCTAAGTCGCTGACTGCTGAAGAAACAATTGCAGAATTGAAGCAAGAAAGCGATCGCTATTTAGAAAATGCGATCACTCAACAAACAGTCATGGATCAAGTTTTGGTACATATGATCCAGGCTAGCTATCCAGACAAAACTTGGAAAGAAATCTTACCAGAATTAGAAGCTTTGAATCTCAGTCCTCAATCTCTGGAAGCTATTGAAAATAACATCAAATCACCTCAGCCTTTAGATAGTCTTCTGAATCAGCTTAACCGTGATTTTGCAGTACCTCTGTTGGCTCAATGCTATAGAATAGCGGAACTTGAAGGTGAAATTTCACCAGCAGAACAAAAGATAATTAATGCGATCGCCACTAAATTTAAGATTGATTTAAAGTCAATAGTCAATAGTCAATAGTCATTAGTCATTGGTCATTAGTCAATAGTCATTAGTCTTTACCAATGCCCAATGCCCAATGCCCAATCCCCAATGCCCAATGCCCAATCCCCAATGCCCAATGCCCAATGCCCAATGCCCAATGCCCATTCCCTACTCCCTACTCCCCAACGCCACTTGCTACAACGGGGGAAACCCCCGCAACGCAGTGGCTCCTCCCCATTCCCTCTATCCTAGGGTAGATTTTAGTGGATTTGTAACATTGTAATCTTGGAAACTTTATATATAAAGACATAACCTTGGGTGTTTGGGAGTGTTGTTTTGACACGCCGATCGCGGGTTGATGCAAACCATTACCAGCGATTTGTATGGCGGTTTAGTTACCAGGGAACTGATGCCAAACGCAATTGTTTTGTCTTTCATATTGGGCTGGATAATTCTTCAGAAAGAACGGGCGAGTTTTTACGAACCCGTTTTTGGCTTGTCGCTGTTGGTGGTATCGCTAATCGTAATTTTTCTGGTTTTGATTTGGCGTAATGGCTTTTTTATTAATCGAGTAGATAGCGATCGCAAAAAAGCATTGGAAATACTCCAGCAGCAAGCAAATAAATTGCAAGAACAAGTTGAACTATTAGAATTGACGTATGAAGCCATATTTGTTCGTGATGCTTTTAGTGTCATCACTTACTGGAACCGTGGCGCAGAAGAAATGTATGGCTACTCAAAAGCCGAAGCCGTTGGACAGGTAAGCCATAATCTTCTTTTAACTCAATTCCCACCAGGCTGCGCAGATATTGATACTGAGCTATTGCAAAACGGAAGCTGGCAGGGTGAAGTACTCCATACCCGTAAAGATGGTACGCAAATAGTAGTTGAAAGTCGTCAGATTGTTATCCGTAATGCTCAAAAAGAAGTAACTGGATTTCTGGAAGTTAACCGTGATATTACGGAGCGAAAACAAGCGGAAAAAGCATTACAAGAGAGCGAAGCGAGATTAAAGTTAGCATTGGAAGCTAGCCAAACGATTTGTTGGGAGCGAAACTTGAAAACTGACCAGGTGTTATTCTCTGGTATGTTTTCCGAACAGTCAAAACCGGTAGAAATAAGTCATAGTGAAGCCCTCACTCATATATATCCAGATGACAGAGAAAAGATTATTCGTGCCCACGAAACAGCGATCGCAACTCTGAGTAGTTTTGAGTTAGAGTATCGGGTACTAGTGGGGGGAAAACCGTCGCAGTTAAAGTGGGTATTAAGCCGCGCCAAAGTACTGACAGACGCTACAGGCAAACCTGATCGTATAATTGGGGTATCTGTAGACATTACCGAAAACAAACAAGCACAAATAGCCCTGCATGAAAGTGAAGAAAAGTTGCGGCAATTTGCAGAATCAGACGTAGTTGGTATTCTTTTTGGCGATGTCTACGGAGGAGTTCACTTTGCCAATGATGCATTTTTGCAAATTATTGGCTATAGCCGGGAAGACCTAGAAGCAGGTCGAATACGCTGGATTGACCTGACGCCACCAGAGTATCTGCCATTAGATGATACTGGTATCGCTGAGGCACAGGAGAGGGGAGCTTGTACCCCTTATGAAAAACAGTACATTCGTAAGGATGGCAGCCGTGTTGATGTTTTGGTCGGTTTCATATTGCTAGGGGAATTACGGGAAGAGTCGGTAGCATTTATTCTTGATATTAGTGAACGGCAAGCCGCGCTTCGCGAACGCAAACGAGCAGAAGCAGAACGCGATCGCTTTTTCACACTCTCGCAGGATATACTTTGTATTGCGGGGTTGGATGGCTACTTTAAACGCATTAACCCAGCTTTTGAAAAAATTCTCGGCTATACCCAAGCAGAATTACTTACCTCGCCGTTTTTCGATTTTATCCATCCAGAAGACCGGGCAAAAACCTTGGCGGAAGTGGAAAAACTGACTACCGGAACCAGGAGCTTGAATTTTGAGAACCGTTATCGTTGTCAAGATGGTTCCTACAAATGGCTGCTTTGGAGTTCTGTTCCCGATGTCGAGTCAGGGTTAGTGTATGCGGTTGCTCATGATATCACTAGACGCAAACGAGACGAAACCGAAATTCGCCAACTTAACGAAACTCTAGAAGAACGGGTAAAACAGCGCACCATCCAACTAGAAGCCGCTAATAAAGAACTAGAATCTTTCTCTTACTCAGTTTCCCATGATCTGCGCTCCCCATTGCGGCACATCTCTGGATTTGTCGAATTGCTACAAAAACGCCTTGAGTCAACGCCGCTAGATGAAACCAGTCAGCGTTACCTGAAAATCATCACCGAAACAAGCTACAAAGCGGGTCAATTAATTGATGACTTGCTAGCCTTTTCCCGCATGAGTCGCACCGAAATGCACTACATCACCATTGACATGAATGAACTGGTGCAGACAGTACAACGCGAACTCGAACCAGAAACCAGAGACCGGCAAATTTGCTGGCAGATTCAACCCTTACCTGTTGTCTTTGCTGACCCCTCTATGTTGCGGCTAGTTGTGCGTAACTTGCTGGAAAATGCTATTAAATATACAAAAACTCGTCCTTGTGCGGAAATTACTATCGGTAGTAACACTAGTGAAAAAGAGTTGATATTTTTCGTTAAAGATAACGGTGTTGGTTTTAATATGCAGTACGCTCATAAATTATTTGGAGTCTTTCAACGCTTGCACAGCGATTCGCAGTTTGAAGGTACGGGCGTAGGCTTGGCAAATGTTCAGCGAATTATTCACCGTCACGGCGGGCGAGTTTGGGCAGAAGCAGAGATAGATAAGGGTTCAATATTTTACTTTTCGTTACCAAAGGAGTAAAAAGTCAGGTGTGGAAATTAGAGTAAAATCAATGGAATTAAAACGTATTCTCTTAGTAGAAGACAGTATTAATGATATTGAATTAATTTTGACTTCGCTAGCAGAAAACAATCTTGGTAACGAAGTTGTTGTAGCACGTGATGGTGAAGAAGCATTAGATTACCTGTACTGTCGTGGTATGTATAGATTGCGGCGTCAGGGGAATCCTGTAGTAGTATTGCTGGATCTAAAGTTACCGAAAATTGATGGGATTGAGGTACTAGAAGAAATCAAAGGCGATCGCTCGCTAAGAATGATTCCGGTTGTCATCCTCACCTCTTCTCGCGAAGAACAGGATTTAGCCCGTTGCTATGAACTAGGCACTAATGCTTATGTAGTCAAACCAATTGATTTTCATGAATTTGTAAATGTAATTAAAGGGTTGGGATTATTTTGGGCAATTATTAATGAGCCGCCCCCCAGTTCTCTACCATCTGTACGCAACAGTTAAGGAATTGGCTAATAGGAGCAGCAGTAATGTCAACACTAAGGTTTCTCTTGCTCGAAGATAGTTTGCTGGATGCAGAACTGCTTTACGCTATCCTCACAGAAGGTGGGATTATCTGTGAACTGGTACACGTCAAGACGAAAACTGAATACCAAACAGCGCTAGAGCAAGGGGGCTTTGACCTGATTCTTTCAGATTACTGCTTACCTGGTTTTAATGGCATTGCTGCCTTGGAAATAGCCCAAGAACTCTGCCCCGATGTGCCTTTCATTTTTGTCACGGCAACTATGGGGGAAGAAGTAGCAATTGAAACTTTGAAAAAAGGTGCAATAGACTACGTACTCAAGCAACGAATAAAACGCCTTGTGCCTTCGGTGCGGCGATCGCTACGGGAAGCCGAAGAACGCCGCGCCCGTTTGCAAGCAGAAGCAGAACTCCACCGCCGCGAACAAGAGTTTCGTGCCTTAGTTGAAAATTCCCCTGATATAATTGCCAGATTTGACAAAAATTTACGTAATATCTACGTAAATCCCGCAGTGACACGAGCAACAGGACTACCACCAGAAAAGTTGATTGGTAAAGACAATGCGGAACTTGGGTTTCCAGAAGAAATTTGCGCTTCTTGGCACGAAATAATGCACCGAGTCTTTGCCACAGGCGAAGGGTGTTTTTTTGAATTTTATTTTCCTGCGACCGACGGCATTCGTTACTACCAATCACGGCTTGAACCAGAGTTTGCACCAGATGGTTCGATTAAAACAATACTGAGTATTATCCGTGATGTTACTGATTACAAACAGGCAGAACAGACAGTAAGGGAAAGTGAAGCCAAACTGCGGCAACAAAAAGAAGAATTAGAAAAGGCAAACCGAATTAAAGATGAGTTTCTAGCAGTACTTTCCCACGAATTGCGATCGCCCATGAATGCCATTCTTGGTTGGTCACAAATGTTACTCACACGACAGCTTGATCAAGTAACCATCCAGCGTGCCTTAGAAACAATAGAGCGTAACGCTCAGTTGCAAACTCAACTAATTGACGACTTACTGGATATTTCTCGCATTATTCAGGGTACATTAACTCTCAACCGAGTGCCAACGAATTTGGTAACTGTAATTCAAGCTGCAATCAACACAGTGAGTTTAGCAGCCCAAGCCAAGTCAATCGATTTGCGATTTTCGATTTTAGATTTTGGATTGAGTGATATTAGTAAAAATTCAAACTCGGTTATGACTGAAGAACAACCTAATAATCTAAAATCACGCCACTCCCACGCCACTTGCTACAACGAGGGGAACCCTCGCAACGCAGTGGCTCCTCAACGGGGGGAACCCTCCGAAGTTCCGATCGTCCGAGCGGGGGTGGCTGCTCCCGGCGCTTCGCCGGGAGCAGCGTCGGGCGTTGCCCGACAGCGGAAAAATCTCCGATTTTTCCGCCCCCGCCGGACGCGCTTCGCGATCGGAGGAAGCCTCCGCTCGGACTTCTCTCCGCACGGGGGTGGCTCCAAAATCCAAAATCCAAAATTGGAAGTTTTAGGCGATCCCAACCGCATACAGCAAATAGTGTGGAATCTCCTTTCTAACGCCATAAAATTTACGCCCCCCGAAGGGAAGGTAGAAGTTTTGCTTGAAAGCATTGAGGTGCAACTAGAAGCCGTGGAAGGGAATAGGGAGTCGGACATTGGGCAAGGGGCATCGGGCATTGTTAAGACAACCAATTCCCAATGCCCAATTCCCAATGCCCAATTCCCAATGCCCAATGCTCAATTCCCAATGCCCAATTCCCAATGCCCAATGCCCAATGCCCACTCCCCCAAATATGCGCAAATTACGGTGACAGATACGGGTATTGGTATCAAGCCAGACTTTCTACCCTACGTGTTTGATTACTTTCGTCAGGCGGATAGTTCCACGACTCGCCAACATGGTGGTTTGGGAATAGGATTAGCGATCGCCCGTCACTTAGTAGAACTGCATGGAGGTACAATTTTTGCAGAAAGCCCAGGAGTGGGAAAAGGAGCCACTTTTAGGATTAGAATACCACTGCTTCAAGAGAATAGGGAGTTGAGAGTGGGAAATAGGGAAAAAGCACCCCACTCCCCACTCTCTCCCCAGGTTGAAACCTGGGGCTATCCCCACTCCCAACTTCAAGGAGTGCGAGTTTTGTTTGTAGACGACAACACTGATACCTTAGAATTTTTGGTGATAGCAATCGAACAGTTTGGAGCGATCGCCAAAGCAGTAACATCAGCAAAAGCAGCACTTGAAGTTTTGCCATTATTTAAACCAGACGTATTGGTGAGTGATATCGGTATGCCCGATGAAGATGGCTACAGCTTGATTCGCCAACTCAGGAAACTACCACCCGAACAGGGAGGAAAAACCCCAGCAATAGCCGTAACCGCCTACGCCAGAGAAAGCGATCGCCACACCGCCCTCATAGCAGGTTTCCAAGAACATCTTGCCAAGCCAATCATGCCCAATCAACTCGCTACCATGATTGGAAAATTAGTCAATAGTCATTAGTCATTAGTCATTAGTCATTAGTCATTAGTCATTAGTCATTTATCTTTCCTAACTCCTAACTCCTAACTCCTAACTCCTAACTCCTAACTCCTAACTCCTA
>JBHYDF010000299.1:0-7748 GCA_051861145.1 Nostocaceae cyanobacterium
TGACCAATGACCAATGACCAATGACCAATGACCAATGACCAATGACTAATGACTAATAACTATGTTTTCAGAAATTTATTACCTAGTGCGGTCAAAAGCTGACGGTCGTTATCTCACGGCGCATATTAATAATGAAGAAGGGTCAGGTTATCTGCTGCTATTTCGCGAACAATTTGACGCCCTCAGCTACCTCAACACCCATGCTGGAGATTTAGCTAACCGCTTAGCTGTAGAATCTCTTCCTGGTTCACAAATAAAGGGTTTGCTCAAACGTTGGAGTTTTAGCGGCGTGGGTATTGTTTCTGATCCGTTATTACCGAAAATTGAATTTTTAAAGCAAAACTCTTAAGAGTTAAGAGTTAGGAGTTAGGAGTGAGGAGTTAGGAGTTAGGAGTGAGGAGTTATGAGTTAGGAGTTTTAAATTCCTAACTCATAACTCCTAACTCCTAACTTTTTATTTTTCTACACTACCACTTTCTCTAACATCAGCTTAGAACGCTTCAGCGGTTCGGGCACGGAGACTGGATAATCTCCTGTAAAGCAGGCAGTACAAAAGCTTTGCGGGTCTTCTCCCGTCGATTCTAGCATTCCCTGCCAACTCAAATAAGCAAGGCTGTCTACCTCTAGTTGCTTGGCTATTTCCTCTACTGATTTGGTAGCAGCAATCAGCTGATCCTGGCTATCGGTATCGATACCGTAGAAGCAAGGGTGAGTGACTGGAGGCGAGGAAATTCGCATATGTACTTCCAATGCACCAGCTTCACGTAAAGTTTTGACTAATTTACGGCTGGTAGTTCCCCGTACAATCGAGTCATCGACTATTACCACACGTTTGCCGTATAATACGTCTTTAAGCGGGTTCAGTTTCATGCGGATGCCTGACTCGCGCATGGTCTGGGTAGGCTGAATAAATGTACGCCCGACATAGCGATTTTTAATCAGTCCTTCTGCGTAAGGAATACCAGAAGCTTGGGAAAACCCTATAGCAGCGGGAACGCCAGAATCAGGAACGCCAATGACAATATCAGCCTCAGCAGGAGATTCTTCCGCCAGTTGCCGTCCAATCTGCAAACGGTAGCTGTACAAGCTTTCGTTGTGCATAATGCTATCAGGACGGGCGAAGTAAATCATCTCAAAGATACACAGTTTCCGCTGTAGCTGTGGACTCCAGTGATAGGAAGCCAAACCTTCTTCTGTGATCCAAACTAACTCACCTGGCTCTACATCTCGCAGATATTCGGCACCGATAATGTCTAATCCACAGGTTTCTGAGGCCAGGACGTAACGCATGGGATCGCTGTCCAATGTGCCAATTACTAAGGGGCGAATACCGTTGGGATCGCGGACGCCCATTAAACCACCAGGTGTGCCAATTACTAAACTAAAGGCTCCTTGGCAGCGATTAAAAGCCCGGATGCAACCCTCTAACCAATTTAATCCCGTGTTGACTTCTTCAGCGATCGCAAACGCAATCATTTCTGAATCTGTCGTGGAAACCAAATTGTAATTTTTCTGTAACAATTCCTCCCGCAGCGTCATGGTATTGACTAAGTTCCCATTATGTGCTAAAGCTAAGGAACCGAGGCGGGTATCTACTACAGCGGGTTGGGCATTAGCTTGACGGCTAGAACCTGTGGTTGAATAGCGAGTATGACCAACGGCCATACTGCCAGGTAAATTGCTCAATATACCTTCGTTAAAAACTTGGGATACCAAGCCCATATCTTTGTACAGGTGTACTTGTTCACCATCAAACGTGGCAATACCAGCAGATTCTTGCCCCCGGTGTTGGAGAGCGTATAATCCAAAGTAGGTCATTTTGGCTACGTCTTCACCTGGTGCGTAGATGCCAAAAACACCGCAAGCTTCTTCTGGCTTATCCGGTCGATTTTCCTGGTTAATAACTGGGTTGTTGGTAGATTGGGGGTTGTCATCCAATGGAAGGGGATGCTTGGGAATCATGCTAGCTTTGCTCCTGATGAGGGTGTCAAGTCACTAGGAACTGGAATTATGTAAATAGATAGTTGTGACAATATTAATAAATGGTTAACTATCCATTAAAACAGTATCGTATAAATGAAGTTAATAGTTAGGAATTAGGAGTTGAGAGTTAAGAATTAGCAATTAGAACTAAAAGAAAAACTCATAACCCATAGCCAGCCAGCCAGGCACTTAAGTGCCTGTCTAAAAGCGCGCATTCCTCTACAAGAGGACTGGGAAAACTCTTTAACAAGTATTTTGTCAAAATAGGGATGTTCCCCCTTGTAGAGACGTGATTAATCCTTATCTCTACAACTCCTAACTCATAACTCATAACTCCTAACTCTAACTAGTGGGGGTAGTAGTGTAGGTGGCTAAACGCCTTTCAATCGCATTGGAATAGCGATCGCTCATTTCCTTGATCCTAGCGTTGATCAATATTTGGTTATCAGACGTTAAAACCCGCAAACCTATTTCGGAATTCCCAACCTTGCCAAGTTTTTGCCACTCGTTACCGAGATGTTCTTGTAGGTAGGATTCCCAGATTTCTTGTTGTTCTGGTGCTACGGAAACTAAAATTCGCGCACCACCCTCGCCAAATAGCACTTCATCCCAACGTGGTGCAGGTGTTTTGCCTGCTTCTAAAGTTGCTGGTAATTGTAATGTAATTTCTGCTCCAAGTTTGTTATTTATACAACATTCAGCTAAAGCAGTTGTCAAACCACCTTCAGTACAGTCATGGGCTGAACGTATCCAACCTTGGCGAATTCCTTCACGGCAAGTGTTTTGCACGCGGCGTTCTAAGTCAAAATCTACCCGTGGCGGTTTTCCAGCAACAGTTTTATGAATGCTGGCTAAATATTCGGAACCACCCAAGGTAATTTTGGATTTTGGATTTTGGATTTTGGATTCGTCTATGGGTAATCCGAGAAGATATATTATATCACCTTCTGTTTGCCAAGCTTGAGCGCAAATTTTGCTTAAATCGGGAATTAACCCTACCATTCCCACAACGGGAGTAGGATAAATAGGTTGAGGGTTGCCTTGAGAATCAAGAGTTTCGTTGTATAAAGAAACATTACCGCCAGTAACCGGAGTTGCCATTTCCCGACAACCTTCCGCCAAACCGCGACAAGCTTCTGCTAATTGCCAGTAACCAATAGGTTTTTCTGGACTACCGAAATTGAGGTTATCTGTCACTGCTAGGGGTTCTGCACCCACACAGCTAAGATTACGTGCTGCTTCTGCTACTACTGCCTTTGCTCCCTCGTAAGGGTCAAGATAGACGTAGCGAGGATTGCAATCTACTGTAGCAGCAACACCTTTATCACCCCCCTCGTGAACAGGGGGGGAAGGGGGGGGTTCTAATTTATCACCCCCCTCGTGAACGGGGGGGGAAGGGGGGGGTTCTAATTTATCACCCCCCTCGTGAACGGGGGGGGAAGGGGGGGGTTCTAGGGGACGGAGACGGATAATAGCAGCGTCTGCACCGCCTGGTAACATTACGGTGTTATTCTGTACTTGATGGTCATACTGGCGATAAACCCAACGTTTAGAAGCGATGGTGGGAGTATCCAGCAGAATTAATAGAATATCATTCCAATTGTGCGATACGGCTTTAGCCGTTACGCCTTCGGCGTATCGCCTTTGAATTTCAATTCCAGCAGCACTACAAGCGGGGAGAGAATCTGGAGTCCATTCCCAAGCTTTACGCACATATTCTGGCGGTTCTGTTAGTATTTCCCGTTGATACAATGGTGTATTTTCTGCTAAAGCTGTTGCAGGAATTTCGGCTGCAACTTTACCCTGAAAGAGAATCCGCACGATTGGTTCATCAATTACCGTACCAGCAACAACGGCATGAAGTCCCCAACGGTGGAAGATATCAATTAATTCTTGTTCCCGTCCCTTATGGGCAACAAACAGCATTCTTTCTTGGGACTCAGAAAGTAAGTATTCATACGGAACCATCCCGGTTTCCCGAACAGGAACTTTATCTAAATCAAATTCTATACCGACGCCACCTTTTGCTGCCATCTCTGAAGTGGAACAGGTAATACCGGCTGCGCCCATATCTTGGGCGGCGACAACTGCACCTGTTTTAAAAGCTTCTAAGCAAGCTTCAATTAGTGATTTTTCCAAGAAGGGATCACCCACTTGCACCGCCGGACGATCATCGATTGATTCATCGCTGAGTTCTGCACTGGCAAAACTTGCACCGCCCATACCATCGCGTCCGGTGGTAGAACCAACATATAGCACGGGGTTCCCTATGCCTGATGCGCCAGATTTGACGATTTCTGGCGTTTCCATTAACCCCAGTGCCATGACGTTTACCAAGGGGTTCCCAGAGTAGGCAGGGTCAAAGTAGACTTCGCCGCCAACGGTGGGTACTCCGACGCAATTACCATAATGGGCAATTCCTGCGACTACACCACTAAAAAGGCGTTGTGTTTTTGCATCTTTCAGGGAACCGAAGCGGAGAGAATTTAAAACGGCAATGGGACGCGCACCCATTGTAAATATATCACGAAGAATGCCTCCTACTCCAGTTGCAGCTCCTTGAAAAGGTTCGACTGCTGAGGGGTGGTTGTGAGATTCGATTTTAAATGCAAGTCGCAATCCATCGCCTAAGTCTACAACACCAGCATTTTCACCCGGTCCAACTAGAATGCGATCGCCACTTGTGGGAAATTGTTTTAGTAAAGGTCGAGAATTTTTATAACAGCAATGTTCTGACCACATTACCCCAAACATTCCCAGTTCAGCTTTGTTGGGATGACGTCCTAACCGCCGGACTATTTCTTGGTATTCTTCAGGTTTAATACCTTCAGCTGCAATTTCTTCTTGGGAAAAGGGACTTTCAAAGGTGGGGGCCATGGAAGTATGCACCGAGGGGGACAAAGGTATATTTTAACGATTTCTGACCCATTCTCGTAAAAGACGTAATGCAGTTGTTACGCCCAAGGTTTGACATTGTTCTAGAAATTCAATAACTTTGGTAGCCGATAGAAATGGAAAAGTAGGGCTGTGATTACACTCTAGGTATTTTTCTTTTTGTAATTGATAAAAACGCAGTGTGTTACCATCGTATCTCCAAACTTCAGGAACACCTAAATCTGCATATATTTCCAGTTGATTGAGGGAACTGTTTGTAATATCAATTTCTAACGCCAAATCTGGTGGTGGATCTTGAGTAAAGTCTAGCTTGTTTTTGCCTCTGACTCGCGCCTCATTTTGGATATAGTAGCATGAATCTGGTTCCTTGCCAGTTCTCATCTCTGGGCGTTTGATAGTCATAGAACCAGCCATTTCAATATTAAGGTTCAATTCATCTACTAAGGCTACAATCATAGCCTCTATTCTTCTGTTAGATTTTTCATGTTCTGGCAACGGAGTCATAATTTCTAGTTTTCCTTTGTGATAAGCGAGTCTAGAGGAACGGTTTTCGCCCATTTCTGCAAGCAGGTTTTCAAAGAGTTGCCAACTGATGTTTTGCAGTAGTACTCGCTGTTCAGCAGGAGTTAATGTGGTGATCATAGAACTTACCTTGTAGCTAGGAAGCTTGATATGTCTGACATTAGCCTATCACTCCTAAATGATTAACTTTTTAGGCAACAGTGAAAATACGTAATTTCTTAGACCCTTACTGGAAACAATAAAAATATTCCCGTATTTTCACTATTTCCGGAGAAAAGACGTGTTCATACAATGTTTATCAATTCAGTAAAGCCTGAAACTACACGCAAATATGAATACAATACACCTGGCTCAAGTTGTGATTGGGCATATTTATGCTTGTCACAGTCTTAATCCGCTGCAATTGGCTATTATAGTTGGTTTTGCAGGGGTGAGCAGGATTTTAGTGTTTGCAAGTATCGGCGCTACTCGGATTGTGACTTTGACGAGTACACCAAGTACACAAGGAATAATGCTTGTAGCGAAAATTAGCTTGGAGAGGATAACAACGGCAATTATTCCACAGCTTTACTCAATCAACAAGATGTCAGTATTTTTGAAATCTGTGGTTGTGATGATGGATGTTGTTAAAACCAATCTGGGCAGAAGTATGCATCTGCTTTGCAAACATTGCATATTCGAGCCGTCAAGAAATTACAGCTTTAATCTAAACAAGCAGTTTTATTGGTATCTACCCTTTTGGTAGCATCGTTACCAGAGACTAGCGCAGCCTTCTTTATTACCTCTACATTCAAGCCAAATCTTTCAAAAAGTAAAAGTATCAGGCAGAAGGCAGCTATATAGATTTGCTTTTTTTCTTTTTACGCAAAAATATCCGGAAGTTTTTTATAACACAAGAATAAAGGAAGTAAAACAAATTAAGAGACTTCAAAAGAAGTGTCGCAAGTGTTCCAGCTATGGGTAGACAAGTTCAAACTTTTTCATGCAGAGGTCTTTCTCTGCAAGGAATTAAAAATTTGTAGCCTAAGCTACAGTTAAAAATTTGTAAATGTGTATGTGTCTACCCTTGATCCAAAAATGACTTTGGTAGCTGTAGGTGGGCTTAAATCGGCTTGTGATGACAATCACAAGTGTCGATGATTGAGATCCTATACCGTGAATGGGTCAGTTGAGAGAATAACTACAACTGAACTCTAGCCGAGTCATTAATAGGGAACACACTAATTGCCGACAGTCTTCTGGAGAAGATTGTCGGCTTTTTGTCATTGGTCATTAGTCATTAGTCATTAGTCATTAGTCATTAGTCATTAGTCATTAGTCATTGGACTTTCCCAATGCCCAATACCCAATTACCAATGCCCGATGTCCAATTACCAATGCCCGATGACCAATGACCAATGACCAATGACCAATGACCAATGACCAATGTCCAATGCCCGATGTCCAATGACCAATGACCAATGACCAATGACTACATCATAAAATTTCCCCACAACTTGTTAGTAACTTGACAGGGATTCTGCCAGAGCTACCACTAGGTGTGGGGATATAATTGGATTAAAAGTATGAAAGATTTCAAGTGCTAATATTTTGCACTGATTCTCGCAAAGCGGAAGTTCATACCTCAAGATGTAGCCAAAACTTTGAATTAAGACATCGATTGGATGATGTAATCAAAGTAAGGAGCAGTTTCAGAAGCATCTTCCGCATTCAGTAGATCAAGGGAGGCTTTTTTCAGACAGTTGATTGCTTCTACCATTCCAGGGACGGGAACGCCAAGAGAATTATACATTTCCCGCACACCAATCAAACCAATTTTTTCAATTGGTTCTTTGTCACCAGCAAGTACTCCGTAAGTAATTAGACGTAAGTACCAGCCGAAGTCACGGATACATAGAGCGCGCTGACGTTCACCGTAAGCATTACCTCCTGGCGCAATGAAGTCAGGACGCTTCTGCCAAAGCTGTTTAGTAGCTTCCTGAACAATCTTTTTTTCGTTTTCAGCAAGAGTACTGACTATACGTACTCGCTGTGTGCCGGTTTGCAAAAAGTCTTTAATACTTTTGAGTTCACCACTGCTGGGATAACGCAGTTCGTCGTCGGCTTGAAGAATAACTTGGCTTACTACAGTCATGATTATCTAATCACGAGATTTATTTATTTGCTAGTTTAACGAGTCTTGAGGACACAAGTGAAGGGTGTATTTGCTGGGATGATGGGGAGTGGGGGCATGGGGCATTGGGCATGGGGCATTGGGCATGGGGCATTGGGCATGGGGCATTGGGCATTGGGTATGGGGCATTGGGCATGGGGCATTGGGCATGGGGCATTGGGCATGGGGCATTGGG
>JBHYDF010000300.1:0-7699 GCA_051861145.1 Nostocaceae cyanobacterium
TACTTAATTATTTGATGAAGGCTGGGCAATTTTGGATAACTTTATGAAAGCCCTATTTGCAAGCAAGGAGAAAAACACTCCCCCTATTTGCAAGCAAGGAGAAAAATACTCCCCCTGTTTGCAAGCAAGGAGAAAAATACTCCCCCTGTTTGCAAGCAAGGAGAAAAACACTCCCCCTGTTTGCAAGCAAGGAGAAAAACACTCCCCCCTCTCCGCTTGCGGAGAGGGGGGTAGGGGGGTGAGGTTCTATGCTGGTATTACAAATTTCTCATTTCCCGCCAGTCCAAACGCCGCATGAATAGCTTGCAAAGCCTTCACACCTTCTTCTTGTGCTACCACACAGCTAATTTTTATTTCCGAAGTGGTAATCATTTGAATATTGATTTGCTGCTGCGCTAGCGCTGTAAACATTTGCGCGGCGACACCCGGCTGTCCGATCATACCCGCACCGACGATACTAACTTTAGCGATCGCCTTATCTAATACCACTTCTCCCCAGCCATATTCTACTGCGGCTTGTTGCAACATTTGCTGTGCTTCTTCCGCATCCATTCGCGCCACAGTAAAAGCAATATCCCGCATTGGTACACCGTTAACTACGCGACAGCGCTGTGACTGAATAATCATATCTACGCTGATATTTTTCTCTGCTAAAAGTCCAAACACCTTCGCCGATGTTCCCGGACGATCCTGCACTTGGCGAATGGCTATACGCGCTTGGTTCATGTCCAAAGCCACACCCCGCACGGGAGGATGAGAGGTGGGGAGGGGGGGAGTGGAGGAGTGGGGGAAACTTGTCCCCGTGTCCTCTATCTCAAACGTTTCCCGTAATGCAGCAACGGCGCGATCGCATTCTTGGCTATCAATGACACAGCTAACTTTGATTTCGCTGGTAGAAATCATCTGGATGTTTACGCCTGCTTTTGCTAAGGTAGCGAACATCTTGGCTGCAACGCCTGGACGTCCTATCATTCCTGCACCGGCGATACTGACTTTAGCGATATTATGCTGTACCATTACCTCAGCTTCTCCTGTTTCCGCACCCTTTTGACTACGCAGAACAGGAGCGATCGCAGCTGCTACGGCTTCAGCTTTATTTAATATCGGTGTCATTACGGTAAAAGCAATGTCATTTGTATTGCCTTCATGAATTGATTGAATAATCAAATCTACATCTACATCTTGAAGGGCTATTTCCCCAAATAACCGCGCCGCAATACCTGGTTTATCTGGTACGCGCAATAATGACACTTTCGCTTGGTTCGCATCAAATGCTACATCATCTACAGGACGAGCAATTTCTAAATTCAGGAGCGATCGCCCTGTTTGTTGGCGTGAAGTTACCCAAGTACCAGGATCCTCTGTCCAGCTAGAGCGTACCACCAAAGGGACACCGTAGTTTCGAGCAATTTCCACCGCACGGGGATGTAGTACCTTTGCTCCCAAGCTGGCGAGTTCTAGCATTTCATCGCAAGTGACTTCTTCCATCAACCGTGCTTCAGGAACCAGACGGGGATCTGTAGTTAAAATCCCTGGTACATCTGTATAAATTTCACAATAATTTGCTCGTAATGCTGCCGCAAGAGCAACCGCAGAAGTATCAGAACCACCCCGTCCCAAAGTAGTAATTTCTAATTCTTCAATACTAGTAATACCTTGAAAACCAGCAACTACAACTACTTTTCCTAGTTTGAGATGCTTTTCTATCCGTTCAGTTTCGATGTGTAAAATTCGAGCGCGAGTATGTTCAGCCTCAGTAACAATCCCGACTTGAGTACCAGTCAGAGAAATTGCTGGTTGTCCGAATTCTTGCAATGCCATACTCAGCAAAGCAATGGATACTTGTTCGCCTGTAGAAAGCAACATATCCATTTCCCGGCGACAGGGATTTTTGGAAATTTCATTAGCTAATTTAACGAGTCCATCAGTGGTTTTACCCATAGCAGAAACCACCACAACCAAAGAGTTTCCTGCTTTTACAGTTTTGCAGACGCGCTGTGCTACAGCTTGAATGCGTTCTACTGAACCGACAGATGTACCACCGTATTTCTGAACTATGAGCGCCATAACTTTAACTATATCAATCGTGCCTGTTTTATCAACGCCTGCACCGGATAAAAAAGCCACCGAAGGCATTGCAAGTGTATTAGCTTAATTAACTTATCAGAATCAGCCGACACACAGAAGATTAAATTTACATTTTTTTGATTATAGTCATTAGTCATTAGTCATTAGTCATTAGTCATTAGTCATTAGTCATTAGTCATTTGTCATTTGTCATTGGATTTTTCCCCATTCCCCATGCCCCATTCCCCATTGCCCCTAATCCCCAAAGGGGGCCCCGAGTTCCCCATGCCCCATGCCCACTCCCCCAAACTGGGGATAAACCCAACTTGACAATCTTATAGTACAATTGTACTATAAAGATATTCAACAAGTGTGTAACGCAAAGCTAGCGAGGCGATGTTTCACATTTGCAGTTAGCGATCGCTCATAGTGACATTTCCTTAAATACAACTATCACCCCACATATCAGCATTTCCCATGCAAATTTAAACATAATTTTGTAGACTTTCCCTCATGCAACAGACTTATTCTCTGCGTCTTTGCGCCTTTGCGTGAGGCAAAAATAATCTATGCAATCAGAGAGAAAAACTGCAAAAAACCATAGATTCATATCACTCATCAACTTAATCAGGGTAGGTGGAAATATGGCAAAGAAACCGGCAAAAAACAATATTGTCAAGTCTCAAATTAAGAAAAATAAATCTACAGTTAATCACAGAACAAAATTTACACTTTACAACTTAGCTGGTAAGGAAAAAGCCTACTATCTAGTAGACAAAGTAAACATAGAACAAAAGCCAGTTGACAACCCACAAAAAGCAGTAGCGCACAGTATTATTATCATCGACCGTTCCGGCTCGATGTATTATGATATCGAGGCTTTAAAAGATACCCTAATTAAGCTGCTGACACTAGACGAATACAATAACTTCCAGTTAGTCATTACCTTGATATCTTATTCTTCCAAAGGAGACGTAACCTGTCACTTTCAACGAATTCCCATTCAAAAAGTGATGAAACAGAATTCTCCTTACTTGGAAGAAATTAGAAAAATTCGTGCTACTTATCTGACTTGCATATCACAAGCAATGCAGATGGCGAAATCTCTTATCAAAGAAGGAGAACTAACCGCCATAACTTTGCACAGTGACGGCTATGCTAATGATAGTAGTCCTAGTACAGAAGTGAAAGCTTTAGAAACTATATGCGCAGAACTTAAAAGCATGGATGTTTTTGTCAACACCATTGCTTATTCCAACGCTTCTGACTTTAAACTGCTTGCCAAAATTGCCAACACTGTTTCCGGTACTTGCATTAAAGCTGGCGATGTGAAAGCAGTTTACGACGCAATTTACAGCACATCAAAACTTTTAGGTACTTCCCTTTCCCCTGCAATAGAAGAACCTTTAGCCGCAGATTACAGTTACCAAATTTTCCTATCCAAAACAGCTAAGAAAATTAATGGTACAGCAGGGACTTTAAAAATTTTGGGATTGAAACCAAAAGATGAGGGAATTATCTATAAATATAAACCAATTACCAAACAAGCTTACGAGCAATTAAATGTACCTGTAGCGCAAAATCATGAGTCAGTTTATGCATTCGCCAAAGCCAATTTAGCAGAGGGAAATTTAAATAGCGCCAAGTATGCGATCGCTAGCACATTTGACGCCACTTTAATAGAAAAACATGCTAAAGCGCTGACAAATGAGCAAATTGCTAACTTTGCACAAGACATTGATATTGCGTTGTTTTATCCTAAAGTATTGCGAGAGCATGAAATTCTTGATCAGGTGAAAGTAAACGAGAAAATTTCCCTGCTAGAACTCATCAAAATCTTTACAGAACATCGCAGCAGCATCATTATTAACCTGAAGCACTTACAGGAAAACTATCAAAGAAAAGGTATCAAACGCCTTAAAGGTTCTAGAGATGAAAATGGCAACTTTGTCAAACCTTGGCTGTCAACAGAATATATAGATAATAGTGAGTATGTTGCTATGGGTATGTTTGAAATTAACCGCAACACCGCCACTATCAACATGCTTGTCACTCGCAAAGTTAAACTTGTCAAAGCTGAAGATAAAACAGCCATCATCGAAGTAGCGGGTTTGCTAGTAAACGACTTAACTAGCTTTAATAATTACACCATCGTCAGTGACGGGGAAGTGAATGTCAAAGCGCTGCAAGTGAAAATTAGCAACAAAAAAACCTTTAATTTGCTAAAAGAAAAAGGTGTTCTAGAAGCCGAAGAATTTGATTTTCACAGCGATTACACCATTGATTTAGAAAATTTACCCCTTGTGCCTTTCGATGGAAATTACAGCAGTATTGATGGCTTATTTTCTCAACTAGCAGAAATCAAAGTACTTTCTAGTATTATTTCTGCTCATTTGAAAGAAGAATCAGATGTATTTTTACCAGAACAGTTGGAGGAATTGAAAAAACATTATCTTTCCCAAAATCTTTACATCAACTTTCCAACAACCAACGAATATACAGATATTAAGGAAGCTCTAGCTAGTGGTATTCTTGATGCAAGAGTAAGCTATAAAATTGATATCGGTAGCAGAGACATTCTCAATTTAGGTAAATTACATTCTGCTAATAAATTCCTGGAAAGAATGTATGAAGTTTATAACACAGAAACTGGAGAATTTTTCTCAAAACCTACCTTGGAAATAGGTTTCCATGAAAACATTGCTTTCAAACACAAGCAATTGTCATCTCGTACGAAAATCACCAAAGTAGATGAATTCATGAAACCAATTTTTGATGATTTTCTCGGACTGGAAAATAACGGTATTGTCGCCAGTATTCTGACTCAAGTTGGTGCTAACACCTTAGCGCGGTTATTACAGGATAAACGCAATGATAAAAATAGTGTCAGCAAAGAGGAAATCGTTACAGCAATGACAGCAGCGAAAACCAAGCTGGAGGAGTTTGCAGAGAAAATTTACCGAGATAAAATTTCTCCTTTGGTATTCTATATCGGTTCAACCGGACTTTTACCAGATGAGATGGAAGCAAAAGCCATGACTGCTAAAGAAATTTCTACCAAATATCCCAATTTGCAGTTTTCCAAAGATGAACGAGAAGGCACATTTTTTACAATTGGTGACAGCATCATTAGCGTGTATGCCAAAACAGAATATTATAGTAAAAAAGTTGCTGTTTCTGTGAAAGTATAGTTATTAGGAAAAAGCTTACTAATAACGAAATTCAAAAACCCGGTAATATCCTTTCCGCTTGCATCGGAATTACTCAACAAACTCTTCCCAAAACTCCGCGTTACTCTGCGTTTACCTTTGCGTTCCTTTGCGTTAAAAATATATTATTCCGAAACCCGGCTTCTTCAAGAAACCGGGTTTTTCATGTAACAGATTTTATCTACTTAATCAAAAATAAATAAATTTGTGTAATCAAGCTCAAATAGAATTAGATAGAGACAATGCTTTCAGGTTGTTCCTGAATGTCAGCGATCGCATTCCGTGTCTTTTGGTACCATTCTGTATCCCCTTGTTGCAAAAACAAGTCTCCAGCTTGCTTAAAGTCCTTTATAGCCTGATTGGTGTTTCCTTGACGAGCGTAGGTAATTGCTCGGTTATAGTAGATAAAAGGCTGTTCGGGATCAAGACGAAGCGCTTGGTTGTAATCTTCTATTGCTCCCTGTGTATCTCCTTGATCATCGCGGACATTTCCCCGACTGATGTAGGCAACTGCATTCGTGGGATTAAGGCGAATTGCTGTGGTATAATCCTGTATTGCTCCTTTTGCATCTTTGAGTTCATTGCGAGCAATACCCCGATTGTAGTAAGCATCACTATCTTGGGGATTAAGACGAATCGCTTCAGTATAATCTTCTATTGCTCCCTGCTTGTCTCCCAAGTCATAACGGCTATAACCCCGATTCAGGAAAGCATAAGCATCTAGGGGATTAAGACGAATCGCTTTAGTAAAATCTTCTATTGAGCCTTGTTTGTCTCCCAAATCATAGCGGGTATATCCACGGTATACGTAAGCACGAGCATCCTGGGGATTGAGATTAATGACTGTGGAAAAAGCCGCGATCGCGCCTTGTAAGTCTCCTTGATTATACTTATTTAGCCCTTGATTATAGAAGTTATTCGCTTTGGCTGCTGCGGTGGTTACAGTCTCAGGGAGAACTGTTGCTTCTGTGCGGCTAACAAGATTCATCTGTACAGGAGAGACATTAGCAGTTGCAATAGACGCGTTTAGAGTCAACGCAGCTACGCCGAAAACTTGCACAACCCCTGTCAATACTTTACCCGACAATCCGAATCTCATTTTTTATTAGTCTCATTTTAGTCGCTCTATTTATTACTACATTTCTCACAACTTACTTTTCGTAAGGACTTTGTAAAACTGTGTAAAGTTATCCGTACACGATTTTAGATTTTAGATTTTAGATTTTGGATTATCTTGTATCTTTACGCATAAACCACAAATCAAACAATAATATGTAATTAAAAATATAAGTTTATTTTCAGTCCTCTTATAGAGGACTTATGCTATTAGCCTTGGGTTTACAACCCAAGGCAGATATTTACCAAACCTAAAATCTAAGTAATAGGTGATTAATTTATAACAAATCCCCCATCTATTGCCACCACCTGACCTGTAACAAAAGAAGCTTTATCCGAACACAGCCAGACTACACCATCAGCTATTTCTTCTGGCTTGCCAACACGTCCCATTGGATGCATCCCTAATATTGCATCTTTTGCTTGTGGGTTGTCGTTAGTAAAACGATAAAACATTTCCGTTTCGATCGCACCAGGACAGATAGCATTAACACGAATTCCTGACTTAGCGTAATCAAGGGCTACTGATTTGGTCAATGCCAATACAGCTTCTTTGCTAGCATTGTAAATTGGGATATTAGGAAGCGGTTTGATTGCAGCGCCAGAAGAGATATTCACGATCGCACCCCCGCCATTTTGCAGCATCTGGGATAATTGGTGCTTCATTGACAGCCAGATACCTTTGACGTTAATATCCATAATTTGGTCAAAGGTTTCCTCTGTCTGTTCGGTGAGGGGAGTTGGTTGTTGTTCAACACCAGCACTGTTACAGGCAAAATCAAGACGACCGTAGGCTGTAATGGTTTTTTCTACCATCGCCTTTACATCAGCTTCTTTACTTACATCAGTTTGAATAAACAAACCATCGCTTCCAACTTCTTTTACCAGCTTGACAGTTTCCTCCCCTTCTGATATACGACGACTAGCTACCACAACTTTAGCTCCTTCACGAGCAAAAGCAACAGCAGTTGCCCTACCAATACCAGAAGTTCCACCTGTAACTAAAGCCACTTTTCCTGTAAACAGTGCCATAGAAAATATTAGTAATTAATGCTTGAATTAGAGTATAGATTTATGCTCAGTAAAAGCTGGAATTACTGTATAAAAAATCCCTTATTTACTGAAGCTTATCCTAAGTTTTAATTTTTTCTTAATAATTAAATTTTTACAATCCCTCGTAAGAGAGATGTAAAAATTTACATCAGCCTTGAGAAAGAAAAATTTTAGAGCCGTTAATAGTTAATGGTTCATGGCCATTAACCATTAACCATTAACCATTAACCATTAACCATTAACCATTAACCATT
>JBHYDF010000301.1:0-7689 GCA_051861145.1 Nostocaceae cyanobacterium
TTTTCAACTCAGCTTCCCTGAGTCATTTTGTGCTTCTTAGTCTAAAGTTCAGTTAAACCCACAACACCCTTAATATTCATACCCTGATAAAGCTTAGGAGAACATAGGGTTTTTAAACACTTACCTGTTTGAACATCCCAAAATTTAATCGTCTCATCTTCACCACCACTGGCAAGTATTCGACCATTTGGACTGAATGCAACTGTATAAACAATACCCTTATGTTCTTCAAAAGTTCTTATACACTTACCAGTATTGATATCCCATAATTTAACTTTATTATCCTGGCTAGCACTGGCTATTGTTTTACCGTCAGGACTAATAACTATTTGCTCTATTAAAGCTGTATGACCCTTCATAGTATAAAGGCATTCACCAGTATGGGTATTCCAAACTCTCACTATATAATCATCACCAGCACTTACTAAGCTTTGATTATCTGGAGTGAAGCAAACCGAATCAACACTACTCTCATGTCCAATGAATGTTTTAATACATTTTCCTGTTTGAATATCCCATAGTTTAACTGTTGAGTCAGCACCACTACTTACCAATGTTTTCCCATCAGGACTGTAAGCAACTGAAGCCACCCAAGAAGCATGTCCAGTTAAAGTTTTGATGCATTGGCCGGTTTGAATGTTCCACAGCTTAATTGTCTGGTCACTACTAGCACTAGCTATAATCTCACCTTGAGGGCTGAACGTAACTGAAGATATCCAACTTTGGTGACCATATAAAACCTGGTAGCATTGATTAGTACGAATATCCCAGCAACGTAACGTTCGATCACTACTGCTACTGACGAGAATTTGACCATTAGGGCTATATGTGACTGAAGTTACAGTACCTTCGTGTCCCTCCAAATTATTAATTAGCTTTCCTTCAATAGCATCCCATATATCTATAGTTTGATTATGAATGCCACTAGCCAAAGTCAAACCCGTAGGACTAAAGTTCAGTGAATTTATAGTGTTCTTCCTTCCTCGCCACGTTTTCAAACATTCTCCACTTTTGACATCCCATATCTTTACTGTTTGCTCATGACTGCTAGTGGCTAAAGTTGTACCTTGAGAATTAAAAGTCACACAAGTTACCCATTCCGTGTGTTCATCTAAAGTTTTCAAACATTTACCTGTGTGAATATCCCAGAATTTTACAGTACCATCAGCACTGCCACTAACTAGTGTCCTACCTTGAGGAGCAAAAGCAATTGAAGTAACTAAATCGCTATGTCCTTGCAAGATTTGGATAGTTTGACCACTATTGAGATTCCAAAGGCGTACAGTATGGTCTCTGCTACTGCTAGCAAGAATCTTATTGTTGTTAGGATCAAAGGCAACTGAAGTCACCTCTTCACTGTGCCCTTTTAAAGTTTTCAGAAGTTCTCCTGTTCTGACATTCCATAATATTATGGTCTGATCTCCTCCACCGCTAGCTAGAGTCTGACCATCTGAGTTAAACGCAACTGATGTAACTCTGATACTATGCCCTACAAAAGTTTGGATGCATTTTCCTGTATTAATATCCCAGATTTTTACAGTATGGTCGTAACTGCCACTAGCTAAAGAGTAATCATCTGGACTAAATGCAACTGATTTTAAAGAATAATTGTGTCCTCGTAAAGTCTTCAGACATTCACCTGTGTAGATATTCCAGATACGGATAGTAAGGTCGTCACTATTGCTTGCAAGAAGATTACCTTGAGGGTTAAAAATAACTGTATGAACCCATCCAATGTGTCCTTCCAGAGAAAGAATTTTTTTCCCATCAACTAATCGCCACAGACAAATCCTGCCACTGGAGTCACCTGTTGCTAATAAATTTCCATCTGGACTAAATGCTATTGATAAAACATTACCCAAGGTTTCAGTAAAAACACAATCAATCAGATTCGCTCCAGCAAAATTGACATCATGTAGGCTAGCATTAGAAAAATCTGCACTCCAAATCACAGCTTGAGAAAGATTTTTCCCTTCCAAAGCTCCCTTATCAACCTTCATTAACAGTGTTGCTGCATTTCCTCCTACATAACCCACTTCACAATCTTTTTTACCGCGTGTGGCATCAAGTATTTCTAACAGAGGAGAGTAGTTATCCAACATTGGCACAAGCAAATCCATTACTGCCCTTGTCAAGGGAGCTTGACCAAAAGTGGGTTGCAGTCTTTCTAAAGATTCACTGACAAATCCTTTTAAAGGAGCAATTGGTAAAATTTGCTCCGCCTCATTTATTCTCCGCTGGAAATACGATGACCAAGTGTAATCTTGAGGTGTGGCTGTTGTGTCTAAATACGATTGTGCTTGTGCCAACTCTGTAAAATCTGGTGGTAAAATCCCCAACTCGGCAGCAAACTTATACGCCACAAAAAACTCTAACAACGAACGATGCGCCGGAGTATAATCACCGTCGGCATTGCGGATGAGCATCGTTTGCCCCATCATATCAAAATGCCAATGGTCTAAATCCTTTTCCTCACGCACAACTGCACCAAACAAGCGACGAATCCGATCAGGGAAAAGCCGATAATTTAGACTCATCTGATCAGTAGACAGCATCTCCCACGACAACTCACATAAAAAGTACAGTTTATCTGCCAAAGAAGTAAAAGTGCGCTCGGCTTTAATATCTCGCTCCATTTTGTGCCGCACCGCATAAAGATATACCCGCGACATATCAACAGGTTTACCTGCTTCAATATCTGGCAATGATTCCAAAATTAGCTCTGTCATCACCGGACGACGTGCCAAGTCCAATAGTTGGGGATTGCTCATCACCTGTTCAACTGTGGTAGATTCAGCATTGAAGGACAACACTTGCCGAATTTGCTCGTCGTTAAATTTCTCCAGTTCCAGCACTTCAAACTGCGGCGTTTCACCTGTCAAATTAGCTGTTGAGGCTTGCAATTCGGCATTAAGCACAGCCCGTCCTTCTTTTGCTTCGGGAAAATGTTCGGTGCGACATGTCAGAATTACCTTGGAACCAGGAACCACGACTTTTGCTAATTCCCAAAAATTATTAATCATTTGCTGGCGATCGCACTTTGCTGCCATTTCGTCAAAACCATCAAAAATCAGCAGCAGTTTACCCATGCGGTTGAGTTGGTCAAAAACATCGCTGTTTAGGCGAATATTGTGTTGGGTAAAAAAGAACCCTGCCAGTACGTTCTCCACGTTTAAAGCTCTAGCATAGTCACGTAGAGTAATAACCAAAGGTAAACGAGGACGTTCTACACCCCGTTTTTGGGCATCCCGGTAACGTTGCAGTGCAGTCCAAGCATAATGGAAAGTAAACCAAGTCTTCCCCGTGCCAAACTCGCCCAATATTGAAATATGCTCTTTAGCTGGATCATCTAACCACAAATCAATGTAACCATCAATCCAACCGTCACGTTCATCATAGCGACTAACACCAAGGCGACGCTTTGTGACTGGATCAAATTCTTCTTTTGTACAGCCTAATGGTACATACTTTTTGTCTATTTCTCGCCGTTTGACTTCTGCTTCTAACCAGTCCACATAGGCGCTGAAATCAGCATCTTGATCGATGAGTTCGTCAAAAGTAAAGCATTCTAAATCTCGATTTTCTTCTTTATCGACTTCATCACGTGCCGCTCGTGAAATCCGGCGTGCTGTGACTAACCAGCCTTCGTCTGTCTTTTGTGCTTCTACGGACTGGCGCAAAGCCATCACCTCGCCCAATCCTGCTTCGCCTTCAATTCCACGCACAAGTACGCGCTCAAAGCGATTACGTCTTACAGGGATGTGGATAATCCACTCAAAATAGTTATCTTCCCAAATTTCATGTTTTTCAAAGCTGTAGTTGAGGGTTTCAAACCAACCGCGCATTTGTTGAGCTAAGGCAATGGCTCGACATTTATTTTCTACTGATGTTTCACCTGTTGGTAGTGCTAAATAATTCTGTGCTGCCAACCGTGCAATTTCTGTTCTAATCCCTTCTAATGTTGGCAATCTGTCGAGTTGTTCTGTGATCATTGCGATTCTTTTGTGTAGCGAACCGATGTGCTGATTCATCAACACATCTGCTGGTGTGCGCGATCGCTTGGCAACCTCAATAAAAACAGTAGCAAAGGCAGCGACTTCTCGCCTGATGTCAAGTTCCAAAATTCTAATTTCTTCACCCAATGCATCAGCATCCAGAAAAGCTTCGACTTCAGACAGAAGAATTGAAGGGTTATTGTGGTCGAATGCTTTGCGAAAAGCTTGCTTAATCTCTTGTTGTCGGAAAAGTTCGAGGAATGGCTTGGGTTTACCAACACCATACTCTACCAAGGCGTAGGCGTAAACACCGCTAAAATCAGCTGGAGGATGCTCAGGGTCAAGTTTAAATTGCTTTAATAATTTAATTACTATTTCACTGCGCTGAATCTTATCTTTGATCAAAGAGGTAGGATTTACGATGCCAGTAATTGCACTGATTAAAGAATTCAAATCAATAGGTATCACAGGCGCGTTTTTGTATAAGAGGAAGATTTGTCGAGCTTGCTTATCTTTATATTAACGCTTGGTACTTTTCGATAGAATTCAACTTTGTGTCTAAATAGTTTCCGAAAGAAGTTTACTTGTAACCGTTCCGTGTTGTTGTCACCCAAAGATATTAAAGTTTTACCATCAGGATTCCAGCTAACACTGTTGACACCACTACCGTGGGCTTGAAAAGTCTTAAACAAGTCCCATCGTGGTGGAGCACCTAAATATCTCCACAATTTAACAGTACCATCGCTGCTACCAGAAGCTAAAGTAAAGGTATAGTTACCTTTTACCCTTTGATTGTTATTTTCCACATACGAACCATCAAGACGGCTCCAACTTAAGCTATTGACATAATCAGTATGACCCCGAAGGTTTAAATAAGACCATGCTTTAACCAGCACGTGTGTGGGAATCATAAACGCAGCTTTGGTTTCTGGTCGGTTCATTTCCACCGCCACTGCTATTCCTGCTACACCCTGTAGTTCCTCATCCCATATGGGCGCACCACTGAAACCAGGCTCTAATCTATAACCCGGTTGTTTCACATCCTCCAGCTGCACCCAAACGTTAGCTCCCCGCCCACGTAGTATCCCCGCAGCCCAAACCCCATTAGGTTGCCCCGTTGGAAAACCCAATACTCGGAAAGGATGTCCCCATAAATCATCAGATGTAATTAATCGTGCAGGTTGAGCCGTTTGTGGGGGAGAATTTTCTAACTCCAACCCGGCAATGTCTTCTGCTTGGGCATCGGGATTAACAGGTCGCCAGAAAACCACCCTAGCTTTGAGAAGTTGTTTGGCTGCCACTAACGGGAAGTCTAAGGTGATAAACGCATCTGTGATTTGTGAAGTTTTTCTGGGCAAATTGGCAGGTGGTGAAACCAAGCGGTTAGTCGAGCATATTCGGCAAAATGGAGAAATGCGCGAGCCGACGCGATTCAAGTGATTCTGATTGCTGCTGTTGCAGTGCGTGGTGTTGTCTTCTGGTATTTGCCCGGCATTGCCCAAAGCTAAAAAAGCATTCCAAAGTTGTAGCTTTAGAAGAAGCGATCGCTCGAGAGCATTTTGGTGTGGTGTAATTCCAAACTTCTTTCTAATCTCGCTTAAACTCCATCTGGGCGAAGTGGTCTTGTAATAGTTTGTGGATGAAGCGGTAGCGACCGCCGACACGTTGGAGTAACATGCGCTCTGTGCAGTAGTCGAGGAAGCGAGCATAGTTCCAGGGGATGTAGCCATTAGAGTAGAGGATGAGGCGTAAGGCAAAGTGTTGAATACAAGCTGTACCACCTGCTGGTTGGAAGCTGCCGTTGACCAAGAGGTTTATGCATTGAAAAGCCAAACCCATAAAGAAAATCTGAATTGGCTGTGCAGCCTCTTTATCATCCCAAAAGCTGCCAAACGTTTTCCAATGGACACAGAAGGAATCACTGCACAAAAAGTTGTCGAGCGAGCGATCGTTTTTACTGTGTCAGTGATTGCGCCGCGCGTTAAGGCTTTACGTCCTGATTGCGGGAAATTTACGACAACTTCACGACAAAATCATCTATTTTTCCGGATTATTAAGGGCAAACCCAACTAGATGTAACAGCACCTTTTAATCGGATTAAGCTTTATGGCATTTATGAAAAAGTTATACTTGCCTATTTTTGGAGCCGGATTAATTTTCTTCGGCACAGTCGCAACGGCACAAGCAGCATTGATAGTTAAATCAGAGTCAGCAGTGGTAGATTTAGATACCCAATCGGTATTATTTACAATCAATTTCAATCAAACTCCAGACTTTTTCTCGGTTGATGCCTTTGGTAGACAAGCCGACTCATTTCAATACTTTATTGACGCAGATGGGAAATTTCCTGTATCTAAAGGTAATCCGCTGTATAGTGAGCTTGAAACAATCATTCGTGGAGAAGAAATTCACGTTGCAGGTGATATTCGCCTACGTGATGTCTTTGCAACTGGGACACCACAGCCAAACTCAGGTGGGTGGGGTAACATTCGTGGTTCGGTGCCATATACCCTCAATGACACTACCCTAAAATTTTCAGCTCCTTTACAACTGATTGGTGATTCAGATGGCCAGTTTAGCTACATTTTGGAAGTATATAACTTTGGTAGCGCAGGTGAGGATTCTATAGGCAATAAGTCTGTTTTGAATCAACCTGTCCCTGAACCCCTTACCATTGCTGGTACAGCTGTTGCTGGTGTCATGGGGTGGTGGATGAGGCGTAAGCATAAAGTCTCCTAGGTCTGACAAGAAGATTTCCCGTAGCTGTTTTCGTGTCAGTGGAGGACTCAAGACCCACGCTCTTATTATTCAGCAGCTCCAGAAGGAAGCCATTGAAGTGGTCGCCAAGATACACAAATCCTCTGAGCGAGATCCGATTTTGGGCACAACAATCGCAAATCTCCGTCGTGCTATGGGTGCTGACCGAGTTGTTATATACCACTTTCACCCGAATTCAGAACTTGCTGTTGGTGAAATTGTTTGCGAGGATGTGCTACCAAGCTTTAGTTCTGCTTTTTCCTTGCAAATTCGAGATACCTGCTTTCATCAGACGTATATTAACCAATCTCGTCGCGGGGGACGCACGCTTTACACATAAATCGCGCTCTCCATAGCTCAAAACGAGCGGATAACTCGCGATTATTCGAGTGGATTACTGCTCTAACCCGCTCGCGCGTCTTGACCCTTACCCAAAATAAGCGGCGGGCTTTGCAACAAGCCAATCATGGAAAGCGCGCGGACTGCGGTTTTTTTCCACGGCGTGTCAGAGCGATCGCTGACATTCACAACGCTGGGTTGCTCCCTTGCTACGTGCAAATGCTCGATCAACTTCAAGTGAAAAGCGCAAGATTTATAACAAGCCCTCAAACAACTCCAACACACCCAAGCTCAACTTGTCCATACTGAAAAAATGTTCTCTCTGGGTCAATTGGTTGTTGGGGTCGCCCACGAAATCAACAACCCTTTTCAAAGTAATTTAATCAAGGCGATCGCTGCCATAAAAATTTCCCCGCTTATTATAAATCATCTGTTACCGCACCCAAAGACTTCACGCAGAGATATTTGTAAATTTACGCGTGTCTCCACCGCGCAAATCATTGTGGGCAATCAACACAGGATTAGCCTGTTTATTTTGGTCAAGCCGTCTTGCTCCGAGCCCAAGCGATGCAACGCAGCGGTAAGCGTACGCCGAGTG
>JBHYDF010000302.1:0-7666 GCA_051861145.1 Nostocaceae cyanobacterium
CATTAGTCATTAGTCATTAGTCATTAGTCATTAGTCATTAGTCATTAGTCATTAATTATTCCCCTAGTCCCTAGTCCCTAGTCCCTAGTCCCTAATTAGGATATGTCCAGCAACTTACCAAAGGATGATAAGATTCTGACAGCAGTTGTGGATGAACTGTGCAATGTTCACGGCTGTCATACGGTAATTCTTTACGGTTCTAGGGCGAAAGGTACGCATACGCCTAGCAGTGACTATGACCTCCTCGCCATCAGACCAACTGGGGAAAGTCTACAAGAATTGCGTTTGTGGAATGGTAACTATTTAGATATATTTATTTATAACGAAGATGATATTATTAATATAGATGCTTCTTTCCTGCGAGTTCGAGAGGGGATTGTGTTAACAGAGCAGGAAAATTGGGGGCAAAGGTTACTTCAACAAGTTAACGCGCTCTTTGTTGCTGGGCCTCCTGTGCTATCGTCTAGCGAAATAGAATTGCGGCGCGGTTGGTCATACAAGATGTTAAAGCGCATTGCTAAAGGGGATATTGAGGCTAACTATCGTCGCGCCTGGCTGTTATTTACTCTGCTGGAAGACTATTTTTCCTTGCGCCAAATGTGGTATCCTGGTAGTAAGGAAAGTTGGATCTGGCTCAAAAATCACGATCCGGACGCTTATACAGCTTTTGAGCAAGCACTCCAAGCAGAAGCTTCCTTAGCGACTATTGAATCTTTGGTGAAAAAAGTTATGGCTGTAGGGTCTTGAGTTTCGTGACTAAATTTAGAAGATGGTGTAGACTTTCATGAAACTCTGTTTCAAATGGATAAATCTAATGCCAAAAGTTTAAGTTTCGTGACATCCCACCAATAATATACTCAAATAGTTCGGTTATCCGGCTAGTTTCGGCAACCTCAACAGGGGCTTTTAACGTCACTATATATATAGTGACTCTCGTAAAGGAATTTCACCTATTTTTTTGGCAAAGAAACTATTTTGGATTATAATGGAAAGATTTATCTAAACCTCTTTACTATTAAGTTGATTTGTCGTAATATTGAATAAGTAGAACTCATACTGACTTCATATTATAATAGTCGCCGCAAGCGACTAAAGAAGATAAGAATTATTGAAGATAAGAATGCGTGCTAGTAGAGATTAAAAATCCAGGGAGGGTAGGGGAACCTATCTAAGGGACTAACCGTCTTGACAGGTTTTAAATAAAGAAAACTCAACCGTTGGTGGTAGCTCCCTAATGTCTAGTGATATATGCACTACCTTTCCTAATCCGCCATAACTATTAAGTATTCTTTGTGATTGGAGAAGAGGAAAACGCACCAATGCCTACTGTAAACACCGAACTTGAAAATACTAACGCCAAATTCACGGCTGATATGGTGCGAACCTATCTGCGCGAGATTGGACGTGTACCTTTGCTAACCCGCGAACAAGAGATTGTCTTCGGTAAGCAGGTACAGCAAATGATGACGCTGATAGATGCTAAAGAGGCTTTAGCGAAAAAGCTGCGCCGCGAACCAAGCCTTGAAGAATGGGCTGCGCATGTGAAAAAATCTGAGACAGAAGTCAAGCAAACCGTGCAGCAAGGTAAGCGGGCGAAGCAAAAGATGATTGAAGCGAATTTGCGCTTGGTCGTTGCTATTGCTAAAAAGTATCAAAAGCGGAACATGGAATTTCTGGATCTGATCCAGGAAGGAACGCTGGGGCTAGAGCGTGGTGTAGAGAAATTTGACCCAACACGGGGTTATAAGTTCTCAACCTATGCTTATTGGTGGATTCGCCAAGCAATTACTCGCGCGATCGCACAGCAAGGTCGTACCATTCGCCTACCAATCCATATTACCGAGAAACTGAACAAAATCAAAAAAGTGCAGCGGGAATTAGCTCAAAAATTAGGGCGATCGCCATCTCCGGCGGAAATTGCCAAAGAACTGGAGTTAGAACCCGCCCAAATCCGCGAGTATCTGAACATGGCGCGTCAGCCAGTTTCTTTGGATGTGAAAGTTGGCGATAACCAAGATACCGAGTTGCAAGAAATGTTGGAAGATGAAGGTCCATCTCCAGAATCTTACATGACTCAAGAATTCTTGCGCCAAGACTTGAACAACCTGCTTGCAGAGTTAACACCTCAACAGCGTGAAGTTTTAGCACTGCGCTTTGGGTTAGTAGATGGAAACGAAATGTCTTTGGCTAAAGTAGGTGAGCGTCTAAACCTTAGCCGTGAGCGCGTCCGCCAGTTGGAGCATCAAGCCCTGGCGCACCTCCGTCGTCGCCGCTCCAACGTCAAAGAGTACGTTGCTAGCTAAATGCTTATGGTTCTTGGCGACGCGCCTCCTGAAGTCAGGGGGCGATTTTTTTGTTTTGTGGGGGGTTAGGGACTAGGGGCTAGGGGCTAGGGGCTAGGGGAATAATTGATGACTATTGACTAATGACTAATGACTAATGACTATTGACTAATTATCAAAATCCCGAAATTGAATCTGGAATTTAGAGATTTTCTCCTGTATTTGTTGATAGATGCACAAAAGTGAGGTTTACTCCTAAAAAACAGCCACTCTTGTTTTGAAATCTTAAAAATCCTTGAGAGAAAATATCAGGTCTCAAATTTACCGGTAGTATTTTCAATTTTTCCTGACAATCATCCTATTGGATTAATCAATAAGATGAAGACCGCATCACCCAATCAATGGTAGTGTAGGATTAAAGTCCCCAACTGCAAAATTAAAGAAAGAATTTATATTTTTTCGGAATTTTTTCCTGGACAATATAAACCGATTCTTTAATGCAGTTTTTCATCATCAACCCTTAGTTACATTTCTATTCAGAGACAAAAATTAACAGGAGAAAACGGGTGCTTAACCTTATAAATAAGTTCCTTCCCCCTCGTCACTTAAGAATACCTTTGCTGGGATTGCTTCTTATTCTTGGTGTTGTTGGCGAGAAGGCAAAGCCTGTGTTAAGTAACCAAACAGCAAAACTATTTACAGCCACAACACAAGAGTTAGGAAACCAAGCAACAACTTATACATGGTTACAAGGTAATTCTTCCACAGAAACGGAAGTTGCTGATAAACAATCGCGTCTCCGCAAGGCTTTGTCTAAATCGGTTTCCGTGCCAACTCAAGCTGTCGTAAAACCGACAGAAGCGCCCCCGCAAGTAGCACATAATGAAGTAAAAACTTACACTTGGTTGCAACGAAATTCTCGCCTTGACTCAGAACTTAATCAAGGAGAATATACACAACAAGTACCTACCATAACCAACACGCAAGACATAGCACCAAAAGCAACAAACAAAACAGGAATGGCGGGGAAAGCAAAACTCCCTAAACAAAATGGCATTTACTTGTATGGACAGTCGCCAAAACCAGGACAATTCGGGCGAGGATATGTTGTATTTGAGAAGCACCAGGGTCAAGTAATGGGTGCTTTGTATATGCCTAGTTCTGAGTTTAGCTGTTTTAAAGGCACTATCGAACCATCAGGAGAACTGGCTATGACAGTAAGGGGTTATCCTGGTGAAATTAGCCCATCTCAAGTCGCTTCAACTAATGGACTACCTATAAAAGGTGACAATGATCAACCAGTTACTTACGGTCACTCTATAGCACTACAAGAGTATTATCGGTTAAACTCCGTTAGTGCTAACGACCAGCAAATTTTACAGGCGTGTAAAGCGAATTTGCAACAGTAGGAGTTAGTGGTTCATGGTTCATGGTTCATGGTTCATAGTTCATGGTTCATAGTTCATGGTTATTAACCATTAACTATTAACCATTAACCATTAACTCTTAATACTCAATTCCTGGTTGCGCTTTTACGCCTTTGTCGCGGAAAGGATGTTTAACTAAAGTCATTTCTGTTACTAAGTCAGCACGTTCTATTAATGCTGTGGGTGCGCCTCTTCCCGTCAGAATCACATGTGTGTCAACCGGTTTTTGCTCTAACCCAGCTACTATTTCTTCTACACGTAAGTAGCCAAGTTTTATCGCAATATTTATTTCATCTAACAGCACAAGCTTAAAATCTGGATTTTTGATGTATTCTAATCCTTTTTCCCAAGCAGCTTGCGCTTTTTCAATATCGCGATCGCGGTCTTGAGTCTCCCAAGTAAAGCCTTCGCCCATCGCATAAAATTCTAACTGCTCTTGCCAAAGACTGAAAACCTTTTTTTCCGAAGGTTCCCAAGCACCTTTAATAAATTGAATAATCGCTACCTTATACCCATGACCGAGCGATCGCAATACCATTCCCAACGCCGCCGTCGTTTTTCCCTTTCCATTACCAGTGTGAACAATTATTAAACCTTTTTCCTGGGAAGCTTTCGCAACTCGCTGGTCTTGTACCTCTTTGCGGCGCTGCATCTTTTTGCGATACTGCTCTTCAGTTAACGATGATGATGACGCTTCCTCCATCAAGCATTCTGCTTCTAAGTCTGGGTTTAATTGTGTTGTGTTATGGGTGTTCATGTGGAAATGAATTTGTGTGCGATCGCTTTCTTCTAGTCTAAAGTCCTGTTTTCAGGTTGGAATAATTATTTTGCAGAAAAGATAATTTTACATTCAAAAACTTGACAATCACAGATAACACATTTTACTGTTTTACCATTGAAATCTAGGAAATTATCTTTCCATTACCACTTCCCCTAACGGGGATGGAAACTTGGCATCCATCAGAAGAAAGTTCACGAGCTGTCCTTTCCATAACCACTTCCCCTAACGGGGATGGAAACTTCAGAACGACCGCACCGACAATGCCCCAAATGACCTTTCCATAACCACTTCCCCTAACGGGGATTTAAACGCTTTGCCAGAACTTCTAAAAAAAGCAATCAAGTAACCTTTCCATAACTACTTCCCCTAACGGGGATGAAAACGTTTCGCTACGCAACCATTCTGAAAAGTATCTGGGCTTTCCATAACCACTTCCCCAACAGAGTCTTGCAACTAGAATCGATGCTGTAAGTAGA
The DNA here is from genome assembly GCA_051861145.1 of Nostocaceae cyanobacterium. Taxonomy (GTDB): domain Bacteria; phylum Cyanobacteriota; class Cyanobacteriia; order Cyanobacteriales; family Nostocaceae; genus JBHYDF01. Next base: position 4,967 of record JBHYDF010000302.1, read on the forward strand.
GATTGGAGACATCCAGCCTTAATTTCAAGCGTGAGTGTAATACCATTTCACATTAATCGCGATACATATAAATCTTGTAGAGACGCGACGGCAGTCGCTACAACGGGGGGAACCCCAACGCCAGTTAAGAGCGGAGGGAAACCCTCCTTCAGGACTGGCTCCGCAACGCGCTGCCTCAAATTTCGCGTCTGGTCCACCATCTGTATTTGTATCAGAGTTTGTGTTAAGTAGTATAAGACGCTACAAAAAGCGAAAGCTGCCATGCCCAACGGTAAACAGAAAAATATAACTGGGCAGATAGAGAGTCCGCAAACTTCAAAAACTACTAATGTTTAAGAGTACCTAAAAGTGTAATCAAAGACTACCGCCTTAAGTATATACACTTCGGACAAAACTCGCTTTTGTTTGTTGTCAGTGCTACGAGAAAATTCAGTATGGACGCTACGATGGTGAAACCCTTAAACTTAAGAATTACCGGAAAGCAAGGTGATACGGAAACGGTCGTCATACGTAGTTTGGAGGGGGTGGTTGGAAAAGTGCAGTAATGGTAACTCGCTGGCTACCTACCCTACTTAATGCACGGTTTTGGAAGAGAGGGCTAGTGTAGTAATGCACACCTCGACTCTAACTAATCCAATAGCTGCGTGAGGAGTCGGAACCTGTGAAGGTAAACGAAACTCACGCAGTGAGTTGGAACCTCCTCCCTTTAGGGTTGGGGTAGTTCAGCTATAAAACTTTACGAAATTACATTGCCTAAGATAAAAATAACCGGAATTTTATCTTGGGGATGTGAAGCTAGTATCAAGTTCGCCTTTTAGGTCGATGTCAACAAACGCCTTAAAAGCCATAAGGCGGAAGTATCCAAATTTTTTAAGTTAACCAGATTAAGGAACGCTCAAGGTGGTAAAAATAGCTCCTCCCCCTCCTCTTGTTCAGCCAAAACCACGATTTTATAAGCTAGAGAAGGATATAGAACTTGTAAAAATTTTCCTTCCCCAATACAGTCCTACTGCTGTTTCCTTTCGTTTTCATGGTCCGTATTCTCGCTTTGACCATCATCAAGGAAACCCTCCTTGTGTTGATTATGATGCACGGGAATGCAAACCATGTAAAGATGCAAAGCGTGGCATATCGTACCTTGCGTTTACACTTTCAGGTTGCTTAGTGGAAGTTTTTGGGGACCAAGGTTGTGTGGAAATTACAGATAAATATAAGATTGCTATCCTCACTTCTAAAAAAGACTTAAAATTACTTGACGTACGTGATAATGGTGCGATGCTGGCTGGTGCAAACGAAGCAACCTTAGCAAAGACAGATAAACGTTCTGTCAGTCAAGCTTGGTCACGCTACTTTTATGAGCAAAAAGCAATTTACTCAGATATTCATGGGATTATTTACCGCAATGCTCATAATAATGAAGAAGCGATCGCACTTTATGAACGTGCCAAAAGACTGCTTACCTGTTTACCAAAAGATGTATTACCGCTAGGTGATCAATCTTTACGCGGTGTGATTTTAGAAGCTGCACAAGAAAATAATTTAACAGTGATTTCCAATTGGTTAACATTTACAAATTTACAAGATTATAGAAAAAATACTTGCACTTATGCGAGTGTCAAAAAATAAAAAAATAAAATAAGACTATGGTAAACAAATTAGATACAGAAGAAAATAATAACCAAATTTCGCGGGAAGCAGTAGAGTGGCTGCTAAAACGAATCATCCAACTTCCAAAAAATTGGTTAATTATAACTAGTATTTTTATCTTGATCAGTACCTTTCAAATTAGCTGGAATGGTAAAGAAACATCCTTTAAATTTCAAGTAACTAATACAACAGCAGTTTTTCTGGCACTACTTTGGTTGCCATCTGTGCTGAAAATTTTTGCTTTGACTGGGGGAGCAGTGAAGACGCCTGCGGGAGAAATTACCGGCTCAAGCATGATGCCTATGCTGCGTTCATTAACTGGTGATTCATTAGGATTTCTTATAGAACAGACTAAGTTAGCAGAAGATGTGGCTCCACCACAACAGCAGTTAGAGTTGCGTCAAGTACGTCAGGAATGGCAGAAAGTCTACGCATCCCGGATTCCTTTGTCTGAGGCGCAACAACAATTGGAGCGTTTAGGCGAACGTTATAAAGAATTGCGAAACACCATGCCTTCCGGAGCGCAAAGAACATTTGAGATGGAATCTCTTGCTGGACGGATGCGCGCTCTTGCTCCCCAAGTTGATTTTTCTGCACAGGAGGTTAAAAACCTACTACAATCTCACGACCAAGGTAAGCGTTTGGTGGGACTTTCTGTTGCTGAATGGTCTGGAGACTCGATTTATTTTGATTCTGTTCTCCATCTCATCGCTCATTCAGAAACGGCGTTTGAGCAAATTTGTGCATTACGAGCTGCTGAAAAGATGGTGTCGAAGCTCGATATTCACCAAAAGAAAGACTTGAAAGCAGTACTCATCGAGCAACGTAATTTTAATCCTGATGAAAAGCGTTGGATTAAACCTGATTCTAATCGTTGGGTAATCAGCGATCGCATCTTGTCAGCGCTACAGACATAGAGTTAGGAGTTAGGAGTTAAGAGTTAGGAGTTAGGAGTTAGGAGTTAAGAGTTAGGAGTTAGGAGCTAGGAGTTAGGAGTTATACCATTTCACATTAATCGCGATACATATAAATCTTGACCAGACGCGACGGCAG
>JBHYDF010000303.1:0-7631 GCA_051861145.1 Nostocaceae cyanobacterium
CCCAGATTTAACAGAGAGGGGCGAGAGGTAATACTCTCCCTCGACTCTACCAAGGCGGCGAAAGCTACCTTAAGCTATGTGCCAACAAATTTAGCCAAATTGGGGACAATTGTGTTTTCGCTCGTTGAGCCGAAATATAAGGCATTGTGGGAGGTTTTGCAAGACGACTGTGGGGAACTCACTCAAGAAATAGTAGATTCGCTGAAAAAGGAAATGTTTCCCAGTAAAAAACGGGGAAAAAACGAACCAGTATCGGTTTGGAAGCAACCACCGGGAGGGGGGAAGAGGTATTGCCAGATACCACCAATTCATGACCAAGAAACGGGAGTTAAGCTAGAAAGAATAGTTTTAGAATCAGGTATCACTCCTCAAAAGGTTGTAACCGAAGCGCTAGACTGCTACCTTGCACTCAAAGACGGGAGACTTCGGTGGGTGGACGACACACGAGTTGCAGTTAGCGACTACACCCCCAATGAAGTAGAAGATTCAGTTAGCTTGTCAACACAATTCGTAAAACAAACCCTCAATCAAGTAGAAGAAGAAGTCAACTACTCAACACAAGAGGTTCTAGAAACCCCATATGTAGGGGATTCAGTCAGCTTGTCAACACAAGAGGCAAAACAAAAAGCGATAAGCCAGAGGCTTAACGCTTCGCGTATCGCACCAACAGAACTGCCATCCGTTAAGGGTGAACAAACAGCATCTAACAAGTCCTTCGTTGGGGAGTCTTTAGTGGAGACGGTCTCGGCGACTACTCCCACATCCGACCCGACCCAAGTCAATGAAGATGGGGGTATAGTATCAAATGTTTCAGAACATCACAATATAACAGAGGAGGAGTTGGCACAGCTTCATGCCTCGTCCGCCTACTCCATTGGTTGCGCATCAGTTGCTCCGGAAAGTGTTGTACAACTTTATACTGATTCCCAGAGTTCATCAGTACAATCTGCGGTGTCAGTAGATGCTCCTTCAGAATCAGACTGTTCACAAGTACAGTCTACTGACACAGTAGATCCGATATCAGAACCTTGGTACGACTTCCCCCAGACGTGGAAGCATGAAGGTAAAGAATGTTTGTATGATGTGCGTAACGGTCAAAGAATCATCCGCTGGGATGAGTACGAAACAACAGTACCAGATTATAAGGCTGCTAGATATATTAACCCAAGAACATGTCTCGATTTTGAACTTGTTGCTCCTGGTGCTAGTGTGCTGATCGACGTGAAGCATCCCAAGAAAGATAAAACATGGAACAATAGTCGCGCTTATGTCCTTGAGGTTAAGGGTAGTAAAGCAATTGTGTCGCTACAGGGACATTTAAGTGAAAAAACTTTTTTACTGACTGATTTGGTAATCCTAGAACCATCGCCTGCCCATTGGTGCAAGTGCGTGGCGATACCGCCAATCGCAAGATATTCAAAACCTGACTCAACCTGATACTAGTAGTCCGCCAAATCAACGCATGAAAGGCACTCGTTGAGACGCGCCTTTAAAGGCGCTGAGTCGTGTTTCCGTAGCTGCATAAATAGACGCGGCTTCCACACTCCCACGGAGGTCTAGGTGAAAAGGTTTTGGCGTTGCTCCCATTGAAGTATGAATTCAGGCGATCGCTATGCATGGTTGCGTCAACTCAATTCAAAATTCAACGCCCGCAAAATTCAAAATTAAGACAATTAGTGGGGGGACGCACGCTTTCTACACAAAACGCGCAACCCTTCTCACGCGCGAGCGGGCTCCCGCTGCGAATCAACCAGAGCGTATTACTGCTCGCTCCCCCGATAAAGCTTGTGAGAACCCTTACCCAAAATCCAGTTTCCAGGGCAATAAGCCATGCATGGTTGCGTCCAAGCGTGCAGGTTTTTTCCACGGGGTTTCCCGACTTGAGGAGGCAGTGCTAGCCCTTGGTTCCCCCGGTTGTAGCAACTGCCGTCGAAGTGTCCGTCCGCAAAGCCGCAAAGAGTAAGAGCTTTGAACATTTGATTTTTGAATTTCATATCCAAATTCAGCAACGCCGGATTTTCCAAGAGAAAACCCTTTAGGTTGAAACTCCGTTTCGAGACGCCAAAGCGGGAGCAATTAATTCAAAATTTTCTTTCTTCCGGATTGAATGGGTGCGGGCGTTGAATTTTGAATTCAAAAATGGTCAAAGGGGCGGGGGCTACCCAATTAATTGGGGAAGCATTTTCGGATTAATAGATCATTACTACGTCCGCCTTATCCATGTCGTCTTTTGCTTTTAAACCAATCTCTCGAGCAATATTTTGTAAGACTTGTTCACCTGTTCGTTGAGTGTTCAAGTTGGGATACCATACAGCATTGACTGTTATTTCAGTACCTCGCAAGAATACATTTACTGCTCCAACAAAGTAATCACCATCCGAATAATCCAATCGGACTAGGTAAACACGAAGTTTGTCAGGGGACGCACTAATCTACACAAAACGCGCAACCCTTCTCAAAACGAGCGGGCTTACTGCGATGATTCTCAATATTGCTGCGAAAAAACCGCTCGTTTTGAGAACCCTTACCCAAAATCCAGTTGGCAAGGCAATAAGCCAAAAGGGTTGCGCGTTTTGTGCAGGTTTTTTCCACGGGTAGCAGGCATTTTTTATTTCGTTTGCAATTTGATAATCAGGGTTTGCGGGAGTTAAATAGGTGATTTTTGGTTTGTTGGGATTAGTGAATCGAAGTGATGTACCACCAAATTGCTCTAATTTCTTGCGCCGTCGCGATCGCTTCTCCCATGTTTATTCCTCAACAAATTTCATGTTGTGATCAATAAGATGCTGCCATATCTCAAGCTGCGAGTTCCCTTTTAATCATAAAGGGATTTATTTGAAAGCACGACAATTTTACTGCTTAAATGAGCGTGAAAGCAGTTGTAGATTATTTAAGAGTGGTGCAATTAAAAGCGCCCGCTAAAACAGCTCCAAGTACTCAACCCAGTTAGGAACATTTGATACAAATTGACCAAATTCATCTGGGTTAGCCGACTCAAACTCAAACATCACCTCCCAACGCTCGTCTAGAGTTAATGTACTGAACAGTTCTTTAACCGTTTCAATTCCGTATTCGAGTCCCTCAAGCACCAAACAAGCAAATCCTTTTATCTTTTCCAACCAAGAATTATTGGGTATTTCTACTTTTTTTGATTCCGTATCCACCCCGACCAATGGGGGTTCCCCTATATAATTATGGGGGGGGTGGATACGAGGGAAAGAGGCATCGGAGCAGGGTGCGGGGTGCAAGGGGGAGGAAGAATTAATGTCCACTAACTCTTTCCCCCTGCCCCCTGCTCCCTGCACCCTTGCTTCTTCTGGAGGCTCAATACCATATCTCATTTGCATTGCAGCCTGATACCTTTGTTGGTCGAGTACTTCTTGGCGTACGCGCTCCTGCTTTAAGGCTCGCTTGCGTTCTCGATATCGCATAACATGAAGCGCAAATTCTAATTCTTCAGATTTGATTGCGTGATATTTAACCTGTTGACCCCTTGGACCAACTTTACGCGAGACGAGTTTTAATCCCAACTGCTCAAGTAGAGTCCCCAGCAGCCATATTGGCTTACAATCGCTTGGAACCGTAAAACCTAAAATTGCTTTCACGTGAGCCGCACAATGTATGGCAATAGCGGTCATTCTCAACAAATCGGGGTCCTTGGCCGTCACCTGACCTCCCGCTACTAAGCGTTTTAAAATTGCAGGCAGTCCCAGATTAAAATAAGCCAACCACCGCGCCGAATAATTGCCCCAGTCCATGCACAATGGCAGATTGTTTCTATCGTGGTGGTCTTTTTGTGCCACAATTGTTGGTGGTGCTGGGTATTGTTTTTGCGTATTCGGGTCAACAACTGTACCATCTGGCTCTTGCAAGATTCCCTCTAATGTAGCTAGAGCACTGTACAATCTCCCTGAATCATCTTTCTCTACCAGTTCGGGTGTTACTTCCATCCCGTAGGAATCAAATAATCGGAATTTCTCACACTCATATATTTCTTCTGGTTTGAGGTAGTCCTTTGTTTTACGTGAACGATATTCGGTCGCTGTGATTAAATTGGCGTTGGTGACAGCCGAGTAATAGGCAGCATCCAAAGCAACACCGGCATCTAAAAGGCGCTGTTTAGCCATGTCGTCATCTTGCGCACCAACTGATACAAAGCAATTGCCCATCTCTTCTAAGAGATCGTGTAAATCAGTCCGCAGATTATTAAGTGAAGAGTGCCGATACGCCATAATTTGGCAGTATGCATCTAACGCCCAGTCTTTCTCAACCCCCCGTTTACCTGTAGACTTATCAATTTTTAACAGAAAAGCTGTCATTTCATTGGTAGTTAGCAATCGTTCTTTAATTTTGGTGGGGTTGGTATCTCTGTAACCGAAGGGGGGTCTGGGGGCAACCCAAACGTGAAATGGTACAATTGGGCGATAGCGATGTAATTGTTGGGCGCACTCGGTTGCTGTCTGCGATATGCCGTGAAACACCCCAAACACTGCATCAAAATGGTAGTCGGGAATATCTACACCTGTGGCCAGGCTTGGAGAGGCTAAAAGAGCATCTATGCTTTTAACCGCATTGGTTATATCTTTGATGAAAGCAACATTTTCATCACTGCCAGAATTTTCTGAGTGAATTGACCAAATCCTTCGCCGGTTGTCAGAAGTTTCTTTGCTAGAACTTTTATCTTCAAAAACTTGAACTGTTAATAACTGCTCAAGTTTTTTGATAAAGCGTTTGGAGTCAGAAACCACCATGATTTTCTCCCCCGATAAAAGCGCTGCTGAAATATCAGCAACGATCGCCGAAGAATTATCACCCTCATACCAATAAATAGTGCGTCCACCATTTTTCCATTCATTTTTGTAGATAAAGGGTGTCTCACCTTTTGGACGCATTGCCCGGAAGAAATCGATTGTGATATCCTCCATGTGTGCATCGGCAATGACTACTAGTTCTGCGTTATATACGATATATTCGAGTACTTCTAAAATTTGCGCTCGATGTGATTTACAGGTTTTGCTGTGTAGTAGGTGGGTTAGGTACTGGCAAGCTTCGTCAATAAATACACATCCATAATTCAAGTATGCGGTATTGAGTTTGTGCAAGCTGTCGATGGTGATGCTGAGGGCTTCAACTTTAGCTAAATCACCACTACAGAGCGCAGAATACATTTCAGTTTGCAGGCGATTTGCCAGGTTTTTGAGCAAATTAACCCGATGCCCACAGTTGAGAAATCTTGTTTTTGGATGTTGTTCGCGCCACCATCGCATTAATTCGGTTTTGCCTGTGCCCATGTCACTCCATATGACAACTAGACCTGATGATGGTAGTTTTTCAATTGCTTGTGTGAGGTACTTGACATTTATACAAACATCAGGTTTGTATTTATTAAGTCCTCGTTTTTTGAGTCGGAACGAGCGTTGGTAATCCCGCAGTGTCTTAGCATCATTAATGATGGCAGTCAGTTGCTTAAGGGCATTTTCTTTGCGCTCAACAACAAAATCATCAACACCTTTAGCCGGACCCGGTAGTTGTGCGACTTCACAACTGCAACCGGCTGCTTCAATCGCTTTACCTGTACGAATAGTTGCCTGAAATACCTGCCACCGGCTTTTCGGGTTGCTTTCGTAATCGAAGAGGATGATAAACTTGCGCCCTGGTTGTGCCAGGGGTATTAAGTCGGGGTGCAGCCGCTCGTCAAAATCCTGTTTACCAACCCGTCCGTTCCAAATGCCAGGGAGGGCGATCGCTACAAAACCAAGACTTAACAAACATGAAGCCTTCTTCTCCCCTTCGCATATAATCACAGGTATTTCTGCGTGCAGCTGCACCCATTCCCAGAACAAGCGCGGATGCAATCTGTCAAATAGACGTAGCGCCAGGGGGGAAAGATAGCGTTTGATGTTGTACCGAAGAGCTATTTTTTCCCACAGATGTTCTGGGACATTAAAATAAGTAACGCGGTTTGGCGTTTTGGCTGGAGATTCATATTTCACGGACTTGCGTTTCTCAAAGGAAATCCGGGGTTGGTCGGGTTTAAATCGCCCCCACTCCATTGGTTGCCAATTATTGAGGGGGTCGAGTCCATTACACCACCAGCCGCCAAGAGTCGCGTGTGAATATTGCTTTAAGTAAGAGTCCCGTAAACGCCCGTCGTTGCGTCTGGCTGTCTGCGGCAGGGCGTAGAGTAAATATTCGTAAATTTCATTTCCAGACAGCGATCGCACATTCAATGCTACTAGTGCCTCGATTAAACTAAGCCGTTTCGTCGCCAGAACGACTCGTCTTCAGAACCGGACGTGAGACTTTCACCTCATCCGGCTCCTCAGTAATTTGGTGCTTGTCCATGTGCACACCTCCAGCCAGGATATCCTTGGCTGTTTTTGTATCGTGGCAATGTCTGTGTAGAAGCTGGAGATTTTTGTATTCATCTTTACCCCCTTTCCTCCGAGGTATTATGTGGTCAATCTCCAACATGTCTTCCTCACGGAAGTACAGTCCGCAGTGGGCACATTTTCCTTTTTGTTGTTTTAGGAGTTTTGTCACTCTCTTTGGCACTTCGGGATGTGCGCCCATTCTTGAACTCCAGTAAACTAGGTTCCCATCGAAGGGACTTGCTTCACCTTTTACTTTTACATGCCTAACTATTGGAGTTTTAGCATGGTCAATAAGTCGCATTGGGTTTTTACCTTTTTGCGGGGTGGCGAAGACCCAGTTATCTCCTCCTACGGATTGCCAGTATTTCTTGGCTACCCACTCCCCAGATTTTTTGGGGTGGCGGCGTCGTCCCCAGGCTTTTAGCTTTAAATACACGAGATTGTCGAGTTTTGAGTAAGTTTCCTTGCTCACCACTGTTGAATAGTAGTTAGACCATCCTCTTATTACAGGGTTTAACCTGTTGATTAGTGCCTCTTGTGGTGCTGCCTTATGGTCTTCTATGATACTAGCTATTTGTTCGTAGTGTATCTTCTGCTTTTCTTTGCTGGGGGTGATGATTGTTTTGAAGCCTTGTTTAGAATGGTATTCACCCACTCTATATTGCCTGATGTTGAAACCAAGAAAGTCGAATCCTGGTTCTTCATTTTCACACTGGTTTAGAGTGTGTGTTAGGCGTGTTTTTGATGGCTTCAATTCCAAACCCATGTCTTTTAGCCACTCGGATATAATGGTCTGACATCTTTGGACAACATTCAGGTCTTCATGGAGAATCACGAAATCGTCGGCGTATCGGATTAGGGATAAGCTATTTCGTTTGTCTCGTCTGCTTAGTCTCACAGGAAGCGTTTCGGCATATTGCTTAATCCGTTCTTCCATCCCGTGAAGGGCTATATTTGCCAGTAGTGGAGAGATTGTCCCTCCTTGTGGCGTACCAAGAGATGTTTCCTGAAACTGCCCATCGTCCATCACTCCCGCTTTTAACCAAGCCTTTATTTGTCGGCGAATGGTGGGGAATGTATTTAGTTTTCTTAGCAACACCGAGTGGTTTATTTTATCGAAACACTTAGAGATATCAGCATCCAGCACGAACTTTGGTTTTTGGCTGATGCTGCTGAAGATAGCTCTAATGGCGTCGTGGCATGAGCGAGTAAAGTCAGCGACTCTCTCACGAAAGCCGCTGCTCTCCAAAACCGTGC
>JBHYDF010000304.1:0-7625 GCA_051861145.1 Nostocaceae cyanobacterium
AGATGGAACGTTTATACCCGACTGTCTCACCCGGCAAAGTTTGTGTGACAGAGTAATAGTTCACAAGGAAGTATAAAAATAGGGCTTTCCCTACTCCCCAACGCCAGTCGCTACAACGCGACGCCACTCCCCTCAACGGAGGAAACCTCCGCACGGGGGTGGCTTGGGAACCCGCGCAACGCGCTGGCTCCTCCCCACTCCCTACTCCCAATTTTCAAGGCAGAGTCATAAGAATAAGTCAATATACCATAAAGTGGTAAATTTTGTAGTCGAATTGACGACAATTTAATAAAAAATAGCATAGACTAGGAATTATAAGCCTCCCACGAGGAAAAAAAACGGGAAGGTTTCAACGTGCAAGGAGGAAATTCCTATGCAAAAAGTATTGGGATCAACAGAATTGGAGTATGCCTTTCTATTTACTCTGAGAAAGGTAAATTCGATAACGCTAGAAGGTTTCAAAACATTTTTTAACAATTTGCCTATTGATCCTTATATCAAAGGCAAGTATCGCTACAGAAGACTATCGCGTTTTATAGTTTCTGGGGATAAATTAATCAAACTGCCTCATGGCTATCTTTTTCAGAGTAAAGAATACAATCCCTTACTGGGTGATGTCAAAAGAGAGTTTGCAGAATTAGATGATGCACTTATTGAACTGGATATCTTTAGACATCTAATCTTAGCATTTAGTGATTCTTGCAAATTGCACCCAGAAGCGGAAATAGGAGTGCATCAAATTAGGACTACCTGTTCACCGGATAATTTTGGCAATCCTGCACCTGAAGGTATCCATAGAGATGGTACAGATTTTATCGGTATCTTCTCTGTTGATAGACAAAATATTGAAGGTGGACAAACACATTTGTATAGGGCAAAAAAAGAAAAGCCTGTTTTCAACAAAATCCTGAATCCAGGTGAACTTCTATTAGTCAATGACCATGAATTCTTCCACTTTACTACTCCTATTAAACCGATTGATGACGGTTTGGGTACAAGAGATGTTTTTGTATTGACTTCGCCAAGTTTGCTTTCTGATTAGTTCATGGTTAATGGTTCATGGTTCATGGTTCATCCCTATTAACTATTAACCATTAACTATTAACCATTAACCATTAACTTATTTGAAGTGCCGCTAAACCTAAGTAGCGAATGCCAATTGGGGAAATTTCAAAACGGCAAGGTAACACTTCTAAACCAAGTGCTAATGCTTGCCGCAATAATTTACCATATACAGGATCAGCGCGATCGCCTGGTGCAAATTCATCACAATCACCCCGATTTATAAAGTAAAGCATCACTCCACGATTTTGGGGCAAAAGCGCCATTAATTCTCGTAAATGCTTTTGTCCTCGTGTTGTTTCCGTGTCGGGAAATAATGCTAATTTGCCTTGCGCCCAAGTTGTGTTTTTCACTTCTAAATAAATCGGACGATTATTTTCTGTTAATAGCAATTCACTGTTTTTTGGTGAAGATTCTGCGGACAAAATAGTATTTGCTAGTTCAAGTTGCTGTCGATTAGATTTTTGAATTTCTTTTGGAAATGAAGAGATAAAAAAATCTACTCGGCTTTTTTTGTCTTGTCCGTAGACAACTTCCGCACGAACTTGACTATATTCACCCAATTCCGGAAAAAGATATTTTTCTAAAGCTAACTTAATTATCTGATTGGGCAAATTCGTGTTGACACCTACCCAAGTCGGTTCGTTATCATGCAGTTGAATCATTTCCCAGGTATAAGCCAATTTGCGGTTAGGATTATCACTTTTAGAAAGCTGTACCGCATTACCAGGAATACACACTCCTGTCATTGGCCCGGTATTTGGACAGTGTGCTGTTACTACTTCCCCAGAAGCAAGTTCAACATCAGCAAAAAAACGCTTGTAGCGTCTTAGCAGAATACCGGGATATAAGATTGGGTAACGGTAAAGGTAGTCATTTGTCATTTGTCATTTGTCATTTGTCATTTGTCATTTGTCAACAGTCATTAGTCATTAGTCATTAGTCAAACAACTGTTGACTCTGGACTTTTGAATGCGTGACTTCTCCCCACTCCCTTCTCTACTTATGGTGTCGGGTTAGGTGTGTTCCACCGAGAATATAAGAAATAAATCTACTGATGGTTGAAGTATAAAGTATAAAGTATGAAGTGTTTATTATGAACTAATTAAGCCGTATTTACTTTTCTTTCTTCTTGCTTCTTCTCACATCTTGTAGCTACCCTGCAAAACCGCCCGGAAATAAATTTCGGGCTAATAGCTAAAGTTACGATTAGCTTACTAGGATCAAAATTTAACCCGTTTTAACGGGTTTGGGCTTTCAGCCGGAACTTTAGTTCACGGCGCAAGCGTGCAAGATGTGAATTTTTCCTTCATCCTTCACACCAATGCTATGAATGACGATTTTTACTATAGTGGATTGGAAAAAGCTAAGCAACAAGACTATGCTGGAGCCATTGAAGATTTTACCTGTGCTTTACAGCTAAATCCTTACTTCGCTGAAATCTACTATCAACGAGGTTTAGCATACTATGATTCAGGAGAAATTCTCCAGGCTGTTTCTGATTATACGGAAGCTCTAAGAATTAACCCTGAAAGTGTTGAGGCTTATTATTGTCGCGCTTTGGCGCGAATGGCGCTGAAAAATCTGCCAGGGGCGCTTGCTGATGTAGATTGCGCTATTCGTCTCAATCCTAATTATGCTGCGGCTTATAGTTTGCGGGGAACGGTACAACGTAAATTAGGTTACATTCAAGATGCGATCGCTAGCTTTAAGAAAGCCGCTGATTTATATCTACAGCAAAAAGATAAAGACAATTGCCGCCTGTTGTTGGAGAAAATTCAACAGCTACAACCAAAACTAAAACCTGTTGTGGTTGAACAAAAAATTTCCCCAGCGCCGATAATTTCGTCACAAGAATATTTTACCCAGTTACTGGAGAAGGCGTCCAAGGGAGACACCCGCCAAGCGTTGGAAGATTTAAACTGGGCGTTGCAAGTCGATCCGCAGGATGCACAAGCTTATTGCTGTCGCGGGGTGGTGCGTTGCAAACAGGGAAATTATCGAGATGCAATATCAGATTTTAACCAAGCGCTGCGACTCAATTTTCAAGATGCTATTGTTTATCGCAACCGAGGAAGGGCGCGATCGCAGTTAGGGGATCATCAAGGGGCGATCGCTGATTTTAATCAAGCCATCCAAATCCAACCCGAGGACGCACTTATTTATGTTGCCAGAGGAAATGCTTATCGGGCTATGGGCAATTATCTTGGTGCGGTTGAAGATTATACAAAAGCACTGCAAATAAATCCTAATGATGCTCAAGCTTACTACAATCGTGGACTTGCCTATACTTGTTTAGAAGAAATGCAACGCGCTTTTGCAGATTATCAGCAAGCAGCAAGTATTTTTTGTGAACAAGAAGATTGGGGAAATTACCAACAAGTCTTAGAAAATCTGAAAAAAGTTCACTCTTCTGGCTCTGAGTTTATCAAAAATAGACATAACTTACTACGCCAAAAATTGTTGAGATTAGTTGGTGGTTATTGGGAAATTGCCCAACGATTAATTGAACAGGCAAAAAGATATTATCCGGGGATGTCTGAAGAATGGTATATGGAAAAAGTGATTGATGATTTGGAACGCGATCGCGGTAGATAGGTTGTTGGATTGTAAATGGCGATCGCTTCATCAAAGCTTGCCATTTTATTACAAAATGCCTATTCCTGTGCAAGTGTGAATCACAATGGATGTGTAAGGGAAAATAATTAACCACAAAGACACTAAGAATTTATGCGCATTAATTAAGTAGATGAACTTAATTAAACATAAAATGCTCTGTTTTTGACTAGGGCGGGCTGTCCGGCCCACCCCACAAGAGATTAATTAATTATTCTTGTGGGGTGGGCCGGACAGCCCGCCCTATTTTTATTTGATTTACGCCTATTTACTTACCAACCTTTGTGTTTTAGTGTCTTAGTGGTTCAATCATATTAAGCAAAAGTGAAACTTTGCATAAAAGTGCATAAATTCATTTCACTTACACCTAATTATAAATAAGGCAATTACTGAGAAAATGTCAAAGCGTTCACAAATATTGGCGATCGCAATGAAAAAGCCGGTTATCAAACTTAACTTTTCCAAGGAGAAGTCATATGTCGAAGAATATGGATGATTTCCTTCGAGATAATTCCCAAGCAGTAGAATTATCTAGTCATGAAAATAAATTCATGATTCACAATAATTTACAAAATCCCTTTTTCATTATCTGGTCAAAGTTGGTTTCCCTAATTCAACCTGCCCAAAATAATCAACCACAAACCAGAGAAGACAATCAATCTGAAGAATATAGACCAGATATTGACCGAGAGCAATATTTATACCGTCCCTTAACAGACCGCATCGATCCATCACTTTATTACACCATCTTTCACGACAGATTTTAAAGTCGTGTGGCAAGAATTCCGTCACATCCTCCAAATCTAAATTCTCGCTTCATCACTAAAAATCAGGCCTTGCTGAAATCATTTAGCCCAGGCGATTAGAAATCGCGGCTACACAAACAAAGTCCGCCTACGCGGACTAAATTATAAAGGGGGTATTAGATCCGGATTTGGTATGAAATTCAAAAACCAAAAACTCTAAACTCTTACTCTTTGCGCCTTTGCGCGCCAGTCGCCTGCGGAGGGAAACCCTCCTTCAGCGCTGGCTTGGCTTTGCGTGAGGCAAATTCACATCTCAATCAGCAACGCCAGAAATTATTTCATAAAAAGCAGACAACGGTACAGCAGGCTGAGTGTCAATCACAAAGGCACTTCTCAGCCTTTTTTTTGCTATTTCCAATTTGTGTTTATCATTTGCATAAATTGTACAAAGCGATTCGCCTACTTTCACCGCATCACCAACCTTGACATGTATAATCAACCCTACCGCATAATCGATGCTGTCTTCTTTGCATTTCCGTCCTGCGCCTAATTCAACTGCGGCAATACCAACTTGTGCAGCGTCCACTTGCTGAACATATCCGCTACATGGTGCAGCCATAGTTTCCACAATAGACGCCTGTGGTAATTTTTTGGGGTCATCAACCATTTTCACATCGCCCCCTTGCGCCTGCACCATCAACCGAAACTTTTCCCAACCAGCGCCACTGTCCAATGCTGCTGCGGCTTTCGCTTTGTACTCTTCCAACTCAAAGTGATTGTCAGACGCCAGTTTTAGCATCTGGGCGGCAATAGTTAAACAGTGTTCGCGCAAGTCCGGTGGACTTTGCCCTTGTAAACAAGCAATTGCTTCCGCAACTTCCAGCGCATTACCAACAGCGTAACCCAACGGCTGATTCATATCTGAAATTACCGCCACTACACGCCGTCCCACACCCCGCCCAATATCTACCATCAAATTTGCCAGGGCGCGGGCTTCTTCAAGATGCTGCATGAATGCACCTAAGCCGACTTTTACATCTAGCGCGATCGCATTTGCACCAGCAGCAATCTTTTTACTCATGATACTGCTGGCAATTAACGGCAAACTGGAAACTGTTGCAGTTACGTCCCGCAGTGCGTATAATTTACCGTCAGCAGGTGCGAGATTAGCGCTTTGTCCTGCTAGGACTATTCCATATTTGCGGACGTGTTCGCGAAACTCTGACTGGGAAAGCTTGACGCGAAACCCCTGAATGGATTCTAACTTGTCTATTGTTCCGCCGGAAAAACCCAACCCACGCCCACTCATCTTGGCAACTGGTACGCCACACGCCGCCACGATTGGTAGTACAACTAAGGTTGTTTTGTCACCAACACCGCCGGAAGAATGTTTGTCTACCGATACTGGTAAAATGTCGCTAAGGTTGAGGACTTCGCCACTGTTTGCCATTGCCAGTGTTAAATCGCGGGTTTCACGTAGGTTCATTCCGTGAATGTAGACAGCCATTAGCCATGCTGCTGCTTGGTAGTCGGGGATGAGGTTATTGGTGTAGGCGTTGATAAATTCATTGATGTCTTCGGTGGAGAGTTCTAAACCGTCGCGCTTGCGGGCGATAATGTCTAAGATGCTCATTAGAATTATTATAAAAATCGGGTTTTAGGATATTGCAACCACAGATAGACAATAAATAAAAGTTTTTCCTCTGTCTTCCCCCCTTGTAAGGGGGGAATGAGGGGGGTGGACACAGATACCGATAAATCATCTGTGTCCATCTGTGTCCATCTGTGGTTCATTTTCTACCAGAAGAAATATCACCAAAATTGATGTTTTCTCCTGTACCTATATAGATGCCAATATTGCGATCGCCAACATTCCCCACACCGTTATTAACTACATTACTAATATTGCGAATATTCTCTTGTGCTTGGGACTTCACACCATCCCATCCTTGGTTTGGCAAACCTTTACCACCGCGTAACAGCGCCACTGGGAAATCTTCTGTTGCAAAGTCAAAAAACGGAGTTTGTTCTTTACCTAATTTATTGGCGCTTTCGGGAACAGTTTTTCCTAGATAATTCATTAAATGCGAAATCCGTACCACTTTATCCCCTGGTTGGTTTGCTGCACCTTGCAAGGCTTCGAGGAGATGATAAGTGTAAACGCTCATTTTGCCATCTGGACGAATATAAGATGATTGTTTTCCTGTGGAGGAGGTGAAAACTACTCGTCCTGTACCCTGTTTTAAGTCGTCGATGAGGTTTTTGGGTAAAGCTGTTTCCACAAAACCATCTGGTAATTCACTTTCCTCTGGTTCATTTTTAGATGTAGCCATACCTTGTGCATGGCAACTATCAATTATTACTAATAATCTCTTTGCGGCAATTTGTCGTAGTGCTTCGTTAAAAGTTTCCGCATCAAGAGCAGATTTGTGAGGTTTAAAGGCATTAAAATCGTGGGGAATGAGGTAGTATTTTCCTGTAGATTTATCCAGCCAACCGTGACCAGAATAATAAATAAATACGGTAGCTTCTGGGTCATTTTTAGCTTGCTGTTGCAGCCAGTTTAAATTATCTAAAATTGCCTGAGTTGTTGCACCTGTATCGTGGAGTAAACGTAGGTGTTGGTCATTATCAATGTAACCACATAAATTCGGGTCAGTGAGGAGAGTTTTTAGTGTTTGAATGTCTTTTACTGTTACAGGTAGGGATAAGTCGGAGTACTTACATTCTCCGACGCCGATGAGTAAGGCGTAGTTGTGAGAGAGTGGGTTGGACATGGTGAGGGTTGGAGTTGGTTTGTAGTATTTACAGTGTTGTTGAATAGTTTCTAGTGCTTTGATAGCTTCAGATAAAGTACTTCCTTCATTAGCTGCAACAAAAGTCTCGATACTTAAAGATTGAATTAGCTGCGAAACAGCCTGTGATGAACCTATTTTTCCCAGCGCATCTGCGGCACTCCTACGAACAGATGAATCTTGGTCTTCCAGAAGTTTAATTAAGCCAGAGACTGCCTGTGATGAACCTATTTTTCCCAGCGCATATGCGGCACTCCTACGAACATCTGAATCTTGGTCTTCCAGAAGTTTAATTAAGCCAGAGACTGCCTGTGATGAACCTATTTTTCCCAGCGCATATGCGGCACTCCTACGAACATCTGAATCTTGGTCTTCCAGAAGTTTAATTAAGCCAGAGACTGCCTGT
>JBHYDF010000305.1:0-7397 GCA_051861145.1 Nostocaceae cyanobacterium
TTAACCATTAACCATTAACCATTAACCATTAACCATTAACCAATGACCAATGACTTTTGATAAAGTCAATATGTAATTGTTCCTCTCTACCAAATGCCTACCTTAATTGCGGATGTTCAAAATTTGCTATCTGACTTGCTCAGCCGCTACTCATCCAGGGTAGATTATCTAATGATTCGCCTGGAAGAAGCCGAAGGAACAGATATCTTATTGCGTGGTGACAAGGTAGAAACCCTCAGCGAAAGCATTTCCGTGGGTGGACATATTCGCGCTTGTTATAAAGGCGGATGGGGGTTTAGCAGTTTTAATAGACTAACGACTATTGAAAACCGTATCGAAGAAGCAATAGCCGCCGCGCGGATGGTTGGTGATGAAGAAACTATACTTGCTCCTGTGGAAATAGTGCAAGCCGTGTGTAAATTACCTTTAAGTGGTACAGATCCTCGGAAGATTTCCCTGAGTAGAAAAAAAGAATTGTGCGATCGCTACACAGACTTGCTTAAAAGTGTAGACCATCACATCACCACTACTTCTGTACGTTACGGAGACAGCAGTCAAAGAGTAATTATTGCTAGTAGCGAAGGAACATTCATCGAACAATCTTGGGTAGATATGGAAATGCGGTTCGCTGCTACCGCCAGAAACGGCGACACCGTGCAAACTGGTAGAGAAACCAGTGGATCGCGTCAAGCCTTTGAAGATTTAATAGATTTGGACGAACAAGTTAAAAGTGCTGCACAACGCGCAGTTGCAGCATTATCTTTACCATCAGTAAAAGGTAATACATATACAGTAGTAATTGACCCGATTCTCACCGGCTTATTTGTTCACGAAGCCTTCGGACATCTTTCCGAAGCAGATATGTCCTACGAAAACCCGGATTTGCTAGAAGTAATGACCATCGGACGCCGTTTCGGTCCCGAAGAATTGCAAATTTTTGATGGTGCTGCACCTGCGGGGCATCGTGGTAGTTATTTTTACGATGATGAAGGCGTAGCTGCGACAACTACGCAATTAATAAAAGATGGTTTTTTGCTTGGAAGGCTACATTCACGGGAAACCGCAGGCAAATTAGAGGAAGCGGTTACAGGTAATGCTAGATGTCTCAATTATCACTATGCTCCTGTTGTGCGGATGACTAATACTTGGATAGAAAGGGGGAAAACGCCCGTTGCAGACTTATTTAGTGATATTAAAGAAGGAGTTTATGCCCGTAACTGGTTGGGGGGGATGACTAATGGAGAAATGTTCACCTTCAGCGCTGGGGAAGCGTGGATGATTAGAAATGGGAAAATAGCGGAACCTGTCAAGGATGTGACGCTTTCGGGGAATGTGTTTCAGACTTTGGCGGATATTGAAGCTATTGGCGATGATTTTTATTGGGATGAGTCTGGTGGTTGCGGGAAGGGTGGACAGAATGGTTTACCGGTAGGTTGTGGCGGGCCGAGTTTGCGAATACGTGATGTAGTTGTGGGGGGAGAAGTGGCGGATAGTTAGGATTTATAGCAATTTTCAGGTGAATATACCACAGTTGTAGGGGCACGGCATTGCCGTGCCCCTACCCGCTCATTCAATTGAGAACCGCTACATACCACAGATATTGTAGGGGCGGGTGAGCGCAGATATCCTTTCAAATTTAGTTAGAGATTGAAACAAAACAAAGACCCACGAAAAACGGCTATACTTCACGGCTTATTGCTGCTGCAAAATCTCAGAATACCAGGTTTCTCGCTTCTCACGAATGATACGCGGACTGCTATATTAAATCCTCCTCATCCTTGCGGCTCATTTTAGCCCAAGCTAACCCGGTGGCTAAGCCTTGCCTTTGATAGATGTAGTATGAAACTGAAACAGGGATAACCAAGTATAGAGATTAGTTATAGCGCTCAAGGTTGCTTCTTGTAGCAAATATAGCGATCGCTCGTTTGAATGAGGCACACAGGTAGAGGCAATTCATGAATTGCTCCTACGACGGTCTGTACTTCACTCAACTGAAAACCGCGATATTTCCATGAGAATTCTTTTTTAACCGCCTAGAACAAATCCAAGCAGTTAAAAAGAAGTGATAATGGGCGATCGCCAAGTACTTGATGTATGACACAAAGCTTTTTGGACATATTCTTACCATTCTATAAAGTTTTAGAGAGTTCTTAAATCATGGCAAGCAATCCACTGTTAACAATTAAAGATTACGGTCAAAGTATCTGGATGGATAACTTGACTCGTGATTTGATTCAGTCTGGTGAACTCAAACGTATGATTGAGAGTCGGGGTATCCGTGGGATTACTACAAACCCGACTATTTTTGAGAAAGCGATCGCCAACAATACATTGTATGATGCTGATATCGAAGCAGGAATTCGAGCCGGATTACCAGTCAACAAAATTTACGAATCCCTAATCTTTGAAGATATCCGCAATGCCTGTGACATTTTGCGACCTATCTATGAAGAGTCTGGAGGATTAGATGGCTATGTTAGCATCGAAGTTCCTCCGACTATCGCCCATGATACAGAAGCCACGATTGACGAAGCACGGCGTTATTATCACGAAATTGGTCGGGAAAATGTGATGATTAAAATTCCTGGTACGCTAAGCGGCGGACCAGCAGTAGAGCAGGTGATTAGTGACGGGATTAATGTTAACATTACCCTATTGTTCTCAATTCAAAGCTATGAAGAAGCAGCTTGGGCATACATCAGAGGTTTGGAAGCGAGAGTAAATAAGGGTGAAGATATTAGCAAAATCGCTTCTGTTGCAAGTTTCTTCCTCAGCCGAATTGACACTAAAGTTGACCAAAAAATTGAGGAAAGAATTAAGACAGTTGGTACTGATGATCTGGCTTTAAAAGCTCGCTTAACTGCGCTTAAAGGCAAAGTAGCAATTGCTAACGCTAAAATAGCTTACCAAAAATACAAAGAAATTATCCACCATGAACGCTGGAAAGCTTTAGCAGAGAAAGGAGCAAATGTACAGCGACTATTATGGGCTTCTACTAGTACCAAAGACCCCGCCTACAGCGATGTGATGTATGTCAACGAGTTAATCGGTTCGGAGACCGTTAATACTTTACCTCCGGCGACAATAGAAGCCTGTGCTGACCATTGCGATGTTGCTGATCGTCTAGAGACGGGACTTGAAGAAGCCCATCGCTTGATTGATAGTCTCAAAGACCCAGACATTAATATTAACCTGGATGAGGTGATGGCTGAAGTCTTAGATGAAGGAATCGACAAGTTTATTCAACCTTTCCAATCGCTGATGGAGTCAATGGAAGAAAAAGTCAAACAATTATCTCCCGCTTAACAAAATCGCCAAGAAATTTCCCCGCCATATTCAAGAGTGGTGGGTGAAAACAGTTGCTAAAAGAGCCATAGAACCTAATGCTAATCTTTACATTACTATTTTAGGAAAGCTCAGGTGGTCTGAGATTTGTAAAGTTGGTTGCACCATAGTGGTTGTCAATCATTTTGGCTGAGGTTCCAGTCCATCTGCCAATCGCAGTGTTATTAATATGTGCTTCCACACATAAACTAATAAAGGTATGCCGTGTCTGGTAACTCTTACGATAAGGGACATTACACTTAGCTAAGATTGACTTCCATGCACGGTTAGCGAAGTTGTGATGGTCGATAAATTTTCCTTTTGGGCTTTTAAACACTAGAGATTCAGGATTATCTTCCTCAGGTCTAATCTCATCTAAAATTGTCTGCACTTGAGAATTAATCGGAAAATCCCGTTTTCTCTGGGTTTTCAGCCCCTCTTTAAGCACTAAGCCATCTTTGGAAACAACAACAGATTCCCGAAATTGAATGACACTATTAGTAATGTGCTTCCATTTCAAGCCAACTGCTTCTGATGGCCTGCACCCAGTAAAGAAAAGGAAGCGCACATAGTGGGTGTAATGACTATAGTGGCGATCGCTAGCAAAAGTGCGAATAATTAAATCTCTTTCTTCTTTACTGAATGGATTAATATCCTGTTCCTCTGAAGTACCCTTGGGAACTTTGATTTTCATAGTAGTAAAAGGGTTAGTGTCAATTAATCCCTCGTCCATTGCCCAATTACAGCAAGCTTTAAGTTGGGTTAAACAGCGCTTTGCAGCATCCAAAGTCAGATTCGATAACAGATGATCTCGAATAGCAGATGCCTCATATAGCGATCGCGTTGGCAACTTAGCAATATGGTTTCGATGCTTAGTAAAGTCTTTAGCGAAAGTACTAGGGCTTACTTGAGGTTTTTTGAACTCGCTATATTTTTCCCACAAGTCATCCAACTGTGGTTTTGGTTTCTGAATTGGTGTAACTGGTGTAATCGTACTTAGAGATGATGCAGGCTTGTATTTCCCTAAAGATTCGTCAAACCGCTCGTATAAAATATCTTTCTCAATTTCCGCTGCTTTAAGTTCTGCCAGTTTCCGGGTAGCAGGAGTATCAACCCATCCTGTGGACAAGTAATGGCGCTTACCGCCATAGTGAAATCTCAATTGTAATCGACCATTAGAGTTAATAATTGAGACAGATCCTTTGTATCCTCGTTCCCTAGAAGATTTTTGGTACATAAGTATTAATGGTGTAATTATCCTCTACTCTACACCATTTACACCATTTTTACACCACTTTTGTGTCTAAAGGTATCCAAAAATCTCCAAAATTTAGTTCATATTTAGAACATTTGTTCTTGAACAGCCAGTACTTAGAAACTAGAAACCCCTTGAAATCGTAGGATTTCAAGGGGTTAATTGTAATGCCAGGAACCGGACTTGAACCGGTGACACGAGGATTTTCAGTCCTCTGCTCTACCGACTGAGCTATCCCGGCGAACAATGTTTTTGTCAACGATTAATAAATGTAGCAAAGGTTTTATAAAATTGCAATACCCTAAAGAAAAATTTTTTAGACGGCTTTTATAGTCAACTTCACCCAGGTGAAAACGGCTACAAACACGAGAAACTGCACAAGCACAATACTCGGGCCGGAGGCAAAGTTGAAAAGACCCGATACAATTATGCCAGCAATGCTGGTGGTAGAACCAACAAGCACCGAAAATAGCATAAAGCGGCTAAAGTGGTGACTCATCAGCTTGGCAGTGGAGGCAGGTATTACCAAAAAGGCATTCACCAGTAAGACACCCACAGCTTTAATCGCCACGGCAACAGCGAGTGATAGTAAAACCACAAAACCATAGCGATACAATTGTACTGGAATTCCTTGAACTTTTGCCACAGCAGGGTTGAGAGTTAACAAAATTTGCTGTCGCAGGGTTGATAATAAGAATATGCAGCCTCCCACAAGTACCAGCACAGTTAAAATCAAGTCTGTTAGGTCAATGGCGAGAATATCGCCAAACAGCACACCCATTAAGTTGCCGCGATATCCTTGAATAGTGGCACTTAAAATTACGCCGATCGCTAATGCTCCTGACAGAACGATACTTAAAACGCTATCACTAGCTAAATCGGTTTTGTCGATAAAGTAAAGGACGACTACACCAAAAGCTAAACTAAATGGCAGCAGCATCCAAGTGGGGTTTAACTGTAGCAGTACACCCAACGCCACACCTACTAATGCTGCATGACCGACAGCATGGCTAAAAAAAGACAACTGGCGCAGGGTGACAAAACAGCCAAGTAAACCGCCAAGTATTCCCATCAAGACAGCACCAGCGATCGCTCGTTGCATGAAGGGAAACTCCAACAATGTCACTAAATTATTAGCAGTAATGACAGCTAGCCAACTTATCTGGCAATCATCTAATAAATTCATGTATCAATCTTTCACATTTCTAATCTAATAATTTTATATTTGAAGGATGATTCTCATTTTTACTCAGTATTAACTACTATACAAGCTAAATTTTTACTAAGTTTATACAATATGTCACCCACAAATTCTTTTGCTTGTACTGTCACTAATTCTATTTCCGAAGTGAAAAAAATTGGGTCTAATCCAAAACCTAAAACAGATACTGATAATGTAAAACCCATCTCAATTCAGCTTTTGTGCAGTGATAAAGCACAGCGGATGGCAGAATTTTTTAGTTTTTTAGGAGATGCCAATCGCTTGCGAATTCTTTCGCTTTTAGCGGAAAAAGAACTTTGTGTTAGTGATTTAGCAACAGCACTGGATATGAGTGAATCAGCTGTATCCCATCAGTTACGAAATTTACGAGTGATGCGCTTAGTTAGTTACCGTAAGCAAGGTCGTCATGTATTTTACCGCCTCCATGATAGCCATGTTTTGCATCTTTACCAAGCTGTTGCCGAACACTTGGATGAAGATGAATGAAGTTAATGGTTAATGGTTAATGGTTAATGGTTAGTGGTTAGTGGTTAATAGCCATGAACCATGAACTATGAACCATGAACTATGAACCATTAACCATGAACCATGAACTATGAACAACTAACTCAATGATGGTGTTGGTAGTGACTGAAGCCAGGACCGTAGGTTGCTAATAAGTTTTGTGGTGAAAGGGCAATTTCTGGAACTCCTGTACAAACAATGGTTTGATTGAGGCAAATAACGCGATCGCAATAGCGGCTAACCATATCAATATCATGAGATACCTGTAATACCGCCCAACCTTCTTCCTGCTTTAGTTCATTCAGCAAGGTGTAAAAATCTGCCATACCTTGCACATCCACTCCCGCAAAAGCTTCATCCAGTACTAACAGCTTTCGAGGCATAACTAAGCAGTAAGCTAGCAATACTCGCTTTAGCTGACCGCCACTGAGAGTGCCGATCGCTTGATTTCGCAGATGGTATACATCTGTTCTTTGCAAAGCTGCGTCTACTGCTGCTGCTTTTTCCCGTCTAGATCCCCCCAAACCCCCCTTAAAAAGGGGGGCTATGAACGTTCCCCCTTTTTTAAGGGAGGCTATCAACGTTCCCCCTTTTTGAAGAGGGGGGTCTATCAACGTTCCCCCTTTTTGAAGAGGGGGGTCTATCAACGTTCCCCCTTTTTGAAGAGGGGGGTCTATCAACGTTCCCCCTTTTTTAAGGGGGGCTAGGGGGGATCTTGTTGTACCTTCTTTTACCCATCCCAAACCTACTAATTCGCTAACAGAAATAGGAAAGCTACGGTCAAAGATAAAATGCTGAGGGATATATCCTAATTGATGACGCAAATGCCCAAGTTTGGAAATTGGGCGACCAAATATTTCTATTTTGCCTGCACTTCGCGGAATCAAATCTAAAACTGCTTGTACTAGCGTACTTTTACCTGCACCATTAGGTCCGACTATAGCTGTGTTTGTCCTTGGTAACAATTCAAAGGAAACATCCCGCACAGCTAGATAGTTACCTTGATATACAGTTAATCCTTCTACTTCTAAAATAGGAAAGTCATTAGTCATTAGTCATTAGTCATTAGTCATTAGTCATTAGTCATTAGTC
>JBHYDF010000306.1:0-7323 GCA_051861145.1 Nostocaceae cyanobacterium
ATTGCCTAATAAGCTTTGCAGGCTATCTTAGTACATTTGCACGGGGGAACTTCAGGTTAAGGATTTTTCGCTTCGATTTTAGGAATGTAGAGACGCGAAATTTCGCGTCTCTACAAAGATTTTGGGTTGGTCGATTTTCTTAACCGAGCAGTATTGGGTAGGGGCGAAGCATTTGCGCAGATAGGTTCTTTCGCGCAAATGCTTCGCCCCGACAGTAGTTATAAGTTAAATATTTTACCTAGTATTTTTCTTATTTTTCACTCCTCACTCCTAACTCCTCACTCCTAACAGCCTTTGCCGCACTAACTCAAAGAAATCTTTCTCACCCAAAATTTTATATTCAAAAATTTCTTGTATATAATTTTGCATCAGTTTCAAATAAACGCCACCAGGAAGGTTTTCCAAAAATAAGGTAAATACTCTAGCGTTACTTTTATCGGTAAATTTTAAATAACTGGCTGCTGTAATAATACCTGGTAAACTTCCATTTTTAAAGCCATAGGCTTGAATACCTTGCTCATTTGCCGGTATCATTGACCATTCTAAATATTCGCGCATTATTTTCGCAGCAATTGGGGAAATTAATGAACTGCGATATATTTTTTCCATTAGCAGAGCATAGCCTAGGGCTGTTCCCCGGCAATTCAGGGCTTGAGCCATTGCTTGTTGTTCTTTAAATTTTAACCATGTTTTTGATTTTATTTGCTTAATTGCTTTGGCTCGAAATTCTTGGTCATTCCGCCACTGTTCTGTAATTCGATAAACTTCATCTGCATATTCTCTAGGCTGCATTGCTTGGTAAATTTTCAATCTTTCATGAGGACTATTAGAAAATGTATGATTGTCCCAACTTAAAAACTGGCCAATAATTGGCAACGGCACATCTTGATTTTCTATATGTAATTTTTCTGGTAATGTTTCTAAGTTATCTTGTCCTAATCGCAGAATTAAATAATCTGTAGCAGCATTATCGCTATAACGAATCATCGCCCAAGGAATGTGTCGTAATTTGATTTGATTCGCCGTTGTGATATGTCCCAATTTTTGTAATTCTTTGACAGCGTTAGGATGAGCATTACCATCAGTACCAGGTAGATAATAAATATCAATATCACCCAGGTTAACTAACTCATCTGGTGACAGTATCCCTTGTTCTACTTGGCGTGCATATTCTGCTAAGACGATAATTTTAATTGTTGAGGCAAGGGGACGCTTTTTATCTGCGTTGTAAAAAATACCTTGTTCCAAATTACCAAGTTCATAGGTAACAAGTGAAACATCGTTGGGGTGTGCAACAATGTATTCTAGTAAATTTTCAGGCGTTTGTAGTCTTGATGACCATTCTTTTCCTTCTGACAGTACACTGAATACATCAAGAATGCGGGAAATAGTTTGCCATTGCCAAACTATTAAAATGGTAACTAAAAGCACTACAAAGCCAAACTCTTCCAGTAATTGACTAAAGTTAATGCTCATGATTTTTTATTGAGTACGAACATTACCTATATTGCAACTATCTAATCATTAAACCCGGAAATAAATCTTGAAAAGAGGAAAAGGAAGGGGCTAGGGGTTAGGGGCTTTCATAAAGTTATCCAAAATAGCAAGCGCCTTCATCAAATAATTAAGTAGAATAGCCTTTTGCGAGGGGGGTCACGAGGCGGTTTTACCGCTGAAAAACAATTTTTTCAGCGGTAAAACACCGCCTCGTGACCAAGGCGCTTGCATTTTGGACAGGTTTTTTCCAAGGGCTAGGGGCTAGGGGCTAGGGGTTAGGGGCTGGGGGCTAGGGGCTAGGGGTTAGGGGCTAGGGGCTAGGGGTTAGGGGTTAGAGGCTAGGGGCTAGCAAAAAATACTAGTAATACCGCTAAATGATACCCAGAATTTGGGAATCCTAAACATCAGAAGTCCAGTTTTTCTGTTTGCTAACCATGTCAACTTCGATGTTTATTGCCCAATCTGCGGGTAAAAAGACTAAAAAGGTAACTCAGCAAGTTTCCGCTAGTGAAGCTCAAACAGCACCACCGCCATTGTTAGTAATCACTTGCGGAGGATTAACTTTAGTTGTGATTGCTTTGATTGTCTATGGCAAAATCCAAATGAATAAGCTACAGAAAAAGCTCAAGTTTGAACAATTCCGGACACGCGAACTAGAAAAAAAGTTCAAACTCGCCCTAGAAACGATTCGGAAAATGGAAACTAATCCCGATTTGATTAATTCACGAGAATTTAATCTGGATTATTTGCGGATGCGGATGTCAGAGGAGGTGTTTCACTTTGCCATTGTCAATCAAGTAAAAATTAAGGTCAAAGACAAAATATCTCAAGCACTGCGTCCCAATCAAGCCCAACAAGGAGTTGTAGGTGTTGCTAGTAACTCTGGACGACAGGTGGATGAAACTTTTGATGTTGAGCATGAAACTGGTAGTCCGCCAAATGTGACAAAGCGAGTATTGTTTCGGATTCAAATTCGATTAATGAAGTTACCGACACAAGCAACTTCTGCTACGATTAGCCAGATTATAGACTGTATTGAAACTTACCTGAGTCCGATAGAAGATGAGGATAATTGGCAACCCACTATTCAAGGTCGAATTGCCTATATGCATTGGGATCAAAAAGCTAAGCCCACTCCGCTACTAGTATTGGAACAATCAAATGAAGGCGTAAATGTTACTTTCCGTACCAGTCGCCAATCAAACGCCCCCACTCCCGCCCCTTCGGAGAAGTCAAAAATCAAAAGTCAAAAGTCAAAATCAAAAATTGATAAAAGCCCCTAAATTTGATTTTAGATTTTAGATTTTAGATTGTAGAAACCTTCCCAATTGGCTGTTTTTACAATCCACCTGCCTTTAAACATTTTTCCAAATGGTAAGCAGAACAACCAAATTCAATATCAAATGCATTTTGTGAGAAACCCGGTTTCGCAAAATTTACCGGGTTTACGGGTTTTTTTGCTTTTTTAATTGTGTTTTTACTCGTAACTTATAACAGCACTTTGGGACTGACGGACTAAAATACCATCTTCCATTTCGACAATGCGATCGGCTATGTCTAAAATCCGATTGTCGTGAGTCACTAATAAGATAGAAGTTCCTTTTTCTTTAGCCAGACGCTGCATTATTTCTACAACATCGCGTCCTGATTGTTTGTCCAAAGCTGCTGTGGGTTCGTCTGCTAGTACCAGTGAAGGATTATTTACCAAAGCGCGAGCGATCGCTACTCTTTGTTTTTGTCCACCAGAAAGAATATCTGGATAATGATTTATCTTTTGTCCCAAACCAACTGCCCTCAGCATCGTTTCCGATCTAGCAATGGCTTCTTGCATAGAAATATTATTGTTTAGTTCTACCGCCATTTGCACGTTTTGCCGAGCGTTTAAAAATTCTAACAAGTTATGAGCTTGGAAAATATAACCAATATTGCGGCGAATATTTACTAATTTTGTTTGGCTGGCTCTATATAATTCTTCACCTAAAAATTTTAAACTTCCTTCTTGTACAGACCGCAAACCCCCTATTAAACTCAGTAATGTTGTTTTACCTGACCCCGATGGACCAGTCATAATTACAATTTCTCCTGGATAAATCTCCAGGTTAATATCAAACAAAATCTGTTTTTTCAATGCTCCTTTACCATAGTAATGATTAAGATATTGAATGGAAATTACAGGCTCTTGTTTCATAGAGTTAATGGTTCATGGTTCATGGTTCATGGTTAATTGTTAATTGTTCATGGTTTATAGCTATTAACTATTAACCATTAACTATTAACTATTAACTCCCTTTTAAAAAATGTCTGCTGGGTCGGCGTACCGCAATTTACGTACTGCGATCGCACCGGAAATAAAGCACATGATAATAGTCAAAATTAGTACTTGCACTGCTCGTTCACCACTCATAAAAACTGGCAATAGTGTTGCGTCTCTAGCTTTTTGATATAAAAATAAAGCAAAGGCAAATCCTGGCATATATCCTAAAACTGCTAAAATCAAAGCTTCTTCCAAAATCACTATTAATAAATATTTTTGTGTATAGCCAATTGCCTTGAGGGTGGCATACTCTACCAAATGTTCCACCACTTCTGTATAAAGAATTTGATAAACTATCACGGTTCCAACAATGAAACCCATGATTGTCCCTAACGTAAAGATAAATCCAATTGCTGTACTACTTGCCCAGAAGTTTCTTTCATTATCAATAAATTCTTGCTTTGTTAAAATTCTGATATCTTTTGGTAAATAGTTTCTCAAGTTTTCAGCAATAATCTTTTCATCTGCCCCTGGTTTTAATTTAATCACGCCGATATCAATTAATCCTTGCTGGCGATTGTTGAATATCCGCAAAAAGTTAACATCACTAGTAATTAAATTACCGTCTGCCCCAAATGATGCCCCTAAAGTAAACAGTCCTCCGACTTTGATTAATCTTCTTCTTACTTCTGCGGTTACTGTTTTTCCTTGTTCAAAGTTAGCAGCAATTGGACCATACTCTTGCCGAGAAGACCTATCATATAAAACTACATCTGGCAGTTTAATTTTATCTAAATTTTCTTGAAGACCTGGCAATTTTAATACATTAGATGCTGGATTAATCCCAATTACTAAAAGGTTACGCGGAATACCTGTAACAGGATTTTTCCAAGCAGCATAATCTAAATATATAGGATGCACTGATTCCACTGCTGGTATATCTAAAGCTCTATACAACCGCCGCTGAGAAAAGGTTTTCATTGACAGTAAAGCGCTAGACTGAGGATTAATTAAAACTATTTCACCTTGCAAACTGTTATGTAAACGTACATTACTATAATACAGAGAATCTCGAAAACCAAGTTGCATAAACATCAAAATATCAGCAAAGGCTATTCCTGCTAATGCCACAAGAAGGCGTGTTTTTTCTCGTTTTAATTGTAGCCATGCTAGAGGAATTTTACCACGAAACATAATTTATTAGTTCCCAATTATTTGAGATGTTAAATGTTACTTGCAAACAGAAATATTCTGATTTTTAACTAGGTTTAGACAATTTTATATTTTGGTTTGTGGAAGTCTTGTTCTGTTATTAATTAAATAATCCATATTTAGCAAACAAGTTTCAAATACATCTGCCTTGGGTTTACAACCCAAGGCTAACAGCATAAGTCCTCTTCTAGAGGACTGAAAATAATGCTGTAAATTGAGTTGCTCTCGTATTGCTTTCTTTGTGATTTATGCGTAAAGGTGCAAGATATGTTTTTCAAAACTCAAATTAAATATCAATGGCAACAGCTACCTTTGCAAAAGTTAAACCTGCAACTTTTTCGCTATTTCCTGGAGATAGAGCGATTTTTACTTCTACCACTCTTGCATCTACATCCGCAGCTGGATCTGTATTCAATACATCTCTTTTGCCAATTAGTCTGCCAATTTCGGTGACGGTTCCCTTTAATTCGCCGCTAAAAGTGCCATTATCACTGGTGATTGTAGCTTGTTGACCAAGACGCACTCTACCAATACTGTCTTCGGGAACTTCAGCAACGACCATCATCTGATCGGTTTTGCCAATTTCAGCTATCCCATTAATGCTTAAAACTTCTCCCGACTGGGTATGAACTTTTAAAATTTCTCCGGCGATGGGTGCTTGAACGTAGCTTAACCTTAGTTGTGCTTCTGCTTTTCTTAAATTAGCGATCGCATTACTAATTTGAGCTTGTGCTATTTGAAAATTGGTCGGATTAACTTCCAGAAGTCTTTGCAGTTTGGCTCTTTCTTCATCGATTTGCTGTTGCAAAATAGCTATAGTTTTATCCCGGTTGACTCTAGCTTCTGTAAGTTGTTGTCGCAAAGTTGCAATAGTTTGTCCGCGAGTGGCTTGGTTTTCCGCAACCTGCTGAGAAGTTGTTGTTGCACTCAAGCGCCTTCTGTCGCGTTCTTGCTGGGAAATTGCACCTTCTCTATACAACGTCTCGTAACGTTCAGCATCAACTTGAGCGTTGCGTTGTTCAGCCTGAACACGCGCAATTGTTGCGCTTAAAACATCTTGTTGTCCTCGTAATTCGGCTTCTAAACGATTAATTGTTGCTCTCCCAGCCACATTTTCACCACGTTGTTGAGCTTCCAAGCGAGCAATAACCGCTCTTTGGGCTTGAATGTCTCTTGGCGAACCAACTCTGACTTGAGCAAAATTGGCACGAGCTTCTTGTAGTTTAGCTCTTGCTTCTTCCACTGCTGCTTTATTGCTGGCAAAGTTATCTAGAATAGCAATTACTTGACCTATCCTGACACGCTCACCCTCTTTGACAAAAAGCCGCTCAACTCGTGCAGTCCCTTGCACTCCTGTTGGTGCAGAGAGTTTAATCACTTCTCCTTGTGGTTCCAAACGCCCTACAGCGTTAACACTCTCTACAACCGGTGTGGTAGGTGCAACAGGCTCATTTACCTTTTTGAGTTGCTCAACTTTGGCGACAGTCAGCGCGATCGCAGCTATTGTCATTGGTAACAAGATAGCGATCGCCCACCAAATCTGAGACTGTTCTCTTAACCTTTCCCTTGACCTTAACTCTTCTCTCGCCCTTGACATAATATGTTAGCCTTTTGTCATTAGTCATTAGTCATTAGTTATTAGTCATTAGTCAAAAGAGTTAGTTGTCTGTATGAATGTAATTTAGTATTAATCTTGCTGAAAATTCACTCTCACCAAGAACATTCAACGCCATAGCTTTTCACAATGGCGCTTTCTTGTTTTTGCTATTCAATAAATCTGTTGTGTTGTTTAAAAGAGAGTTAGACGGAGATTAGAAAAATTCAAAATACCCAAAGAAAAACTTCTCCGTATTTACACAATTTGGAATTTAAGGTTTTCACTAAGTGTCAGATACACCTGGTTTTTTGAAGTGATATTGTGGTGTTTTATAACACTATGACTGCAATAGCAAATTATTGCTAAAGCAAAGTTACTGGCATTAGCTTCATTAATTTTGCTTTAATGAAAACTCATTAAAACTTGGTGCTTTCCTCCTTATCAACAGTTACTTATACTTACAAAGACAACTCAATTATCTTTGATTAGATATCTGTTTATAAAACTTGGCAATTATCTTTGCTACTGTTTTTTGACTCCATTTTACTTTCGCTAAAAGAATTCTACATTAAGAAGTTTTTGTGAACCGTAACGGAGCTTACAGATGGGAAAGGAGGGAGTAGGGAGTAGGGAGTAGGGAGTAGGGAGTAGGGAGTTAGGAGTTGGGCATTGGGCATTGGGCATTGGGCATTGGGAATGGGGAAAAAACCAATCACTAATGACTAATGACTAATGACTAATGACTAATGACTAATGACTAATG
>JBHYDF010000307.1:0-7010 GCA_051861145.1 Nostocaceae cyanobacterium
CTTTGCTATTTTGGCATTTTCCCAAAAGTTTAGCCCACTAAGTACGGAAGAACCATTCCTTCTGGATTGCCTAATTTTTCTGGATTATGTTCATCAATAAATTGCGCGATCGCATGACTTGATTCTGATGATACCTGGGTTTTTAAATAGCCTTTTAGTGCTTCACGGCACTTGAAAGAAACTATCGGTTTAGGAGTATAATAACTTCCAGATTCATGCCTACCCGTTACCAGTTCCTCGAACACCTTACCCAACATTTCCGGATCTACCGCAACTTCCACATCTAGCGGTGTGCTTTCGGTAACAGTAAAGTTAAAGCGGTTGAATAAGTTATGAAGAATACTATTAATGCTCTCATCCGGGACACAAATTTTCGGATCATTATCATCCTTGTCTTGCTCAAACAAACCACCGTTGAGATAAGGTACAGTACCGATGTCAAATACATCTTTAGAAGAAAAAGCTCTATTAATACCTGTAATATCGATTTCTGGCGGGTTGTTGAGTCCTAAAAAGAACAATCTGGAAAGGCGATCGCGATAAAAATTTTTGTATGTACTACTGTTGTCATGCTGATAACCATCCCACAATGCGGATAGATAATCAGTTCGTCCGTCAAACTTTAGCCAGCCTTTTTTCTGGATAAAAGCAATGAACATTAAACGGTTAAACAGCTTTTGAGTAAATAACCTGCGTTTATCTCCCTCTATTCCGTCTATTTGTTCTTCAACACTTTTAAATACATCACGATACTGTTCAAAGAATTTCTTGGTGACAGCTTCAACATCAAACGCCTCATCATGTAGCTGTTGAATAACTAAAGGTGAATCAGCTTTAATGATTTCTAAATCCAGTAGGCTTAGTCTTTCTGTTGCTGTACGTAGTTGTTCCCCTTCACCAACCGTTATGCGTCGGAAAAGTTTGCGTTTTTCGGGTGTTTCATCGTGCTTAACGTTGATAAAGCGCCACTGCGATCGCTCTTTATTAGAAAATATAAACAACGCATAAGGATTGTCTTGCAACAAACTGTTTACAACTTCACGTTCCTGCTGTCTTAACAAGCTTTTTGACTTCAGGTGTGTGTAGATAATCCGAAAATCTTGTCCTCCTGTTGCTAGTAGCAATGGCTTATCTATAACCTGTTTGGTAACTTGTTCAGTCCATTTTCGACACGGAAGCGGTTTACTTTCTCGGTCGTAGTTCAAGTGACTCCAAAATAATTTTTTGAGTGCTTCAATACTCCTCTGATGTTGAAGCGATTTTAGACATTCTTGGACTTTATTTTCGAGATTTGATGCCAACATAGCTATAGAAAAGAAGCGTGCGGTGTTTGTAAAAAAGGCGCAATAAATCCTGACTACAACGCTTTCACGTTGCAGAAAATGCGAAATATTTAGGGTAATAAAGTGTTGGATATCTGCTGTATTTGCAGGCGAAATTAGTCGTTGAGCAAATTCAGCACAACAATTCAAATCTTGCAACTTGTGCAAGAAGCCGTGAAATAAATTTCCGGCTATGTAGAGACGCGAAATTTCGCGTCTCTACAACCCATTTTTAATGGGTTAAAACTCTTACCGAGTCGGTTTTTAACCGACTTTAGCTTTAA
This sequence comes from Nostocaceae cyanobacterium, assembly GCA_051861145.1. Lineage (GTDB taxonomy): Bacteria > Cyanobacteriota > Cyanobacteriia > Cyanobacteriales > Nostocaceae > JBHYDF01. The sequence goes on from JBHYDF010000307.1 coordinate 1,607, forward strand.
GCCCGAAATTTATTTCAGGGCTGATTTAAGCCTTTATTGAGAATTTTGAAAGAGAAATAGATATTTTCTTTGCTCTTAGTAATTAATCCGCAAACTATGTCCCAGATAATACCTACACAGCCGCATAATAATTGAATACAATTGCCCAGATGCAACCCATGCTTGAGTTTTGTTTAAGATAACACAAGGGTTTATTTTTCTTCAGTTATTCCGGATACCTAAGTAATATTCCGGATAAAGAGTTTAATTTATGCTAAAATATAAATCATTACACCCTACCTTAAATTTCCTGGTAATTATTTGCTTTGTTTGGAGATATTTCAAAGTACAATTACCCAACAAAGCTACAATAAAAAGTTAACTTTACCTAAACTTTTTGACCTCCGAGTTATTACTAAATCCTCGAAAGTAGGAAAAATTTTATAAGGGAAATTAGGGAAGACAGTAGCTTGATATTTGCTGTAAACAGATTACCTATATTTACATTTTGCACTTGAAAAATATCGCATCACAAAATCACTACGTATTTACAGATTTTTCGCCTTCGTTTAGATCCGCCTGGGACTATAAGTCCCAGTCTTATAGCAAAAGTCCTCTCTAAGAGGACTGATTAAACAAGTTTGAAGCTTGTAATATTTATCATGCTTTATCTATTGTTTAGCGGCTTATACTTAAAGGTGCAAGATATGTGTATAGAAAAAATCTTGATCCGAAAGTTTTCTGTAGGGGCACGGCAATGCCGTGCCCCTACCCGTGTACTTGATTCAAACCTCAAGAAAATACTAGGCGACGCGCAGAACCGTCATCCTCAAACTCTTCCTTTCCTATGTCAATAACTTCAACAGTTACCTTGCGCGGGTGCGGAGTCCACTGTCCTTGCCTAGCTTGAATATCTACTATTACCTGTGTATCCTCTAAGTACACTCTATAAGTTGTAGTTGACCACGCACCCTGGCGGTATTCAAAGGTATGTCCATCATCTTCGTATAGCGTCCATTCACCTTTTCCAGGAGTGACTAACAACCTAAGTTCATTTACAGGTGATTCGTCCACATACTGCATAACCGGCGCGAGAGGAATAACAGACCCAGCGCGAATGTACATCGGCATTTTTTCTAAAGGCGCATGGGCTAGGATGTATGTCTCACCTTCATGAAGTTTTCCAGTCCACCAATCATACCAATTTCCTTTTGGTAAATAAACTATGCGGTTCTCTACTCCCGGTCGGTAGACTGGTGCAGCCATCAAAGATGAACCTAGAAGTACCTGGTCATATATTTCATAGGTTTTTGGATCGTTGGGATAGTGATAAAACAATGGACGCAAAATGGGTGCGCCTGTTGTCGCTGCTTCCCAAAATAAGGTGTATATGTAAGGCAGGAGTTGGTAGCGTAACCCGATATATTGGCGGCAGATTTCTTCTACTTCAGCACCAAATTCCCACGGTTCATGGCGCTTGGTGTTAATCATCGAGTGGGCACGCATCATTGGATACAGCATTCCTACTTGCATCCAACGAGCAAACATTTCTGGGGTAGCATCACCCGCAAATCCCCCAATATCAGCGCCAACAAATGCTACACCAGACAAGCCTAAGTTACAGAGCATGGGTAAGGACATTTCCAGGTATTCCCACAGTGAATGATTATCCCCCGTCCATACCGCCGACCAGCGCTGTACTCCAGCATAACCGGAACGAGTTAACACAAAAGAACGCGATCGCTCTCTCAATCTGTCTAACCCTTCGCGAGAAGCACGAGCCATCATCATCCCATATAAATTGTGCGTTTCAGCGTAGGTTGTACTCTCAGCATCGGGGCCAGCAGGTGCATCCGTGGGAAAGAAAATTTTGTGTCCTCCCTCATCTCCAAACGGGCGATCGTTCATTGCTGGTTCATTCATGTCATTCCAAACGCCAGCAACACCCACATCGGTAAGGTTGCGTTGCAAATCTCCCCACCACTGGCGTACATCTGGACGCAGGAAGTCGGGAAACACAGCGCGACCAGGCCAGACATAGCCGTGAAAAACTTTACCATCCGCCGTACGGATAAAGTAATCCTTTTCTAGCCCTTCCTCATAGACATCGTAATCTGCTTGCGGCTCAAATTTTACGCCCGGATCGATAATGGTAACAACTTTGAAACCATCCGCCGCCAAATCACTGAGTAATTTTTGCGGATCTGGAAACCGCCTCGGGTTCCACGTAAATACACGGAAGCCGAACATATAATCAATATCTAAGTGAATGACATCGCAAGGAATACGACGTTGACGTAATTGGTATACCAGTTGCCGCACCTCTGTTTCTGAGTCGTAACTCCAACGGCATTGGTGATAACCCAGAGACCAGCGGGGCGGTAGTGACATTCGCCCCGTTAATTGCGTGTAAGTACGGATAATTTCTGCGGGTTCGGGACTGTGGATGATGTAATAATCTAGTTCGCCTCCGAGAGTTTCCAAGCGCAAAGTTTCTGGTTCATCAACACCAACATCAAACCGACTCCAAAAAGTGGTGTTAAAAAACAAACCATAGCCGACCTCCGGACGCAACGCCATAAAAAATGGAATTGCCTGGTACATTTCATCCGTCAACATAGTGTAATCCAGGCAATCTGTAGTCCAATTGGTATGGCGCTTTCCTCTTTGGTTCAGCAATCCGGCGCGTTCCCCAAAGCCGTAATACTTTTCCTCAGCTTCGATGCGCTTCCAAGCAGCTACTTGGTTCTTACCTTCTCCCATTTGCCGCCAACCTATCCCTAAGCCTGTATCTTGGGCAAAGGGACGACCTGCTTTGTCAAAAAACTTGACTCGACACGGATGGCGCTGCACACATATACGTATTTGCTCGGTTTCTATTGTGACTTCTTCATTTGTCTCTTGTACATCAAAAGGTACAACAGCCCATTCTTCATCCGCTAGTGTTACCGCCCAAGATCGTCTAGGTATAAACTCTTGTGTGGGTGAAAAGCGGACACGGATGAGGTTAGGAGCGAGAATGCTAAGGGAAAGGCGAGAAACATCACAGTCAAAATCTATCCACTTTTCACGACGCTGGATAGACTGTACGGATGCGATCGCATTCCAAGCAGGTTCGCGAACGGGTATTTCTCCGGCAAATTCTGGCATAAGTAAAATTTGGTTGTAAATGCTAATTTAGGAAAAACAGTTCAGATAAACCTAGTCTCCCACGCCACTAGTAACTTTATTAACCTAAATATAAGTTGAGTAATTTTTTCATCGTCCAAAGGAAGTATTGGAGTCTAAAAGCAGCATTATTGAACTGGAAAAATGTTTTTTTAAATCTTTAGAGTGAAGAATAATTTTTAAATTAAAGTTTTATATATTTACAGTTTTAGTGAATTTGCTTTTGTCAATGCAATTTAAAACTGTTAGTTTTAACAGGTTTATTTTAGCTAAATTTATCATTATTTGATTGCATTCCTAGTGGTCTATAAGATTCCTATTTGATTTTTGAAATACAAGTAGGGTGGGCAGTGCCCACCCTACATTACTTAAAGATTTTTCAAGGTTGATTCTCGTCTATTGCATTAATTATGATGGTTGTATAAGTTCGTAGTAAGGACTTTAGTCCTAGACTCCATGAGCGCTTAAGCGCTCACTACTAACCCTTAAAAACTAATTCGATAGACCACTAATTCCTTTTAAGTTCCTTAATGCCCATCTTCTACAAAATCTTGTAGAAACGGTGCAAGTTCCTGATTCAACCGACCGGATCGCACCAATTGAGCATAGGTATCTGCTTCCACTGCTAGCAATTCCATTCGCAGTTGTTCGGCGATGAAGCTTTGCAAATTGGGATATTCATTTTGTAATTTATCAATTTGCTCATCCAATCGTAGGAGTTCACCCTTAATTAAAGCTTCTTGGTAGCGGTAAAATTCTGGTTCTAATCCCGGACGTTTATCAATTTGTTGCAGGTAATTTAAAACCCGATTGAGGGCACTTTGACGGGCAACTAATTCTAAATATTCCTGTCGCAGGGGCTGATCGCCCAAAAGTTTGAGTTGTTTTAACAAAGGTTTGATAGTTAATCCCTGCACTAAAAGTGTAAACAAAACTACCCCAAATACAGTATCAATCAGGTCTTCTCGTTCGCTGAGAAGATTAGGCACACTCAGCGCTAGGGCGATAGAGACAGATCCTCGTAGACCTCCCCACCACAGTATAGTTTGTTGCGCTAAAGCAATTTCCGAGTTGGCGAGGCGATTGCTGAGGAAGCCCAAAAGATAAACAGCGATCGCTCGTGCTAAAACCATCGCCGCCACAGTGACAGCAATGATTGCTAAGTTTTCTCTCAAGTGGTCAAATCTCACTTGGTCGCCAATCAGTAAAAAAACGATGGAATTAACAAAAAAAGCCAAAAAATCCCAAAATTCACTGACAATTACCCTAGTACGCGGGTTCATGCCAATACGGGAACCAAAATTACCCAAAATCAAACCAATAGTGACAACCGCAATTACCCCAGACCCGCCCAATTCTTCGGCAATAATGTAAGTTCCGTAAGCTGAAACGAGAGTAAGGGACTGTTCCACCTGTGGTAAGTCGAATCTTTGCGTTAGGTAGGAAATACCAAACCCAATCAAACCACCAACCGCCAGACCAATACCAACAACAGTAATTAGTTCTAATATTACGGGTCGGATTCCCAGTTGTGCTGTTCCCAAAGGCAAAGCAACTAGGAAGCTAAAGGCAACAACTGCCATACCATCATTAAATAAACTCTCGCCTTCCATTAGTGTTGTTAGGCGTTTGTCCACTCCCAATTCTCGAAACACAGCCGTTACAGAAACTGGGTCAGTAGCAGAAAGACTTGCTCCCAACAGCAGCGCCGTTGTCAGGGGTAGTCCTGCTAACAGATTTAAACCCAGCGCCACACCTGCAATGGAAATTATTACTCCCACCACTGCATAGAGACTGATAGGAAACAAATCTCGCTTTAAGTCAAACCATTTTAAATTCCAAGCAGCTTCAAATAATAAAGGTGGGAGAAAAATTGCCAAAATTAATTCCGGAGAAAGATTGACTAATCGCACATCTGCCATTGCTAGCCCTAATCCGGCAATCACTAAAAGTAAAGTGTAGGGAATTTGGCGAAACCAGCTAAAAATTTGCGGTAATGTCGCCACACTTAAAGAAACTGAGAGTACCAGGAGAAATTGCTTTAAATTTTGCTCGATTCCGGCTTCACCCAAGGCAGATTCCATGACCATGACAATATTTCAGTTAAGATTGGAGATTTTTCCCAACCTACATAATCATCGCTTGAATTTGCAACGTCCTACGGTTGTTTTCTGATGGGAGTGGGGAGTAGGGAGTGGGCAATGGGCATCGGGCATTGGGCATTGGGCATTGGGCATTGGGCATTGGGCATCGGGCA
>JBHYDF010000308.1:0-6923 GCA_051861145.1 Nostocaceae cyanobacterium
ACCATTAACCATTAACCATTAACCATTAACCATTAACCATTAACCATTAACTATTCGCTTGACAAGTTGAGGTGTTCACAGTAAGATAATTTTATAGTGGGAATCTGTGCGCGCATATATATAGGATTCCATTTAATTAAGTTTTCCTTGCACAGTAGACTCATAGTAGTCTCACGCAGAGGCGCAGAGGCGCAGAGTTTTTGAGCGTCTTTGTGCTTCTGTGTGTTCTTTAAAAATGTTGCCGATTTAGCTTTTGTACGGCTTGGCTAAGCCTAACTAAACTATCTAATTCTTGCTGCATTTGGCTGCGAACTAGTTCGTAACAGGCGTTGACATAATCGCGATCGCACGCTGCTTGTTTACCGTAGCGTTCAAATACGATTGGTGGACAAACTCGCGTGTAGATAGGTTTTGGTAAGGGGATGTTGGGTAAAGGGCCGAAAGCTATTCCCCAAGGTAGTCCAAGATAAATGGGGAAGACTACTGGATCGATACCAAATAGCCAAGGCATTCCCCATTCGTGGAGTTGCTGTACAATTTTGTAGCAGTCAGCTAGCACAAACAGTGTATTGTGAGCGCCAGCGGAAATTACAGGAACTATTGGTACATTTTCTCGCAGTGCAAGCTTGATAAATCCTTTACGTTCAGCAAAATAAATTTGATTGCGTAGAGAATGGGGACGGAAGACATCTTGCGCGCCACCGGGGTAGACGAGTACGCTAGCACCAGAACGAAAAGCAGCGATCGCCATTTTTGGATGAGCGATGACAGCTCCAATTTTAGCAGCCGCTGCCCCAAGTGCGGAAAACTCCCATGGTGTAGGATGCATTAAACCATAGACTGGTCGTTCGACACCAAATCTTTTGAACCAGTCATACATCATCATATGTGTATCAGGAACACTTAGTCCACCATTATGCGAACCAACGAATAATACTTTTTGGTTAGGTGGGATATGATGCCAGCCACTCGTTTGTACGCGAAAATAGTGGTAGTATAACCATTCCCAAATTGGCATCAAGGATTGGATAAATTTTGGATCTCGTCGATCCAAAGTCCATCCCAGCTTTGTTTTCTGTAGGTTTTGTTGTGAAGTGTATGTTGGCATTTGGTTGGTAATTTACCACAAGATTGGAACAATTTTCGCAAGAATGGGAAAGACGAGAACTGCAAGAGTTCTGTAGAGTCTTATTATCTAACGAACGCAACATAAGTTTAGCAATCTTAGTAGTTAATTGTTAATGGTTAATGGTTAATGGTTAATGGTTAATAGCCATGAACTATGAACCATGAACTATGAACTATGAACCATGAACTATGAACCATGAACCATGAACCATGAACTATGAACTATGAACCATGAACCATGAACCACCAACTAACCACCAACAAAATCAAATAAATAATGAGCCATTTGTAATTTACTACAAGGCTGAATCTCTACCTGACGTCCTTGTTTATCCAAAAATACGGCTTGGTTATTATCACTGCCAAAACCACTATCAGGCTTATCCACCGGATTTGCAACAATTGCATCTAAATTCTTTCTCTGCAATTTATCCAACGCTGGGGTAATAATATCTCCTGTCTGTGCTGCAAACCCTATTAACTGCTGATGCGGTTGCTTGCGTTTCGCCAACTCCGCAATAATATCCGGTACTGGTTCTAATGGTAAAACTTCCGGAAGCGATCGCTTAGGTAATTTCTCTTGGCTGTACTCTCGTGGTTTCACATCCGCCACGGCTGCTGACATTACTATTACATCTGTATCCAGTAATTGCCGCAGCATTACTTGTCGCATCTCCTCGGCACTAATAACGGGAATGCTTTCCACTCCCAAGGGAATATCCAAGCTTGCCGGACCATGTACCAGCCTTACTTTTGCGCCTCTGTGTAAGGCTGCCTGTGCTAAAGCTAACCCCATTTTTCCCGTGGAAGGATTGCCTATAAATCTCACCGGATCAAAATACTCGCGTGTTCCCCCAGCACTAATTAACACGCGCTTACCTGCTAAGTCTCGCTTTCCGGCGGTATACAACAGAGACTGAATGTGAGTCACAATTTCTGAGGGTTCTGCCATCCTTCCAGCACCAACGCGATCGCACGCCAATAATCCTGATGCTGTCTGCGTACCATGAAAACGGCTATTTGTCAATATCTGTTGCCAATTGCGCTGCACGGTTTGCTGTTCCCACATATCAGTATTCATAGCTGGTGCTAAAAGTACGGGACAAGTGGAGGCTAAAACGGTATTTGTGAGTAAATTGTCAGCCATACCATAGGCTAACTTGGCTAAAGTGTTAGCTGTTAAAGGCGCAATTAAAAATACTTCTGCCCATTCACCCAATTCTATATGTAAGGGACGAGAGTGAGTTGCTTGCCAGAAATTTTCATCTGTGTAAGCAGGATGGCGGGATAGAGTAGATAAAGTCAGAGGAGTGATAAATTTTTGTGCGGAATTAGTGAGAATAATTCGCACTTCCACACCACTTTTAAACAATGTGGAAACAACTTCACAAATTTTATAGGCGGCGATACCGCCGCCGACACCAATAAGAACCCGTGTCAATTTTGGATTAAGCATAAGAAAAAGTTAGGAGTTAGGAGTGAGGAGTGAGGAGTGAGGAGTGAGGAGTGAGGAGTGAGGAGTGAGGAGTTATGAATTAAATTTTTAACTCCTAACTCCTAACTCTTACCTCTTAACTCTTAACTCCTAACTCCTAACTCTTAACTCCTAACTCTCCTATTTTTATGCTTCATCGTAAGCTTCTAAATCTAAAAGATGGATATAGGGTTCAACTAACTCCGGACGCTGAAACGCGATCGCACGTAACAAGTGCCAATCATCCAAACCCTCAAAAGCATTACTATAATTATCCTGCTCCAAGCGTGTGGCTAATTTTTCCACATCTTGTGAAGTCATCGTAGAAATTTCTGTTTTGGAAATGCTTAGAGTTTTCATCATGCTCGCCCCTCCCATTAGCAGCATCCGCTTCTAGCATGGGTTTAGTTACGTTTGGTGTAACCACCCAATATATATTACTCACATGAGGACATGATTTTCGTAAACTTTTTCCGGATTTATACCGGTAATTTGTAAAAATTTTGTAACTCGATTCAGCAAACCTCCTGACGACAGATTAAACTAAGGCATTCAACACAAAATTTCGGATCAACTCTAGCATTTGCGGTCGAATTTCATGAGCCATATCAAATTCATGATATTCAACCACAACTTTTAAAGATTCTAGAGCTTCTCGTGCTTTTAGTGCTGCTTGCAAAGGCACAACTTGATCGTATCTGCCGTGCATAATCAAAACTGGAGGTAGAGACGCTGTGTTTTGCGTTTCTTGATTCGTAACTGCACCGGGATGTAAATACCCACTCATCATAACTAAACCAGGGAGGGGTAATTTTAAGCCTACATCCAAAGTCATCGCCCCGCCTTGAGAAAAGCCACCCAAAATTGTTCGCGATAAAGGTACACCAGTGCTACTTTCTAGAGATAGCAACCAATCTATTAACAGGTGTCTACTTTCTGTTAATCCCTTATACATATTTTCCGCATTTAGGTCATACCACGCCCTCCCCACAGAGGAATAAGCATGAGGAAAAGGCGCATTCGGAAAGATAAAATGATAATCTGGCAAATTCAAAAATTCTGTTAACGGCGCTAAATCTTCAGCATTTGCACCCCAACCATGTAAAGCTACGATTAACCCCTTCGGTGGTTGTCCAGTTGTAGGGGGAATCTGAATAAAATCTAAACTCATTAGTCAATAGTCATTAGTCATTAGTCATTAGTCAATGGTCATTAGTCATTAGTCATTAGTCATTAGTCATTAGTTAACAACCAACAACCAACAGCCAACAACCAACAGTCATTAGTTCAAGTGTGCCACAATACAACAAAAAATTTTTGCATTTCTTAATTCTTGGCGTCCTTGGCGTCCTTGGCGGTTTGTAAAATAAACATCTGCCCTCTCTTGAAACGACTAAAGGAAGCTTGGGAATTATGGCGCGTCTAGCACTACTAAGTGTATCTAATAAAACGGGGTTAATCGAACTTGCTCGGTGCTTGGTAGAAGAATTTGACTTTGAAATCATCAGTAGTGGAGGCACTGCCCAAGCCTTAAAAGATGCAGGTTTAATAGTAACAAAAGTTGCCGATTACACAGGTTCACCGGAAATTATCGGTGGTAGAGTCAAAACACTGCATCCGCGAATTCACGGTGGAATTTTAGCGCGGCGGGATATCCCTCAAGATGTAACTGATTTGGAAAATAACCAAATTCGCCCTATAGATTTAGTAGTGGTAAATCTTTATCCTTTTGAGGAAACTATTGCTAAAGAGGGAGTGACTTTAGCAGACGCCGTAGAGCAAATTGATATCGGTGGTCCTGCTATGTTAAGAGCAGCATCGAAGAATTTTGCTCATCTAACAGTATTGTGCGATCCAGCGCAGTATGACGAGTATTTGCAACAATTACGTCAAAATAACGGCGAAACTTCCCTAGAGTTTCGGCAAAAATGTGCGTTAAAAGGATTTTTACATACTTCTAGTTACGACCAAGCGATCGCATCCTACCTCACATCCATCCCCCCTGCTAGCGGCGAGATTCCTGCTAGCGAAGAAGAAAAACTACCCCAACAATACACCCTTTCCGGGAAAAAACTGCAATCTTTGCGTTATGGCGAAAATCCCCATCAAGCCGCCGCCTGGTATCAAACTGGTGTAACTCGCAGCGGATGGGCTGCTGCTAACAAGCTACAAGGCAAAGAACTCAGTTACAATAATTTAGTAGATTTAGAAGCAGCACGCCGAATTATTGCGGAATTTACCGATACTCCCGCCGCTACAATTATCAAACACAATAACCCTTGTGGTACGGCGTTGGGTAGTTCTATTGTCGATGCTTACCAAAAAGCTTTCTGTGCTGACTCAATTTCTGCTTTTGGTGGTATTGTCGCACTGAACCGCCCTATTGATAACGATACCGCCACTGAGTTAACAAAGACATTTTTAGAATGCGTAGTTGCACCAGGATGTGAAGAGGATGCTAAAGAAATTCTCGCAGAAAAGTCAAAAGTGCGGGTACTAATATTACCAGATTTGTGTAGTGGTCCCAAAGAAACAGTCAAAGCGATCGCAGGTGGTTTTCTTGTCCAAGCCTCAGATGATATTGTTGCCGATACTAGTAAATGGCAAGTCGTTAGCGATCGCCAACCTACTTCGGATGAATTAGCAGAAATGCTGTTTGCTTGGAAAGTGTGCAAGCACGTCAAATCGAATGCGATTGTTGTGAGTGGCGATCGCACCACATTAGGTATAGGTGCAGGACAAATGAATCGCGTTGGTTCTGCGAAAATAGCCTTAGAACAAGCAGGTGAAAAAGCTAAAGGCGCAATTCTCGCCAGTGATGGATTTTTCCCCTTTGATGATACCACTAGAATAGCAGCAGCTGCGGGAATTACTGCCATTGTTCAACCAGGGGGAAGCTTGCGGGATCAAGATTCTATCAAAGCTGCGAACGAACTCGGTTTGGTGATGGTATTGACTGGCGTGCGTCACTTTTTGCATTAAGCAATTTAAAGTAACGTGTTGCACTTGTCAAACTGTCACTAATATGTTTGAAGCCAGATATGACTAATGTTAGTTTATAGATGTGTGTGAGGAGTAAGTTTTGAACAAAAAGCGCTGAGGGTGGAAACACGGCAACACTCCTCAGCGCTTTTTGTTTTTAAAGATGTTAATGGTTAATGGTTAATGGTTAATGGTTAATGGTTAATGGTTAATGGTTAATAGCCATGAACTATGAACCATGAACTATGAACCATGAACTATGAACTATAAACCCATCTTCATGAAATCTACATTTATTTGACTGATTTATATAGAGTTCAAAAAGTATTACTCAAAATACTTGTCTTTTAATCAGAGCAATGATAACTTTAAATTGTGTGTGAGGAGCAAGTGAAAAGCAAAGAGCGCTGAGGGTGGAAACACGGCAACACTCCTAAGCGCTTTTTGTTTTTAAAGATTTTTTAGTAGTTAATAGTTAATGGTTAATGGTTAATGGTTAATAGCCATGAACCATTAACTATGAACTATTAAGCATTAACCACTCTTGACAATAAATACATCTATTTGCCAGAGATATATTCAGTTATAAAAGTGTCACTCAACATACTTGTCTTTTGATAAAAGCAATGATATCTTAATGATTGTGTGTGAGGAGCAAGTGTGAATCAAAAAGCGCTGAGGGTGGAAACACGGCAACACTCCTAAGCGCTTTTTGTTTTCCCTAAAAACATCTTGAAAAAAATGCTTTGGTGATAGGAGTAGAGCTTTAGTTACTTCATTTAGTAATTATTTGCTTCCTCCTTTAGGAATAAAATGAATATTTTTATATTAAAAACTTCACTGATAATATCTGCTGTCGCTTGCACCCAAGTTTATAATGCAGCACTGGCTCAAAAGAGTAACCCACGTTCCGGTTATCAGTCAATAAACGTGCAACAATTTGTTTCCGCAAACCAGATATCTGTTTCTACCCCAAATCAAGTAGGTGTACAATTATTTAGGGAAACAGAAGAAATAGAAGGTAGAAAATCAGAGACAGTTTCTATTACATATCCCACACCCAATACTGCTATCATCATGCATACCGAAGAAGGTTTAGCTGATGATTCGGTAGCGGCGATGCGACATAGACTAGAATTACAACGCCGCCAAAATAAATGGCAAATAATTTGGGTAGGTCGTCAAACGAAGTGTCAACCAGGTCGAGGACATCAAAACTGGTCTAGCAAGCTTTGTAGCTGATACTATTTTGGATTTTGGATTTTGGATTTTGGATTTTGGTTCATAGTTCATGGTTCATTGCCATTAACCATTAACCATTAACCATTAACCATTAACC
>JBHYDF010000309.1:0-6861 GCA_051861145.1 Nostocaceae cyanobacterium
TGGTTAATGGTTAATGGTTAATGGTTAATGGTTAATGGTTAATGGTTAATAGCCACAAACCATGAACTATGAACTATGAACTATGAACTATGAACTATGAACTATGAACCATGAACCATGAACCATGAACTATGAACTATGAGCCATGAACAAACCTAAAAGTAAAAGGTAAAAGGTAAAAGTAACGGGAAGGTTTTTTACTTTTACCTATTACCTTCTGCGTTTTTCCTAGCATTGGATACAGGTTATAAATATTACCATATTTCCTCATGAGTATCAACCGGCGAAAATTAGTCAAAATATTAGGATTAGCAACTTTATTTGCCCAAATTCAACCGTATGCTAGCCAAGCAAAGCAATATCAAAATACTGTATTTAAGCCAGCACGTTTACAACTAGGCGACACGGTAGGATTAATTAGTCCTGCTGGTATCATTGAAGCAAAGGATATTGAAGAGGCGAAGCAAACTTTTGTCAGATTAGGGTTAAAAGTCAAATTAGGGGCGCATGTTTTAGACCGTTACGGCTACTTGGCAGGTAAAGACAGCGATCGCGTCGCCGATATTAATACAATGTTTGCTGATAACTCCGTGAAAGCCATTATTGCCATGCGTGGCGGTTGGGGTTGCAATCGAATTTTACCTCTAATCAACTACTCTCTCATTCGCTCCCATCCCAAAATTCTGATCGGATACAGCGATATTACATCCTTATTATTAGCAATTTATGCTCGCAGTCAGCTTGTTACCTTTCATGGTCCCGTCGGTATTTCTACCTGGAATGATTTTACAGTGGACTATATCAAGCGTGTCCTGTTTAATGCTGAAGCAGTAACAATGCAAAATACTCTTACTACCCAACTGCGACGGGAAACAATTACTCCTGGAAAGGCTAGGGGTAAACTTATAGGTGGTAATTTGTCGGTAATAGTGGCGATGCTGGGTTCGTCGTATCTTCCTCGGTGGAAACGCAATATCTTATTTGTAGAAGAAAGAGGTGAAGATGTTTACCGCGTAGACCGGATGCTGACACAGTTAAAAAATGCGGGTATTCTTAACCAAATATCTGGCTTTATTTTTGGACAATGCACCGAATGCAGTCTTGGGGATGAACCATCGCTGACTTTAGCCCAAGTATTAAAAGACCACATCCAGCCTTTAAGTATTCCTGCTTGGTATGGTTCAATGATTGGCCATGTTAAAGATAAATTTACCTTGCCTGTTGGTGTTGAGGTAGAAATTGATGCCAGTACAGGTACACTACGGATGTTAGAAGCGGCTGTGAATTAAATTTTCACTAATCAAATTGGATTGCTATAGTAGCGCTGTTTTCATGCTTAGCGCTACTACAAACGTAATCAAGGAACTTACTTTGGAAGTACTCTGTCTTCAGAGTTGAGCAATAAATTAATTAAGTTTTATGAAAAATAAGGGCCATTCTGAACAGAGAGATATTCAAAATTCTGGAACGGTTCTAAACCTGCGTTGGCTGATAGCATCAACAGTTCTTCTTGCTTCTGTAGGAATAGCTAGTTTTGCGGCTGGTTTTGCTATTGCCAAGCAGGAAAATGACATCAAAGCAAGCATTCAACAAACAAAATTATGCCGTAAAGTAAGTAGCGGTGAAGTCCAAGCTGTAGATGCTGCTTCTATTGGTAATATATCTGGTGTAGAGGATATTGTAGCTGATTTGCAAAATGTGCAAGTTGAGTTAGTCAAGAAAAGAATTATATATATAGATGAACATCCAATTATTATTAAGTTGAAGTCGCAAGAAACAGCTTTAAAATCATTATTGCATCAGCGTTTACAAGGTGTTTGTAACGCTGTTAATTAATAAAGCCATGATTCTATCAAATACTACCGCACTTGGGTTTGGTTCAGACACTTTCACCCTTCCCTAAATCAGACTTTAGCGAAAAAAGAAATCTTTTCCTTCTTCCCTTGGAGGGATTCAAGTTTTTATTCTAAAAAAAATTAAAAATATAACGAGTTTAATTATGTTCTGTTAGTGACTATACAGATAAGTAGATGAATATAATTAAACATAAAATGCTCTGTTATTTTGACTAGGGCGGGCAAGATGCCCACCCCACAAGAATTATTAATATTTTGTGGGGTGGGCGTCTCGCCCGCCCTATTTTTACTTTATTTATGCCTATCGACTTAATCTAAAAGCCTAAAGCGTTTGCAATGATATTTCTGTAAAGCTTTTTCTATCAATAGACTGATTAATTACTGTGATATTGCCAACATAATTGACATGTATAAAATATTCAACAGAAAATAGCCCCATGACTGAAGAGTTCAAAAAAGGCGATAAGGTTAAGTGGAATACTTCTCAAGGCGAAACTACTGGCGAAGTGGAAAAGAAACTCACTTCATCCACAGATATTAAAGGACACCACGTCGCCGCCTCAAAAGACAACCCTGAGTACCTTGTTAAAAGTGATAAAAGCAAAAAAGAGGCTGCTCACAAACCTGATTCACTTGAGAAAATAGAGGAATAATCCAGCCTATGAGTAAAGATGTCAAATCAGTTATTGATGAGTTTCATTCCTCAGTTAACATGAAAGCCAAGGAATTAGAATCTTGGTTGGAAAGTGAGGAATCTCAATCCGTTGGACAACACAAAGAAGGAAATGATGAATCTACCGGACATCAATCCGGTAGGCACATCGTTGAATTATTGCAAAAGAAAAAAGATGATTATACTGATGATGATTTAGCGCACATGAAAAAAGTCATCAGTTACATTCATCGACATTTAGGACAGAAACCAGATGGCGATGTTGAACATACACGCTGGCGCTACTCGTTGATGAATTGGGGACACGATCCGTTAAAAGATGAGAGTTAGGAGTTAAGAGTTAGGAGTTAAGAGTTAGGAGTTAATCTTCATTCCTAACTCCTCACTCCTCACTTCTCACTCCTAACCGCATCTACCCAAACCAGTGAGACGGTTCACAAGCAGGTTGAACTGTTTCACTTAGATGACGGCTAATCCAATCCGATTTTTCTTGCATAATTGCATAAATACCTTGGTGAATCAAATTTTGTAGGTGTATTTGATGTTCCAAAGGACCACGAGGCGACTTGTAGCTAAGCCTACAAGCTTGCTCAGGATCTATGGCACTGTAAAGACAAGGAATACGGCTAAAAACGTAAATTATTAGCTCTTGCCGCAGTTCCGGAATTGCAAAAGCTTGTTGATAAGGATGATAAGAATAAGTGTCCAAAACACTCTCAATTTCTGCTATTACTGATTCCTGCGTTAAATTAAGTACTGTTTTCATGAGTTTTTAACTCCTTTTTTATTCAAATAATGAGGTTTTACGTCTAAAACGGTATATTTTGCCAAATATTATTGCCAATAATAATTAATTCAAACTATCAGCCATTGTATATTCAGCTAATGCCTGATAAATTAAGATTGGCTCATTTAAATACAGCTTTCTCTTTTGTCATCTAAGGAATACTTCAATCAACCCAAAATACACAATTTAAGTTTGTTTAATAATGTGTATCTAATGCTAATTATTTCAACTTCCTGACTTTTTGGAAGCAAAATACACAAAACTCATTATAAACTTTAGGAAAAATGTAATTGATAATACGAAAAATCAAAATTATAAAAAAATGTTAATAGTTAATGGTTAATGGTTAATGGTTAATGGTTAAGAGGATGTCTGAAAAGTTGTTAATTAGTCATATTTATTACCCAAAATCATTTAGATCCCCCCAACCCACGCCACTTGCTACAACGCGGGAAACCCGCGCAACGCAGTGGCTCCCCTTAAAAAGGGGGGCAAAAAGTCTTTCAAAGTCCCCCAAGAAGCGCGGGGGATTTAGGGGGATCTAATATTATTTGGTTTAAAACCATACTTCTCAGACATCCTCTAAGACTATGAACCATGAACTATGAACGCAGTCCTCTGACCTAGCTGTTATAAGTGCGAGTCAAATAGCTTTGCTTATTCTCACCTAGCTTGAAAATAGGGAGTGGGGAGTAGGGAGTGGGGAATGGGGCATTGGGCATTGGGCATTGGGCATGGGAAAAATCCAATGACTATTGACTATTGACTATTGACTAATGACTAATGACTAATGACTATTGACAGCCTGTTGCTAATAGTAGAATAAGGAACAGAAAAAGCAGCATGTAAGGGAGGAAGGGAAATTGGATGAACTGAGGGCGGCGCTTGAACTGGCAACGGAAGACGAGTTGCAGGACTTGACGGCAATTCTGTTTAGTCGTAAATTTAATCCGCTAGACTATGTTCACACACCAGAACCGATAGAAGTGCAAAGCCAAGGTCACGATGCTTGGCTAGATGCGTTAGAACAGCGCTTTCGCTTTTTAGCGGCTGATGGGATAACGGTATTACGAGGACGTACGGATCAGGTAACATACAGGCAAGCGCTGATCCAAGTATGTAAATATTTAAAAATTCCTTATTCAAATGACTTGTCAACAATTGATTTAGAAGCCGAGGTATTTTTGCATCTGCTGGGGCGGGTGTGGAAAAAATTACCAGAAAAGGAAAAGCAAAAATTGACTGCACGAGTACAGCGTCAGTTGGCAACATCACAACAGGACGAACCGCTACCACTTTCTTTGCAGCGTGATCCCTTGGGTTTACTGTTCAAAGGAGGTAGCGCTTTAGCTGTCACCTCTGTGATCCAGCCATTGTTACTCAAACAAATTGCCCGTCAATTTGCGATGCACTTTGCCACTTATCAAGTTGCTAAACAAGCAGCCATCCAAGGTGGGACTGTTGCTACAGGGCAATTTCAAAACTATGTAGTTTTGCAAATGGCGCGGCGTGGTATGGCTGTGAATGCTGCCCGTTATGGGGCAACACGCAGTTTATTTGCCTTTTTAGGGCCGATGATGTGGGCTTGGTTTTTTGCTGATTTGGGGTGGAGAGCGATCGCTACTAATTACGGTCGGATCATACCCACGGTTTTTACTTTAGCTCAAATTCGTCTCACCCGTACTGAATGTTGGGAGCTAGCTTGAAGAGTGCTTTTCGTCATCCCAACCCTAGTTTGCAGTCCCCTTGGAATTATGCCCAAGTAGGACTGCTCATCTTTCCATTGAGTCCACTTTTGGGGGTTGTGGCTCTCGTTTTGGCATTGTTAGGAACATGGCTACGACAATACCACACAATTACCCATCGCCCCCAAAATTTGGGATTTGCGCTTCTGGGTGTATTGTTCATCGTTACCACTGGCTTTGCGTTTGACAAAAATGTTGCTTTTCTCGGCTTATTTAATTTCTTGCCGTTCATTTTGTTTTTCGCTGGTTTCAGTGTCTTAATTCAGACAACAGCACAGTTGCGACAACTGTCTTGGATATTGTTAATTACTTCTATACCAGTGGTTACTATTGGCTTGGGACAGCTGTTTTTTGGGTGGACTACTCCCCACCAATGGGAAGCTACTTTTGGTTGGGCGATCGCACCAAAAGGAAACCCACCCGGCCGCATGGCTTCCATTTTCATGTACGCTAACACCTTGGCTGGTTATCTAGTGATGGTTTTCATCCTTGGTTTAGGGTTGTGGCTGGAAGCTTATCGCCAATATCGGGAACAAAAGAGGACATCGGGCATCGGGCAATGGGCAAGGGGCATCGGGCAAGGGGCATCGGGCATCGGGCAAGGGGCATCGGGCATCGGGCAAGGGGCATCGGGCAATGGTAAGAAAACCAATGCCCAATTCCCAATCCCCAATGCCCAATTCCCAATCCCCAATGCCCCTTACCCTTTGTCCCTCCTCTTCCTAACTGTCGTGGTGAGTGCTAATTTCGTAGCGTTGATTTTGACTAACTCGCGCAATGCTTGGGCGATCGCTCTTTTTGCCTGTTTAGCTTACGCAGTTTATCAAGGCTGGCGCATTCTTGTTGCTGGTGTCGCTGCTATTGCCACCAGCGTACTTTTAGCTGCTTTTGCTCCCTCATCAATTGCTGCATTGTTTCGTAAAGTCGTTCCAGCTTTCTTTTGGGCGCGCTTAAATGACCAACTGTATCCCGATAGACCTTTAGGGCTACTCCGTAAAACTCAGTGGCAGTTTGCTTGGTCTTTGGCCCAGCAACGCCCTTGGACTGGTTGGGGCTTACGCAATTTTACTCAACTCTACCAAGCACAGATGCACATTTGGTTGGGACACCCCCACAACTTATTTTTAATGCTATCGGCAGAAACTGGTTTACCTGCAACTATTTTGTTTTGCGCTTTACTTAGCTGGATATTTATTGCTGGCGTCCAACTGCTGCGAAATTCTAAATATCTCGAACAAGAAGATAAATTGATATTTTTCAGTTATCTGCTAGTCTTTGGAGCATGGGTATTATTTAATACAGTCGATGTCACTCTTTTCGATTTTCGTTTGAATACCCTTTCCTGGTTGCTCTTAGCGGCAATTTCTGGTGTAGTCTATCGCTACGGACGACAAGACAAGCTTACAGCTAATTAAGCTTCACGAAGGTTAGAAATTTGATTTCAGTGTAACTACAGGGGTAATTTTCTTTTGAAGTTAATAAAATTACTGTATTCACATCATCTGTGACTGTGAGTGTGACTAATGTGCAATTAGTCACTGTTGCTGATTGTTGGGAAGGTGTAGGTATACACCCAAAAGGGTGTTTTCCTGCATGACGGGCATCTTTTATAGATGCCCTTATCTAATTTTAGAAGGGAGTGGGCATCGGGCCGAAGGGCATTGGGCATTGGGCATTGGGCATTGGTAAAAAACGCTCTTCCCAATTATCATTGCCTCTTGTCCACTAACCACTAACCACTAAGCGATGACTAATGACTAATGACTAATGACTAATGACTAATGACTAATGACTAATGAC
>JBHYDF010000310.1:0-6857 GCA_051861145.1 Nostocaceae cyanobacterium
TTTCTCCTTGCTTGCAAACAGGGGGAGTATTTTTCTCCTTGCTTGCAAACAGGGGAGAGTATTTTTCCCCTCCTCGCTTGCGGGGAGGGGTTAGGGGTGGGGTTCTGAATTTAAACCACACTCAACAACGCCTGTTTAAACTCCGTCGCACTCTTAAAATAAATTTCTGGCTTTTCCACCCCTTTTTCCTAACTAACAGCGTATTCTGTGAACCGTCGCATAAATGGTGAATGAAACCCAATCACAATATCCTGTTTTGGTACACCCTGTTTAATTAATTCCTCTGCAAAATCAATTTCTGTACCGTTATATTGAAACCAAATCTTATCATTCTTAATATCGAAATGCAGTACACAACCGTAAACTCGATGGCGATTTCGCCAACTTTCACGTTACCAAAGGCGGAGCCTCTGTGAAATGCGTTCCCAGGCTGAAGCCTGGGAACGAGAAAAAGTCCCTAACGACAGCTTGAATGTTGGTAACAATAGTTAGAATGTTACTAATGATGGCTTGAGCTTTGCTAAAAACAACTTCTGCATTTTGCTTTTGCCCCGCAGCCAAAATAGTAACCTGTCTTATATCTTGCACCTCTTACGCAAAAACCACGAATCGTTTGATAAAAAGTAATAAATTTGACAGCATTTCCAATTATGCTTAAGTCCTCTTTTAGAGGACTTGGGCTATGAGACTGGTACTTTTAGTCCCAGGCGGATATAAGCGAAGTCTGCTGGTGCGATCGCTAAACTCAGTATCATCTGGTGAGCATTAAACTTAAATTTATGTAAATAACGCAACTTAAAATCTTTTTCCAAGATTTTCCCAGTGCAAAAAGTAGTAGGGTATAGTAATAAGCTAAACTCATAACACTGATTGACAACACTTATCACGACAAATAAAGCTTCTTTGGACATCTACCATTGAAGTTCTGCGTGTTCCCTTTTGCCCTTGATTGAACTTACATCTTCTATGCCTAAACGCAACCCATCTCCATCCCCAGCTAACCCAACAACAACACTGGCTCTTTCATCCCTGCATATCCGTTTAGAAGCTTTAGAAAAAGAACATCAATGGCTGCTGAAACAAATTAAAAGAAAACGGACGGAACTGAATAATTTTGTCGAGCAAATGCGTTCTGTAGCTACAGATATATTTCATCGCGGTACGCCTAGCTTTAAACAAATGGCAGAACTCGACCAGGAAATCCATGCTCTATTTGATGAAATTTTAACCACAAGGAAGTTTGGTAAACAAACTCAACAAAAAATTGAAGAAATTTATCATAGTCTACAATTGGCGGGAATAATTAGCCCAAAAGCCAATAATGAAGAGACAGATTCAGAACTAGATGAGCTTTTTGAAACTAATGAGCAAGAGAATGATTTCTCTGGTTCCCATCAAGAACAGCGCGATTATGAAGAAGGACAACAGGGACGAGAAATTTCTTCTGCAAATAGAACTGATGAATCGAGAAAAGTTCGCCAGACATTTTTGAGGTTAGCCGAAATATTTCACCCTGATAAGGTAACAGACAGTGAAACGCAAATGCGGCATACAGAAATTATGAAGGAAATTAACAAAGCTTACCAAGAGGGGGATTTGGCTAGACTTTTAGAAATTGAACAGCAACATGAAGTGGGAGAATCTATTGATAGTAATAGTGAGAATGATTTGACCAAAAGATGTACTCGTATAGAACAGGAAAATGAATTCCTAAAAAACCAATATGAGAACTTGAAAAGAGAGCTTCGTCTGGTGAAAAATACTCCGGAAGGAGAGATGCTTTCTGATTGCCGAAAAGCCACCAAAGAAGGGATTGATCCCATCGGTCAGATGTTAGAACAAGTGGAATCTGAGATTAAAATCATTGCTGATATCCGTAATTTTGTCAATGACTTTAAAGAGCAGAAAATAACTATTAAAGAATTTATTTCTGGACCACCAATTTTGCGGCAGATGAACCAGAGAATGGTAGAAGATTTACTTGAGCAGATGTTTGATGATTTCGAGAATACTATGGCCTTTTAACTTAGTCATTAGTCATTAGTCATTTGTCATTTGTCATTTGTCATTTGTCATTAGTTATTGGATTTTTCCCCATGCCCAATGCCCATTAAGCAGCAATAGGCATATTTGCTAACTTGCCATCTTCCATATAAACAATGCGATCAGCTATATCTAAGATACGGTTGTCGTGTGTGACTAAAAGAATTGTACAACCCTGCTCTTTTGCCAATTTTTGCATCAAATTGACCACATCTCGACCTGACTTACTATCCAAAGCGGCGGTAGGTTCATCAGCAAGAACAATTTTCGGATGACTCACCAATGCGCGTGCGATCGCAACTCTTTGTTTTTGTCCCCCAGATAAATCATCTGGATAATAATTAATACGCTCCCCTAATCCTACTACGTCTAGTATTTCTGCGGCGCGGGTGTGCATTTCTTTTGGGGAAAGATTATCGTGTAATTCTAAACCCATTTTGACATTTTGTATCGCTGTTAAGCTACCATGCAGGTTATGCGCTTGGAAAATATAGCCATTATTGCGTCGCGCCAGCGTTAGTTGTTTATCATTCGCGCCACAAAGTTCTCTTCCCAATACCTGCAAACTGCCTTCTTGGGCTGAACGCAATCCTCCGACTAAGGTAAGTAGTGTAGTTTTACCGGAACCAGATGGACCCGTCATGATGACAATTTCTCCGGCGCTTATTTCTAAATTGATATCAAATAATGCTTGTTTACGGAGTTGTCCTTTACCAAAATAGTGATTGAGATTTTCGATATAAATCACAGGTTTCATAATAATTTTAGGTTTTGGATTTTAGATTTTCGATTGATAAGACTTCTTGCAAAAATCAGGTTTTAGGATATTGCGAACACAGATGGACACAGATGATTTATCTGTGGGTGTTGCTGATTCAAAGTATGAATTTGCCTCACGCACGAGGCAAGAGAGGCGCAGAGAGGAAGAGTTTAGGACTACCGATTTTTAAATTTCATACCCAAATTCAGCAACGCCTATCTGTGTTTATCTGTGTCCATCTGTGGTTGCATTTTCATAAAATAGATTCTTGTCAAAAGTTTAATTCCTAACTCTTAACTCCTAACTCCTAACTAAAACATGTCGGCGGGGTCAGCAGCTAATACTTTACGAGTAGCTATAGCCCCAGAAATCATACACATAATTACCGTTAATATTTGTACTTGAAATGCTCGCGCTAAGGTCATGTATAAGGGTAAATTAGTAGCATTCCGAGTTAAAGCGTAAAGTCCAAAAGAAACGCTAATTCCTGGTAGAAAACCCAATACAGCCATAATTATTGCTTCTTCAAATACCACACTCAGTAAGTAGCGATTCTGATAACCCATCGCTCTAAAAGTGGCGTATTCTTTCATATGAGCATTCACATCCGTAGAAAGAACTTGATAGACAATAATCACTCCCACCATAAACCCCATTGATACACCCAAATTGAAAATAAAGCCAATCGCGGTGTTTGTTTGCCAGTAGTTTTTTTCAAAGTCAATAAATTCTTCTTTAGTCAGGACTTTAATATCTTGTTCTTTACCAATATGAGCTTTTAAAGCAGTTGCTACCTGTTGAGGTTCGTAGCCTGGTTGTAATTGAATTAATCCCAAATTCACGCTGGTTGCTTCTCGTCTGGGAAATAATCGTAAAAAGTTTTGGTCGCTAGTCATCAAGCTACCATCTGCTATAAAGGAAGCCCCAACTTTAAATAAACCACTAATGGTAATTGTCCGCCGTTCGATTTCCGTGGTGACAGTTTTACCCTCGTCAATTTGCGCGATCGCTTCTTTGTAATCTCCCCTAGCACCACGGTCAAATAACACCGTATCCGGTAGTTTGATAGTATCTAATTGGCTATTAACTTCCGGTAAGTTAAAGGCTGGTTTCTCAGGGTTGAAACCGATAACCAAAACCATGTTTTCCTTACGGGTTTGCGGATTCTTCCAAGAGATAGTATTGATGTACATCGGTTCTGCTGATTTCACCCCCGGTACATCCATTGCTTGAAAAAGTCGCCGTCTGGTAAATGTAGATAAATCGGCTAAGTTCCGCGCTTGGGGACTAATTAAAACAATGTCTGCTTCTAAGCTGCTATGCAATCTGGTGTTACTGTTATACAAAGCAGTCTGAAATCCTGTCTGCATAAACATCAGAATGTCGGCAAAGGCAATACCTGACAGTGCTACTAAAAAACGGCTTTTCTGGCGGCTAAGTTGCAACCATCCCAAAGGTGTACGCCGCGTTAATTGCTGAATAAATCCAATCACTGTTCAATCACCGCCTTTACTTGCAAATTACTGAACTTAGCAGCTTTGGTACTAGATGCTTCATCCATGCGAACATGAACTTCTACAACTCTGGCGTCAAGATTGCTAGAAGGATCACTATTAACAATATTTTGTCGTTGTACCTGCCAGCCAACCCGTTCTACACTACCGTATAATTCTCTAGAAATAGAGTCACTATTGAGACGTACTTTTTGCCCTGGACGTATTTTATTGATATCGCTTTGGTAAACTTCTACTACTGCATACATCTGTTTAGTTTGTCCAATTTCGGCAATACCTTCATCGGATACTAATTCACCGGGACGAGTGTATATTTTGAACACTTGACCATCTTGAAGCGATCGCACATAAGCTTGTTGTAAATTCGCTTCGGCTCGTTTGACGGAGGCTACGGCTTTACTGACTTCGGCTTGGGCGGCTGCTACATCCACAGGACGCACTTCGGCAATTCCTTCTAAGGTGGCTTGGCCTTCTTTGATTTGTTGTTGTCCGGATGTTTGAATGCGTGCTAAGTTTGCTCTCGCCTCGGCTAGTTGTTGTTGTTTGGATGTCTGGATGCGTTTAAGATTGGCTTTTGCTTCCGCGACTTGTTGCTGTGCTGTTTGCCAAGTTAAACGCTTGCTATCTCGCATTGATGCCGAAATTGCTCCCTGTTGATACAGAGTTTGATGGCGTTGGTATTCAGCCTGAGCATTTTCTAGCTGTGCTTGTAATTGAGCAATGGTGGCTTTTTGCGCCTCAATTTCCGTGTCTTTTTCTGCTTCAAGACGAGCGATAGTAGCTTTTTGCGCTTCTATTTCCGTACCTCGTTCTGCTTGTCGGCGCACAATTTCGGCTTTTTGCGCTTCTATTTCACCCTGTTTAGCACCAGCTTTTACCTTTTCTAGATTTGCTTGGGCGACTCGTACCGCTTCGGTTGCTTCTTCTAAAGCTGCTTGGAGGCGATCGCGATTATCTAAAGTCGCAACTACCTGTCCTGCTTTCACCGTATCTCCTTCCTTCACCAGCAATTTTTCTACCCGACTCCCTTCTGCTGATGTTGGCGCAGACAGTTTAATTACCTCTCCCTTTGGCTCCAGTCGCCCCAGTGCTGTTACTGTTTTTACTTGTGGTACTTGGGCTAATTGTTCTTGCGTCTTCTCTAGTTCTGCACTTCGGGACTGTTGCACAGTATAAAAGCCGTATCCCCCTATACCCAAAGTTGCAATGATTGCTAGTATCACTGCTGGGTTAAAAATTGACTGCGGCGGAAAGGAGCGTTCAAATTTAAACTTTTGTAGCATAGCATCCCTTATTACTTGAGAAACTAAACTGTCTAGTTTGATTCTACTACACACTAAACTAATCAGTTTAGTTTGACAAGTACTATAATATAATCAAAACTGAACCGACTAGTTTACCATTACTCCTTGCAGTTTACTTTAGCAGTAACAAGGGCACGGTAATGGCGTGCCCCTGCTTTTTCTCTACAAATTTGTTGATTGTTCATGGTTCATGGTTCATAGTTCATGGTTCATGGTTCATAGTTCATAGTTCATAGCTATTAACCATTAACCATCAACCATTAACTATTAACCATTAACCATCTCGATGCAGATAATACAGAGAATAAAGACAAAAGAAATATAGTTTTTGTGTAAACCTTACGGATTTATAGAAATCATTCGGGATATAAAGAGAGTGTGGAGTGTGGCGAAGGTCGCTTGAAGATAGCAGGAAAAAGTTAAAAATGGTACGTGCAAAAGCAGGTGAAATAGAGCGAGAGAGTTCTGTTGAGAAAATTGAACAAATTCTCACCGGAGCGATGCAGGAATTCTTAGGGCATGGCTATACTGGTGCAAGTATGGACAGGGTAGCAGCGGCGGCGGGTGTTTCTAAAGCCACAGTCTACAGCCATTTTCAAGATAAAGAAGGACTGTTTAAAGCATTAATAGAACGGCTAACGCGCAAAAAATTTCAATCCATCTTTGGTAGCGTGCCTTTAGAAGGAGAACCATCTCAAGTACTGCGCCAGTTGGGAAGCAAAGCATTAGAACACATGATTAACGACCAAGAACATCGTGCATTTATGCGTGTAGTGATTGGGGAATCTGGTCGTTTTCCGGAATTAGCTCAGGTTTGTGTTCGTTCCATGACAAAACCGACGTATGAGACTCTTAGCCAGTATTTAGCATCTCATCCGGAACTCAAAATTGCTGATCCAGAAGCAACAGCAAGAATTCTGGTTGGGTCTTTAGTTCATTTTCATATCATCATGGAAGTGATGCATGGTAAAGAGATTGTGCCGATGGAGAGCGATCGCATGATTGATGCCTTGCTCAACATGATTCTCAAACCTGTTCAATAATTCAACTTGCTACAGTCTTACAGTTTACATCTTGCACCTGAAAAAAATCACATCACAAAAATCACTACGTATTTATATATTTTTCGTCTTTGTTGTGATCCGCCTGGGACATAAGTCCCAGTATCATAGCAAAAGTCCTCTCTAAGAGGATGTCTGAGAAGTATGGTTTTAAACCAATTAATCTTAGATCCCC
>JBHYDF010000311.1:0-6783 GCA_051861145.1 Nostocaceae cyanobacterium
TCGGTTAAAAACCGACTAGTTAAGAGTTTTAACCCATTTTAATGGGTTTGTAGAGACGCGAAATTTCGCGTCTCTACACGACCGGAAAATTATTTCACGGCTAATCTAACCTCTGCGCGACTCTGCGCTTACTCTGCGTGCCTCTGCGTTTAAAAATAAATTCTCCACATCTACTTTAGACTTTTGAATCATTATGTCTACCTTACTCCAAACACTACTTATCGAAACTCTACCAGAAGATACAGACCCCATTTTGCGTTTGTATATAGAGAAATTACTACCATCTCTCGAACGAGAATTTGCTTTAATTTCAGCTTTAGGCGGTTCTTACGAAGCACACTATCAAATATTCTCTCAACTTGGAGACCCCTATGCTCAAGAAAAAGCGCAAAGGTTCTCAAGCTATGCCGACCAAAGTTTATTGGTTCACGTTCTCAATGGTTTACTAACAGCTTGGAACATCAGCAAATATTTATCTCAGCCCTTATCAGATATTGAAAAATATCTACTTTGTTTGGGTTTAACACTGCATGATTACAACAAGTATTGTAACGGTCAAGGAGAAGAAACACCGAAAAACTGGCAAGTCGAAGAAATTATAAATCTCTGCCGTGATTTAGGAGAAAAACTCGAATTTCAATTATTTTGGTCAGAATGGCAAGAGTATTTACCTGAAATTGCTTACTTAGCACAAAATACCCAGAATAAAGTCGGCACAAATCTTTACCCCGCTAACTGGCCAGTTCCTAAAATAAAAGACCGTCGCCGTTTAGAAATTCCGCTGCGTCGTTTGCTTGCTTTTGGTGATATTGCCGTACATTTTAGCGATCCAGCAGATATCGATACTCAAACCGGAGGCGATAGACTACGGGAACAATTGCGGTATTTAAATATTAATAAAAATTTGGTTTATCATCGTTTGCGAGATACCATCGGTATCCTGAGTAATGGTATTCATAACGCCACAATTCTGTTTGCTAAAGAACTAAATTGGGAACCAATTTTATTTTTCGCGCAGGGTGTAATTTATCTTGCGCCAGCAGATACTAAAACACCCAATATTAACGAACTACAAGAATTTATTTGGGGTCAAATTAGTAGAGTATTAGGAAGTAAAATGTTAGGTGGAGATATTGGTTTTAAGCGAGATGGTAAAGGGTTAAAAGTTGCACCACAAACCTTAGAATTATTTTCGCCTGCCGAACTAATTCCCGAACTGCCACGAGTAATTGAAGTCAAGGTAGCAAATATTAAAGACCCTGCCACACCCAAACGTTTAGAGAAATTACCTTTAACAGAAACTGAGCGAGAATTTCTGAATAAAGGTGCAGATATCCGCGCTGATAGGATTGCTGAATTTATTTTTCTGACTCAGAAAGAGTTTTTTGGTGATTCAACCGAATACATAAATTGGATACTTAATTCTTTAGAAATTCAAGAGAAAATATCTCCAGAACAAACACAAGTACAATCAGGAGGTGTAAATTATGGATGGTATCATGCAGCAGCATATTATATTGCTAGTCATGCATCTTTAAAGCCAGAAGATGTATCGAAACGCATTGAGATATGGGCAAAAAATTTAGCAGATTGGGCAAGTGAAAATAACTTATTATCGTCACACTCTAGCCCGACTCGCGATATTTTCTATGAATACTTAACTCAATATTTAGAAGTTCAAGGATGGGAAAGTAATCATCCGTCCTTTAGTGCAGAATTTACAGCTTATGCCGATGCCAAAACAAAGGCAGGAAAACAACCTATTTGTTCGTTAAGTTCGGGAGAGTTTGCATCCGAAGACCAGATGGATTCGGTGGTTTTATTTAAGCCGCAACAATATAGCAATAAAAATGCGCTTGGGGGTAGACAAATTAAACGCGGTATTTCCAAAATATGGGCTTTAGAAATGTTAATGAGGCAAGCTTTTTGGTCAGTGCCAGCAGGAAAATTAGAAGAACAGCAACCAGTATTTTTATATATCTTTCCTGCTTATGTATATTCTCCGCAAACGGCTGCTGCTATCAAATTGTTAGTCAACAATATCAAGTTGATAAATCTTTGGGATGTCCGCAAACAATGGTTAGAAAAGGAGATGAATATTAGTGCCTTACAATCAGTCGCTTGGTTAAATGATGAAGCAAAATTAGCCCGTTTTCAAAAGGATAAATACAATAAAGAAGATTTGCCATTTATGGCAATGAACTACACAACAACACGGGGTAAAACACTGACTGATGCATGGGTACAACCTGCTTTTCTAGCTTTATCGCTTCCCATATTGTTGGGAGTAAAGGTCATAGCTACGAGTAGTTCTGTTCCACTTTATAACAGCGATCGCGATTTTAAAGAGTCTGTAATTCTTGATGCACCCGCGTCATTTTGGAATTTACTAGGATTGTCGAATTCATTACGAATTCAGGATTTTAAAAATGCAATGCAGCGACTGTTAGTCGCATACAGTCTCCATTTAGATACTCGCAGTTCGCCACCAGATGCTAAGTGGCGTGATTTGATTAAAACAGTTCGGGAGGTGACAACAAATGTACTCAATATTTTTTGTTTAGCTGAAGAAGGATTGCGGCGTGATAAACGAGATATACCTAGCCAAGAAGAAGTTAAACGTTATTGGCAATATGCCCAATTCTGGGTAAAACAAGATAATTCAGAAACAAATGAAGGAGCCTATCTGATGAAATTAATTGAAACATTGGTAAAACAATATCGCATATTCTACCAAGCAAATATCAGCGAATCTAGTCACACAATTTTACTACCAATATCCAAAGCATTGGAAATAATATTGTCAGTTCCCCAACAAATTGATGTTGATGATTTAATTTTGCAAGCTTCCGGACAAATTAAAGATGCTTTGGAACGTCAAGAAGTTTATAAACGTCCCTTAATGATGGATAAATCAATAGATAAAGTCACAAGACAAGAGCGGGAATTAACTGCAATTCATGCCTTTATGACAACCTGCGTTCGTGAACTTTTTCTTGGAATTTATAAAGGCGATCGCGCTTTGTTACAAGAAAATCGCAACCGGATTAAATCTGGAGCAGAATTTGCCTATCGTTGGTTAGCTTTGCAAGAAAAATCTACAAAATCATCTTAATCTCCCATCTTTAGTTATCTGTGTTCATCTGTGTCCACCCCCCTCATTCCCCCCTTTTTAGGGGGGAAGACAGAGGAAAAACTTTTATTTATTGTCCATCTGTGGTTGCATAATTCTTTCATGTATTACACCAACTTACAACCCGCTAGAAATTATTAGGAGCAAAATCATGAGCATTCTCACAACCTTAAAACCCGAATTTCAATCCGCATTTCCTCGTCTAGCATCTGGAAAGTATATCCACTTCATCCTGTTGCGTCACAGTCAATCATTCCCCGTATTTCAAACAGATGGAATCCTCAACACTGCACGAACACAAGCGGGTTTAGGAACCACAGATAAAAGCAAAAAACAAATCAGCCGTTTAGTGATGTTCAAGCGCAAACAAACCACCCCTGAACGACTTGCTGGACGTGAATTACTCCGTAGTTTAAATCTCACCACTGCTGATGCATCAGACAAGGATAAATACTGCGAATATAATGGCGAGAAATCATGTAAAAAATGTCCAGATTGTATTATTTACGGATTTGCGATCGGCGATAGCGGTTCCGAACGTTCAAAAGTCTACTCAGATTCGGCTTTTTCTCTAAGCGCTTACGAAGAGTCCCATCGTAGTTTTACATTCAATGCACCCTTTGAAGGTGGAACAATGAGCGAAGCAGGGGAAATGCGAAGCAGCATCAACGAATTAGACCACGTTATTCCAGAGGTAACATTTCCCACAGTAGAAACGTTACGCGACCCTACCTATGAAGGTTTTATCTACGTTTTGGGTAACTTACTGCGTACTAAAAGATACGGCGCTCAAGAATCGCGCACGGGAACAATGCGAAATTATATAGCCGGAATTGCATTTTGTGATGGCGAAATCTTTAGTAATTTGCATTTTACTCAAGCACTGCACGATGCTTTAAAAGGTGATATAGATGCTCCGATTAGTGATGTTTTACAGCAGGTAGAAAAGGTGGCGAATGATTTACTCAACGACGAACCTGTACGCAAAACAAAGCTTATTTTTGGTTCGCAATTAGATGATTTACTGGATGAAATTAACGCGCTTTACCAAGATGAAGCGCGTTTAGTGGAAACCATGACTACACTATATGGACAAACTAAAACCTATGCAGAATCCTTTGGAGCATTGAAAAAGAAAGGTAAGAAGGATTAATGATTTTAGATTTTAGATTTTAGATTGATAATTCAAAATCTAAAATCTAAAATATCTCGTTCCCAGCCTCTAGGCTGGGAACGCATTGGGTGGAGGCTCCGCCTCCTATGAAATCAAAAGAGGCAGAGCCTCAAATAATTGCGTTACAAGGCAGAGCCATGTAACGAGGAATCCAAAATCCAAAATCCAAAATGCTATGGCTTTATATCACTGCACGTTGACGCTACACGATAATGTTTTTTTCGCCACGCGGGAGATGGGAATTCTCTATGAAACTGAAAAATATTTACATAATTGGGGGCTAAGTTTTGCACTTTTTGCGATTCATTACATTCCCCAACCATACCGACTGCAAGGAGAATTGGCACAAAAACCGACATATTTAGATGCAAGTGCCGAACAAAATCTTCTCCATCTAAATCAATCCGGAATTTATGTATTTCCTGCTCAGCCTATCAATTGGTCGTATCAAATTAATACCTTTAAAGCTGCTCAAGTTGCTTATTATGGCAAGTCAAAACAGTTTGGCGATAAAGGTGCAGATAAAAATTACCCAATTAATTACGGAAAAGCTAAAGAATTAGCCGTTGGTAGTCAATATCGCACTTATATCATTGCTCCAGAAACTATCAAAATTCCGCGTTGGATACGTTTGGGTAAATGGGCTGCGAAAATTAGAGTTGATGCGGTCAAAATTCCCGATACAGTCATGCAAAATAAATCTGGTGATTACACCTGTTTGCATCCTTTAAACCCGTTAGATTTGCCAAGTGATACTCGAATGCTGCTCTATAATCGTATAGTTATGCCTCCTGTTAGTTTGGTAAGTCAGGCACAGTTACGCGGTGAGTATTTAGTAACTAAAAAAGATGATTGGCAAGCTTTTAAATCAACATTAACCGCAGAAAAATACCACCAATTACCATCAGAAATTCATCTACCAAAGGTCATATTTTATGGAGCAGGAAATGTCGTTGCAACCGCATAAACCATCAACATTATATTCAATCGTTGTCGAAATTGCGGCTGCGGATGTGGGAGATATCCCCCCTACTTTATCTCGTGCATTGCACGCGCTTGTACTCAAATGGCTAGCAGCAGATAACCCATCCGTTGCTGAAGCTGTCCACGCAAATCAAAATTCACCCTTGACTATTTCGGGACTGTTGGGAAATCGCCGTCAAGGTGGGGTGCGTGTAGGAGATTATTTTTATTTCCGCATTGGGTTATTAGACGGTAGTTTAATTGAACCATTGATGCGGGGATTTGAACAGTCAGAAACCGAACCTCTAATATTAGCAGATTTCCCGTTTGTACTGCGAAATATATACGCGCTACCAGGAACGCATCAACTTGCTGGTGCGGCTGATTATGGGCTGCTGTCAACAAGAGTGCAAGTTTTGACCGATATCGAAATGCATTTTCTTTCTCCTACTAGCTTCAAGCAAAATCAAAACGTACAAACCTTTCCGCTACCCGAATTAGTGTTTAACTCGCTGCATCGACGATGGAATATTTTTGCACCGGAACAATATCATCTTCCCGCTTGTGAATGGAATGCTTTGGTTACAGCCTACGAACTCAAAACCTATGCACTCAAGATGGAAGGAGGTACGGAAATTGGGGCGCAGGGTTGGGTACGCTACCGATTTAGTGAGGCTGAAACGGCGCGTATCGCGACTATTTTGGCAAATTTTGCCTTCTTTGCTGGGGTAGGGCGTAAAACCGCAATGGGAATGGGACAGACGCAGTTAGGAATTAAAAATACCCCGGCGGGGAAGCAAGCTACAAAATTCAAAAACTCAAAATTTAAAAAAATCTCGTAAAACTAACATCTTGCACCATTCTTAATCACCCGAAAATTTAGCCCGGAATTAAAATTCGGGCGCTCAAGCTGAAGTCGGTTAAAAACCGACTAGTTAAGAGTTTTAACCCATTTTAATGGGTTTGTAGAGACGCGAAATTTCGCGTCTCTACATAGCCGGAAATTTATTTCACGGCTAATTGAGAATCGTGCAAGATATCAGCTAAAAAGGGTTTTGAGGCTAACGTGAAATGAAAGAACAATTCTATCTTCCCCTAGCTTATCTGAACGCTTGGGAATATTGCCCCCGTCGTTTCTTCCTGGAATACGAACTTGGGGAAAATGCCGATAACGAACATATTATCATTGGTCGCCACCTGCACCGCAATGTTGATAACGAAGGTCAGTATGTTGAAGGTGACAAAATAATTTACCGACATCAGTGGGTGTGGAGCGATCGCCTTTTCATCAATGGCATTATCGACGCGGTGGAAGAAAAAGACAACCAGTTAGTTCCTCTGGAATTTAAAAAGGGACGCATGGCAAACCACTTCAATGACCATTTTCAATTATGCGGTGCGGCTTTGTGTCTAGAAGAACGCACAGGAGGTTCTATTCCCTACGGTGAAATTTTCTACCCCATCTTCCGCACTTCAAGATGTATTATGAAATAATGCAAAAATAACTACCAAT
>JBHYDF010000312.1:0-6754 GCA_051861145.1 Nostocaceae cyanobacterium
ATTAACCATTAACCATTAACCATTAACCATTAACCATTAACCATCAACCACCAACAAACCTTCTAAGATATTCTGGAATAGGTGGGAATTTGCCTTTGTTGAAATATTTCAATCCTTAATTGGGATTGAAACCCGCTCTTCGACTGTATTTTACACCTATTTACGGATAAATTTAGTGACGATGAAGCTGGCAGGACGAGTAACTCAAGTGACGCCTTCTATAACCTTAGCGATCGCAGCCAAAGCTAAGGCGATGAAACAAGAAGGAATTGATGTTTGTAGTTTTAGCGCTGGCGAACCAGATTTTGACACTCCAGCGCATATCAAAGCTGCTGCACAAAAAGCCTTGGATGAAGGTAAGACTAAGTATGGCCCGGCTGCTGGAGAACCTAAGTTAAGAGAAGCGATCGCTAAAAAGTTAAAGTCTAATAATGGTCTTGATTATAAAGCAGAAAATGTCATCGTCACTAATGGCGGCAAACATTCCCTGTTTAATTTAATGCTAGCTCTCATTGAACCAGGTGATGAAGTAATTATCCCCGCCCCCTACTGGTTAAGCTATCCAGAAATGGTGACGCTAGCAGGTGGCACACCAGTAATTGTCTCTACAACAGCAGAAACAGGGTATAAGATTACTCCCGAACAACTGAAAAATTCTATTACGCCAAAAACTAAATTATTCGTCCTCAACTCTCCGTCTAATCCTACGGGTATGGTGTACACGCCAGAAGAAATTCAGGTACTGGCGTCCATAGTAGTAGAAGCAGATATTCTTGTCGTCTCTGACGAGATTTATGAAAAAATTCTCTATGACGGTGCAAAGCATATCAGCATTGCTTCATTGGGAGAAGAAATTTTTGCCCGCAGTATTATTAGTAACGGGTTTGCCAAAGCTTATTCTATGACAGGTTGGCGCATTGGTTATTTAGCAGGGCCAGTGGATTTGATTAAAGCCACAATTACCATCCAAAGCCACAGTACATCGAATGTATGTACCTTTGCTCAATACGGCGCGATCGCAGCTTTGGAAGATTCGCAAGACTGTGTAGAAGAAATGCGTCAGGCTTTTGCGAAACGGCGACAGGTAATGTTAGAAAGACTCAACGCCATTCCTGGATTAAGTTGTCCTAAACCGGATGGTGCTTTTTATTTGTTCCCTGACATCAGCAAAACCGGACTAAAATCCTTAGAATTCTGTGACGCCTTGCTGGAAGAAAAGCAAGTAGCAGTAATTCCCGGTGTGGCTTTTGGTGCAGATGATAACATTCGTCTGTCCTATGCTACCGACATGGCGACTATTGAAAAGGGAATGGATAGATTGGAGAAATTTGTCAAATCGCGTTTGTGAGTCATTTGTCATTTGTCATTTGTCCTTTGTCCTTTGTCCTTTGTCATTTGTCATTTGTCCTTTGTCCTTTGTCCTTTGTCATTTGTCCTTTGTCAAAAGTCTTTACCAATGACTAATGACCAATGACCAATGACTAATGACTAATGACTAATGACCAATGACCAATGACTAATGACTAATGACTAAATCCCATCTCTTGCAACCCTTGGCGCAGTCGCACCGCTTCTTGGGGGTTGTATTTTTCATGCAGAGCGATCGCACGCCGAAAAGCTGTTAAACTATCTTCTACATTGCCAATTTTCAACAGCACTACCCCCAAGTTTTGATAGGCTTCGGCGTAGTTGGGGTTTAATTCAATTGCTTTTTCATAACATGCGATCGCGTCTGTAAATAAACCCATTGCCTTGAGAGTCATCCCTAAATTGTAATGCCCTGTAGCAAAGTTTCGGTCAATCTTCAAAGCGGTTTCGTAAGCTATCTTTGCATTATTTAAATCTCCAGCTGCTTTGAGTAAATTGCCCAAGTTATTGTATGCTCCTAACTTAAGCATGGGATAAATAGGCAACTTGATAGCTGCATGATAGTGTACAGCAGCTTGTTTGATATTTTCCAAACGGGTGTAAGCAATGCCTAAATGATAGTAAAGTTCATATAATATATCGTAGTTTTCCTCTGCGGCGGCGACTCCTCTTACTAATAACTCGACGCCTTCAGGTATTTTTCCTGTTTCCACATACAAAGCACCCAGCTTACTACAAACATAAGGATCGTCTGGATGAGTAGCAAGAAACTCTTCCATTGCTGCTTGTGCTTTGGCGTGTTTGTTATTTTTGGTAATAGCGCTTTTTTCATATCCTGAATGCAGAATTGCCACATCTTGCAAATAGCCTATTTGCCAAGAGGGTTGCTGACGTAAAATTTCGGTGACGCTATCATCTACCAAAGCATGATAAGGACGGGAAAAACGGATATTTGGATGATTGCGAAATAAACGGGAAACTAAGGAATAGGGAGATTGTACCGCTTTTACTTCTTGACGAACGAGATTGATCAGAAGATATTCATCCCTTTGGATTGCCTCTCGCAACTGCGGCGCAATTTTTTGTGTTAAACTCTCATCTGCATCTAAAACTAAAATCCAATCACCGGTAACGTATTTTAAAGCTTCATTTCGGGCAACGCTGAAATCATTGCACCATTTAAAGTAGTAGACTTTCGCACCAAATTTCTCGGCAACCTGCGGAGTGCGATCGCTAGAACCTGTATCTAGCACTATCATTTCATCTACCACATTTTTGACACTGTTAAGGCATTTGGGTAGTGTTTTTTCTTCGTTTTTGACAATCATGCATAAGCTGAGTTTCATAATTTGCTGTTATCCAGACTTATTGCGAGGAGGACTGTTGATGCTGATGGTAGATTTATAGCATCGTCTGGATTGTATCGGATGGGAAGCAGATCACAGAACCCGGGGCGTTGCATATTGGCGGGATGAATTGAGATTTTTGACCAAGTTCAAAAGCAGATTCTTTGCGCCTTTGCGGCTTTGCGTGAGGCAAAAATCATCCCCTCAATCGGCAACGCCGAACCCGGTGTATCTGATATCTTGCACGTATGCAGCAATAATCGCTCCTGCGAGTCTCCAAAACCTCGTTACCAGGTTGAACCTGGCAGTTGAGAATAAGAGCCTCTGGCTCTTGTTGAGAATAGTGTAAGATGCCAGGTGTATTGCCTCTGGCGTATCGCAAAAAATCGGGCGGGCGAGACGCCCACCCCACAAGAGATATATTATTCTTGTGGAGTGGGCCGGAAAGCCCGCCCGATTCAAAAAAGAGTATTTTATCTGTAATTCAATCCATCTATTTACTACGCGGTTTTAGTGTTGTCAGTAGATGCTTCTTCTGCGCCAGCTTTCAAACGGTTTTTTCTACTTTTGCGGACGCGATCGCTTTTACGCACACCACCCGCCATCTCATATTCGCGGCTGTCTTTGCCGTATTTAAAGGCTATGCCAATCAGCATTCTTTCAGAGAGTTCACTCAAGTTTTTTTCTAACTCTTCAATCTCGGTTTTATAACAACCAACCATGGTTAGAGCGGTATTATATGCATCAATCTTGGAGCGTAACTGCTCAATTAACTGTATCATATTTTTCAAGTTACGAGCATCCCCAAAATCCATGTTTGGATCAATTGCTTTGAGTCCGGCAGTTCTGAACTCAGCTTTTTCTAGAATCCGGGATGTACGTTTTTGACGAGCCATAGATGTATTTCTTATAGAGTGTTCTAAAGCTAGCTTGCCCTACTCAAGCTGCATTCTGAATCAGCATAATTGGCAAAATATTATATTTTTTCTAATAATTTTTTGCTTTTATTTTAGTATTTTTACTTAGCTGTTTTTTATATGTGTGCTAAATAATACTTTTATCTCTTGACGCTCTTTAAAAAGAAGTTTTTAAACGCAGAGGAACGCAAAGTACACGCGGAGGAACGCAGAGTATTTCTGGATTTGATTCGTTGCGAATTTGTGCTTTTGTTGTACTTAGCCTCCCTTTTTAAGGGGGGTTTCCCTCTCTTAGCCCCCCTTTTTAAGGGGGGTTGGGGGGATCTGATATGTGTCAAGTTAAGGAGAATTATTAGCAACTCTATCTGTGCAAGTTAGTATAAAGCATTGTTGAGCAGATTGATAAATTTATCGTGTCGTAACGTCAGCTTATGCTGTCGTAACGTTAGCTTATATTGTCGTAACGTTAGCTTATATTGTCGTAACGTCAGCTTATATTGTTGTAACGTCAGCTTATATTGTTGTAACGTCAGCTTATATTGTCGTAACGTCAGCTTAAAGATAGAGATGGTTAATAGCAGCTAGATTATTGATGGGAGAAGTATTACTGACTACAATCACAATCTACCCAATTACCGCAAAGTTTTGATGTCAGCTTCTAAATCTTCAACATCATAATGCACGGGAATTTGCCGACTAGCTAACAAATGTTGGAACTGGAGTTGATTCATTCCTGCAAAATGGCTTGCTTGTCCTAAAGTTAGCTTCTGTTTTTAAAAAAGCATAACTGCAATTTCTTGCTTTAACTCAGCTTCCGACATCTGAGCAGCGTGTAAAATATCATCTGGGATCACAACGCTCATATTATCGGGAGCATCCCAATTTTGATAAAATACTTGTGAAAGACTTTTCCCAGTCCTCTTGTAGAGGACTTTAGCTTTCAGACAGGCACTTAAGTGCCTGGCTGGCTATTCATGCAAAATTGGGATGCTCCCCATATTATCTTCCTTAAATCATCAATTTTTCTAATTACAGAATAAGCTCAATAGACCAAAAATTGCGATCGCGATGTTTTGCGGGTGCGATACGCCCAGAGGGCGTTACGCTCCGCGTATCGCATTTAATTGCACTGCTGTAACTAAAATAAAAAAGCGACGCACCACTACAGGGAAAATTAAGAAGCGATCATCCCATCTTTGCATCTGCTTGGTGTTTCTGGGATTATAGTTGATAATCTTGGTAGCATTGAAAAAAGATGGTAAAAATAAGTGATGACACTAACAATTACAGTTGAACCAATCCCCTTGGCTGTTGATGATAATGGAGTAGTGCGGATTGGTGGAACGCGAATTCCACTGGATACAGTTGTGGCTGCGTTCAAGCAAGGAGCAACTGCGGAGGAGATTGTTCAGCGTTATACCTCACTACAATTAGCAGATGTCTATGCGGTGATTGGATACTATCTGCGGCATCAAGATGAAGTAGAAGTGTATCTACAGCAGCAACAGCAACACGCTAGCGAAACTCGGAAATACAACGAGCGTAGATTTGATCCGCATGGTCTGCGCGATCGCCTCATGGCTCGACAATCAAAATAGTAGCACCATGTTGCGCTTTCTAGCAGATGAAAATTTTAATAACAACATTGTTCGAGGAATATTACGTCAGAAACCAGACCTGGATATTGTTCGACTCCAAGATGTAGGCTTAAGCGGTGCAGACGATCCGACTGTTTTAGCGTGGGCAGCAGAAGAAAATCGCGTTTTGTTAACCCATGATGTTGCAACAATTACCCAATTTGCTTATGAACGAGTAGTTAAGAATTTAACGATGCCAGGAGTATTTGAAGTTAGTTTCGATGTTCCAGTTGGTCAAGCGATCGCGGATATCCTGCTGCTTGCAGAATGCAGTTTAGAAAACGAATGGGAAGGACAGATTCGCTACTTGCCTTTGCGTTAACACATATCTTGCACCTTTAAGTATAAGCCGCTAAACAAGAGATAAAGCATGATAAATATTACAAGCTTTAAACTTGTTTAATCAGTCCTCTTAAAGAGGAATGCGTGCTATGAGACTGGGACTTATAGTCCCAGGCGGATCTAAACGAAGGCGAAAAAACTGTAAATACGTAGTGATTTTTGTGATGCGATGTTTTTCAGGTGCAAGATGTAAATTAAGGTTTGCCAAAAGCGCGATCGCTTTTTTGATCAAAGTGAATGCGATCGCCCCATTTTTCATTTACTGGTGCGCTCTGAGATAATGCGATCGCGATGTGTTGCGGGTGCGATCGCATTTATTTGTTTGAACCACAATTTTTCGTGGGTCTTTGTTTTGTTTCAATCTCTAACTAAATTTGAAAGGATATTTGCTAAACCCGCCCCTACAGGTGTGGTCTATTTACCTGAAAATAGCTGTAAAATGGCGGCTATTGCGCGTTACTATCAATTCCATCAAAGCGATGAAATGCTATGTCTGTTAGTACCCTACTGCTGAAGTATTCTAATCAACTCCAGTGCTTTTTGATAATCAACCGTTTTTCCTTGTTGTCGAAACAGTTCAGCAGCTTTCTGCAAATCTGCAATTCCTCCTTGCTTGTCTCCTAATTGGGTGCGTACAATACCTCTAAGGCCGTAGGTTTCGGCATAATTGGGATTAATTTTGAGAACCTGATTGTAATCAGCAATAGCCCCTTGCTTGTCTCCTAATTCGGCGCGGGAAGAACCCCTCCTTACGTAGGCATTAACATTGTTGGGATTAATTTTGATGGCAGTATTGTAATCAGCAATAGCCCCTTGCTTGTCTCCTAATCCAGCGCGGGCTGTACCCCGGTTGTTGTAGTCGTTGGCATTGTTGGGATTAATTTTGATGGCAGTATTGTAATCAGCAATAGCCCCTTGCTTGTCTCCTAAATCAGCGCGGGCTAAACCCCGGTTTCCATAGGCTTGGGCATAGTTGGGATTAATTTTGATGGCAGAGTTGAAATCAGCAATAGCCCCTTGCTTGTCTCCTAAATCAGAGCGGGTTGTACCCCGATTGTAGTAGGCTAGGGCATAGTTGGGATTAATTTTGATAGCAGAGTTGAAATCAGCAATAGCCCCTTGCTTGTCTCCTAAATCAGAGCGG
>JBHYDF010000313.1:0-6662 GCA_051861145.1 Nostocaceae cyanobacterium
TCAATTTCCTTTTCTACCACTTTTTTGTACCCATTTTATATTTCGGACGGGTCTATTAGTCAATAGTCATTTGTCATTTGTACAAAGCGGTCGGACCAATGACTAATGACTAATGACCAATGACTAATGACTATTGACTAATGACTATTGAGCAACCAATGTAACTCACCCATCGCTGTAGGCACAGACCACTATTATATATGGGAGAAGAAACTAATACTTGTTGCAATTTATTTAAAGGACTATCGGCTAATGCTTTTGTGCCAAATAAGGAAAATGCCTGTATTAGTTGGTTGCTATCTGTAGCCTTTTGCTTGAGGTTGAGATGATTGGCGCGAAGTTTTTCTAAGGTGCGATCGCCATAATTGCTTCGAGATACTGGCAAAAATAAAAAGCTACAACCAATGATGGCGCTAAGAATGCAGAACAAAATCAACAAGTTGAGCGGTTTGTGTTGGAAAATTGCGGTGATAATCATGCCTATGTTCAAAAATAATAGGACAAACACAGGCAATGCAGACCATAGCTGTATGCTTTTGGCTTTATCTAAAGATACCAGCAAACCGAAATTGACCAAACGGTTATAGATTGGGAATGTAGCGCGTGTTACAGAAAGTCTGATTTGATTGATGTTTCCGTTAAATCTTACAGCTAGCGAAATTTCTTTTTCTAAAGGATGGCTGTTTTCTGGTAAAGGGTTTTTCAAATCTAGCGATCGCGTTTCTGGATGTGGTTGTAAATACCCGTGCTGAACAAGATAGGCGATCGCTGTATCAACTGTTCGTTGTCGTCCACCTGCTAAATAAGCTGTTTCATAGAGATTTAAGGAAGGAAATTCCTCTTTAGGATTTTCTGGTGGTTCTCTCAGAGAATTACGCAAAATTAAAGCAATCATAATCGCGGCAATTGCTAGCAAAATATAGAAAGTCAACAATTGTATAATTGTGAAGTTCTGCGGCTTGCTCACATTTACCCACAGTTTAAGGTGAAAACTTATAACTGATAGTCCAAAAAGAAACAATAACGCAAGTAGTGCTTTTTGATTCAAGTAAAGTTGCGGCAAAAGTTTCATTGGGTAATTAGACAAAAACCAATTGTGTTGGGCATTCATTGATACAAAATGTACGTCACGCTCAAAGCTAATCTTGTATTCATCTGTTACCCGTTGAGTGTATTTAGCATTCCAGTGATTAAACTGCGTCAGCCGCTTGCTGAATGAGAATTCACCATCTGGATCGTCTAGAGAAAACTTCTGTATGCGTTGGTAGAGTTCCACCTGATTTTGGTTCATCACTGCTACTCCTGATTGTTTTAAGGTAGCTGTAGTAGTTATAAGTGCCTTACCTATACCGCTTATGCACAAAGTCTCTTAATGCAGAGGAAATGTGTTGCCTTCCTATACTTAGATGGGATCAAATCATTGAGAAATTGCTGTTTGAACTTATTGGTCATTCATAACAGCTTTTACTCCTTTGAGCAGGTTTATTTGGATGATAATAATCAAGTCTTAATATAAAATTATCAATAAAAAATCATCCAATTTATATAATTTTATTAAAACTTTTCATGGTTCATGGTTCATGGTTCATGGTTCATGGTTCATGGTTCATGGTTCATGGTTCATGGTTCATGGTTCATAGTTCATGGTTCATAGTTCATGGTTCATGGTTCATAGTTAATTGCTAATTGTTAATTTTCAATATGGCCTTAACCATTAACCATTAACCATTAACCATTAACCATTAACACTAAATATATGCCCATTAGCTTAGGTATATTTAATTTAATTATGTTTACTTATTTCAATCATAAAACTGATTGCAAAAATCAAGTTTAAGAAAATTTAAAACTACAAATGTGCGCAGATATACACAGATTTAGCCCATCTGCGCTTCTCTGTGGTTTATTTTCACAAAATTGACTTCTCCAAGATGTTTATTGTATTTTACTTTTTGTAGTTTATTAATCCAAACTGCTTAATAAATATTTAACAAATATTAACACTACACAGATTTTTCTGGCAAAAGCATTAATATTCCTGATTCGACAAAAATTTGCAATACTAAATTTAACTGACTGGTTTGTGGCAAAAAAACTTTTGTGAACAACCTCAAAGTCTTTTCTAAGTCAGGCTCTTTTTTTAAAAGAAAATTGTTTTTTTATTTTGCGAGCAAGTACAACAAAAAATCAGCAATTTGCTTATTTTCAGCACCGCAGTCTTGAACTACTTCTTCTATATATCGCTTAACTAATTCTTCCTTGGAACCATGTTTTTGATACTCAGTTAGAGTTGTAATATTCTCCGTTTGAAGTTGCGCTCCAACTACCTGCAACTCTATGGGACGTATTTCACCTAATTTATTAAATGCTAAATCTTGGATTAATTTCTCTATTAATGCAGGTTCTATTTGAAAATTAGATTGTTCTGTTAAAGTTTTTATCAGTGATTTAGCATAAGTGGGTGTCAAATTTTCTAACTGATAAAGAATATTTTTACTGAGAATATCATTGCTGATAATACTCATATTCGAGAGAGAATTACATTCTAGTAAATAATGCAGGTAATCTTCCTGCAAACATAAAATCAGCTTTACACCCAAAATGTTAAGACAGTCTCCTAAAAATTCAAAAAATTGCCTTCTTTGCTCGAAAGATTGATAAATAAAGAAGAATTTTTCAAATTGGTCAAAAATCAGCACTATGCACAGATTATGTAATTCACTTTTACGCCAAGCGTGGCGATGTGGATGAAGCGATCGCACTTTTCAACCAGTCCTTGGAAATAACTGAACGCATTGGTGATGTTCAAGGAAAAGCAGCGACTTTGCACCAACTTGCAATTATTTACGCCAAGCGTGGCGATGTGGATGAAGCGATCGCACTTTTCAACCAGTCGTTGGAATTAACTGAACGCATTGGTAATGTTCAAGGAAAAGCGATGACTTTATGGTGTTTAGGATACTTGGCACAGCAGCAGGGTGAATACACCAAAGCGATAGAATATTTGCAACCAGCTTTAGAGATATTGCAGCGCCTTAAATCACCTGACGCTGAGAAAGTTAGGCAACTCCTCGCCAGTGTTCAACAAATGGCAGAAAATCAAGACGGGTAAAACAAGTTTTCTTTGCTGATTATTCGTTATGAATTTACCTCACAAGAGAGGAGCCAGTCGCGTGGGCGGGTCTCCCGACTTGAGCGAACTGGCGTCGCGCACCAGCCGCAGAGAATAAGAGTTTAGAATATTTGATTTTTGAATTTCATACCCAAATTCAGCAACGCCATAATTCGAGATTGAAACAAAACAAATACCCACAATCGCACAATATCGTGTGGTCTATTTACCTGAAAATGGCTGTAATATTGAGGCGAACACAGCAAGCTGAATTAGTATTTATCGGTTGGGTTTTCTCACTCAGCTTGATTTACCCAGTTTAATTTTTAGAATTACGTTATATATGGGCGCACTCTTTTCCCATCATAAAAATAACATATCAGCAAATTCACGGAAAAGTCAACTAATAATTTTAATTTCTGAATAGAGACGGGATTTATCACGTCTAAAAATCCCGTAAAAATAGGGCGGGCCAGACGCCCACCCTACAAGAACAATAACAATAAATCTCTTGTGGGGTGGGCCGGACAGCCCGCCCTTATCAAAAAAAGCATTTTATTGCCCAATGCCCAATTCCCAATTCCCTACTCCCCACTCCCGACCTATGGCACAATAAAAAACGGTAATAAGAAAAATATTGATAAAGGTAATTTAGTGAGTTCTACAGCTGTTACTACCGCTGCTGCGCGTCGCGTGGTATTTCCATTTACGGCGATTGTGGGTCAGGAAGAAATGAAACTGGCTCTGATTTTGAACGTGATTGATCCGAAAATCGGTGGTGTAATGATTATGGGCGATCGCGGTACTGGTAAATCTACAGCTATCCGAGCGTTGGCTGACTTGTTACCAGAAATACCCGTGGTTGCTAATGACCCCTTCAATAGTCACCCCAGCGACCCCGATTTGATGAGTGATGAAATTCGCCAAAAGTTAGAAAACGGGGAGGATATTCCCACCGACCATAAAAAAGTCATCATGGTAGATTTACCACTGGGTGCTACAGAAGACCGAGTTTGCGGCACAATCGACATAGAAAAAGCTTTAGCGGAAGGTGTGAAAGCCTTTGAACCGGGACTTTTAGCAAAAGCAAACCGGGGTATTCTCTACGTGGATGAGGTCAACCTTTTAGATGACCACCTAGTAGATGTACTGTTAGACTCCGCTGCTAGTGGCTGGAACACGGTTGAACGGGAAGGTATTTCTATCCGTCACCCGGCGCGTTTTGTTCTCGTCGGTTCCGGGAACCCAGAAGAAGGCGAATTGCGTCCCCAGCTACTCGACCGTTTCGGAATGCACGCCGAAATTCATACGGTCAAAGAACCAGTGCTGCGAGTGCAAATTGTGGAACAAAGGTCAGAGTTTGACCAAAATCCCCCAGAATTTCTTGAAAAATACAAACCTCAACAAGAAGAACTCCAACAGCGTATTGTCAAAGCCCAACAGCTTTTACCCTCAGTAACCATTGATTATGA
This sequence comes from Nostocaceae cyanobacterium, assembly GCA_051861145.1. Classification (GTDB taxonomy): domain Bacteria; phylum Cyanobacteriota; class Cyanobacteriia; order Cyanobacteriales; family Nostocaceae; genus JBHYDF01. The sequence goes on from JBHYDF010000313.1 coordinate 4,585, forward strand.
CCTGCGGGTGAAAATTTCCGAAGTGTGTTCAGAACTAGATGTGGATGGTTTGCGAGGAGACATCGTTACCAACCGCGCCGCTAAAGCTTTAGCCGCTTTTGAAGGGCGTACCGAAGTAACAGTTGATGATATTCGTCGCGTAATTACACTGAGTTTACGTCACCGACTGCGGAAAGATCCCTTAGAGTCTATTGATTCTGGATATAAGGTAGAAAAAGCGTTTGCGCGTGTATTTGGCGTGGAATTAGAAGATTCCGCTCAAACAAATGGTACAGGAATGAAAGTTAGGAGTTAGGAGTTAGGAGTTAGGAGTTAGGAGTTAGGAGTTAGGAGTGAGGAGTTAGGAGTTAGGAGTTAGGAGTGAGGAGTTAAAAGTCAAGAGTTAGAAGTTCATAATGAGGAGTTAGAAATAATAATGATTCATAACTCATAACTCATAACTCATAACTCATAACTCATAACTCATAACTCATAACTCCTAACTCCTCACTCCTCACTCCTAACTCAGTATTGAGGATTTGTTATGAGAAGTTGGCGCTTTTTGTTAAACTCTGTAATATTATCTAGTCAATATAATCCGCCCCGGTTTGTAGAACTATTGATGTTGATGCTAGCGATCGCTATGTTGGGGGTTTCTACTTTTTTACCTACAGAAACACCTTATTTAGTATTGGGCTTAAGTTTTGTAGTTGGTGCATCGATTTCCATCTTAGTTCGGGAAGCGATCGCCCCTTCACCCCAGACGCGCGTCACCCAAATCACAGCATTGTTATTGCTTTTTGTCAGTATTTATGGCTTTGCTGATTTAGTCAAAATGCTTTATTAGTCATTGGTCATTAGTCATTAGTCATTGGTCATTGGTAAAAACAAAGGACAAATGACTAATGACAAAGGACAAAGGACAAAGGACTAATGACTAATGACTAATGACTTACCACTTCTGCATTTCCACTAATTCTATACACAATTCATTAATTTGCTCTAAATCAGGTCTGTCAGACAGGGTTGATTGTTCATAAACTTTATCCATTTCTGCTACTAAATCTTCTGCCATTTTCATTACCTGTTCGTAAGAATAATCACCTCTGAGTATTGCCTTTAAATTATCGACATCTCCAGCTATTCTTCTATCTACAATCAATTCTCCTGTCCGCAATATTTCCAGTCCGCTACGTAATAATCTAATGCAGTGCATCCCGTGCTTGAGGTCAAAACCTGATTTTCTTTCCATTTCCGCCCTTGCAGGATTTCTATTTTCTTGCCACGATAAATAAGCTTTCCATTCTCGTAAAGCTATTTGATAGCTTTGACTTTTTTGCAGCAAGCGAATAAAGTCCTTACGGCTATTGGTTAGATTTTGGGTATATTCTAAGATTTCATCGGGTAATGTATATTGTTTCAGCACAGCTTTGAAATCAACATCCGCTGTCAGCAGTTTATATAATTGTTCTGCTTCTTCTAAATATTCAATCTTGCCTCTAATTAAATTATATAAATATTCCAAAAAAGCATTTAGTTCTTCTTTGGTTAATGGTGATTCGTTTTCGATACTAAAATCAGATGGTAGTGGCTTCTTTTGCGGGGGATTTAATAACCATTTGCGATGGGTTTCCATTTTTTTGATTTGGGCAAAAGCATAACCAGAGTAAGTATGTTTTACTTTCTTACTCAAAAATAATTTTCTGTGGTTAATTAAGTGTTGTCCTACTGGTGTTAAGACAGGATATTCATTTAACCAAAGCAATTCTAAAACATTAGGATTTGCTCCTGCTAACAACTGGATAATTTTTCTTACTTCATATATTACCGTGTCTTTGTTTCCATCGATAAATGGAAATATTCCGGGTTCATCCCAACCACTATCTTTTTGTTCTACATGGTCAAATCCCAAGTAATATTTTTTGGGAGCGATAAATACTCCCCGATAGTCATAATCTGAATCTGGACGATTTAAACCATAGCCATGACTACCTGCTAAACCAATCAAAATCGTTCTCTTTTCAACTTCAATTCTTTTCATATCTTAGTTAATGGTTAATGGTTAATGGTTAATGGTTAATGGTTAATGGTTAATGGTT
>JBHYDF010000314.1:0-6660 GCA_051861145.1 Nostocaceae cyanobacterium
TGCCCAATGCCCAATGCCCAATGCCCAATGCCCAATGCCCAATGCCCAATGCCCCTCTTCATCCCTCCGCACGGATTAACCGTGAGTACACACCCTCAACTTGCCATAACTGTTGATGAGTGCCTCGTTGCACTACCTTTCCTCCTTCCAAGACGATAATTTCATCACTATCTCGAATGGTGCTTAAGCGGTGTGCCACAATAACGCAGGTACATCCCCGTCGCCGCAGATTCTCGTCAATAATTTTTTCTGTCTCTGCATCTAAGGCGCTGGTCGCTTCATCCATAATCAGGATAGAAGGGTTGTTTACCAAAGCACGGGCAATTTCTAAACGCTGTCGTTGACCTCCACTTAAATTAGCAGCACCTTCTATTAGTTCTGCATCGAAACCTCCAGACATTGAGAGAACTACATCGTCAATCACTGCATCCTGACAAGCTCGGATCAGATTTTTGTCTGGTATTGTGGCATCCCACAAGGTTAAATTGTCTCTAACAGTTCCACCAAACAAAAGAATTTCTTGTTCCACCATTGCAACAGAATTAGTTAGTACTTGTTGGGAAATTTGCTCTTTGGGTTTACCATCAAACAGAATTTCTCCTACCCAAGGTTTGTAAAGTCCGCTTAAGAGTTTGGTGATGGTAGACTTACCAGAACCGCTCCCACCTACCAAAGCTACTCGCTGTCCGGGTTTAATTGAGAAGCTCAAGTTTTCAATTAGTGGAGGTTCGAGGCGACTATAGCCAAATGTGACATTTCGCAATTCCACATACCCCTGTAATTTTGGACAAAGGGAGGGGGAGACAAGAGGAGAGGAGGAGGGGGGAAGTTCGTCCCCTTGTCCAAGCCAGTCACTAGAACTGTCTCGACCAGAGCCACGCGCTGGCTCCCTCGTCTCCTCTTCTACTGGGTAATCCAGCACATCATCTAAGCGAATTAAATTGCCCTCTAGTTCTTGGAGAGTACTGCCAAAATTGACGAGATTATTTACAGGTTCTTGGAAGCTCTGCATCAGACCTTGGAAGGCAATGAGCATTCCGATACTGAGGTGTCCATCCATCACTCGCAAACCACCGACAACCAACAAGAGCATAGAGGAAAGGGCAGACAGAAGGCTAGGTAAAACGGAGAATGTCTGATTTGTTACTCCTAGTTCCTGCTGAGAATGAATTGCTTTGGTATAGTAACCTGACCACCGGGAAAAGATATCTGACTCCAATCCAGATGCTTTCAAGGTTTCAATACTTTGGAGAGCTGAAATAGAAACGCCAGCAGCTTTGCCATACTCTTGTATCAATCTTTGATTAGCGTCTACACGTTGACGGGAAATCCACTGTAATGTTAGGACATTCACAGCAGCAAAATTGACCATAATTAAGGTCAGTATCCAGTCATATTGGAACATGACTAAAGCATAAAAAATGACCATGACTGCATCAATGGCAGTAGTTGCTAATTTTCCCGAAAGGATATCAGCAACTTGGTCATTGAGAGTGGTGCGGTTACTAATTTCTCCAGCAAATCTTTGGGCGTAAAAACTTACAGGTAAGTGGAGGATGTGCCAAAGAAAGCGGCTAGATAATCCAACAGCCAGCTTAACTTTTAGGCGACGTAGGTAGCGTAACCGCAGTAGCGTTAGTAACCCTTGCAGTACTGCGGCGATCGCCATTGCCAAAAGCAGTGGACGCAGCCAGTGTTGTCGTTGCTGCACCAAGATGTCATCTACAAATATTTGGCTGAATACGGGTATAACCATTCCGACAATAGTTAAGAAAAATCCCGCAACCAGACAGTAAAACAAAGCACCTATAGCCCCTTGCAATCGTTCCCACAACGCTCTTAACATGCTGGGTTTACGACCACCTTTGACAAACTCCGGACTTGGTTCCATCACTAACACCACTCCGGTATACCCTTCATCAAACTCCTTGAGGGAAACACTCCGTGGTCCGGTGGCGGGGTCATTGAGATAAACCCGTTCTTTGCTCCATCCTTCTACTACTAGGAAGTGGTTGAAATTCCAGAACACAATGTAAGGAGGGTGCAGATTAAGCAATTGATTGAGTTCCTTCTTAAAGCCTTTCGCCTGAAGTCCGTAGTTTCTAGCAGCTTTGAGCATATTAGACGCCTTACTACCATCGCGAGAAACGCCGCACTCTCGACGCAATTGTGCCAGTGGTACAATTCGTCCGTAGTAACCCAGAATGATACCCAAAGCAGCAGCTCCACATTCCACAGCTTCCATTTGCAGAAGAGTGGGTGTCTTGACGCGCCGCACAGCACTACGTAGTAGCAGCTTTTGTAAAAGCTGCCAAAGACGAATAGGTTTAGGTAACGTCGGATTAGTAGATACCACTGAATTCCCTCAAGATAGGTAAAACAAAGGTAATAGGAGCGCGTTCTTCCACCTTGACTCGCACAACAGTGGTAGTTCCAGAAGAAACTTTCAGGTTTGGTCCCTCAGAAGAAGACCAATTATAACCAGTCGGGGTTGTAGAATTCTGTTCTAGGTCAGCAAATACTTGCATTACTCCTTCTTGATTCTTAGATACCAGACCTTCCACCACTTCTGAATTGCCTACCACACTAGCAGCGCCCTCCTTAGTGATGGGAAATGCTGAGACATTGGTAACATTACCAACGATACCGCCAAAGCGCTCCCGCTTCACGGTTTCGGGGGTAATTTGAATAGTCATACCCGGTTGAATTTTCTTACCTTCCCCAATTGGAAAATAACTGATACCTACTAGTTTGTCAGATGGATTCTCCTCATTTATGGTTCCTAAACGGGTTCCTGCATTGACAACCTGTCCAGGAGTAACGGTAAGTTCTAGAATGCGTCCTTCATGCTGACTAATAATTAGACTATTATTATGTAGTTGCAATTTTAATTGAGCAATTTCTCGTTTGACTTCTTGAATTTCTTTTTTCCGAGCAGTAGCATTTTCTAAGTCTTGTTGAGCTAAAGATGCTTGTTTGCTGTCCAACTGTTTAAGTTGCGCTTGCAAGTCAGAAATTGTACTAAGGTTTTCACTATAAACTTTTTCTTGTTCTGTTTCCTTTACATCCAGTTCTTTTAACTGGGTTTGGAGTTCAGAAATTGTTTGTAGATTTTGTAAATATTCCTGTTTTGCTTCCAAAGCAACATCACTTGAAACCGCCCTTTCTTCCTCAAATAGTTTTTGGCGGATTTGCATTCTCTGCTTGTAAATCTTAGTTAAAGCCTTGGCTTGCCAAATACGTTGCTGGAGATATCGCCGTTGTTGCTGAATAGAATCATTACCTTTGACTTTCAGCACAGGTGTTAAGGCTTGAAGTTCCCGAATACGTTGCTGGAAATACAGCCTTTGTTGCTGCGTAGAGAGTTTCTCCTGTTCCGTTCGCAATCCTTGCAATGAATCAACGGCTTTATCGTGTGACTCTAATTCTGCGAGTTTAGCTTGCTGCTGCTGCAATTGCTTGCGGAGTTCAACTTGGTCAATTGTCGCCAGCACCTGTCCTTTTTTGACAACATCCCCAGCCTTGACATTTAAAGCAAGTAACTGTCCTGAACTTTTTGATTGCAGAGGTACAACTTTGCGTGGATAAATGATTACTCCTCGACCTTCAACAGTGATGGGAATGCGTCCATGAATACTCCAACCAATACCTCCTGCAACTAATGAACCCAAAGCAACTAATGGTAGCCAACTTTTGGGGCTGGCTACCTGCATAAGTTCGTCTAGTCTCTCAGGAGAGGATAAACGCTCTAGGGATTCTTGTCGGAACAGGCTCTGCTTTTGGTTTAACATTTAGAATCACATTACAGAGGTAAGTTAGTAGCAAGTAAAAGGGAATAGGGAATAGGGAATAGGGAATAGGGAATTTTGAGCTTTTACTTAATATCCTAGGAATTATATTATCTACATACAATGCAAAATCTTTCGATCAGACTCACGATTTTTTAGCTTCAAAATTTACACATCAGTGTTGTTTTTTCATATCTAAAGACATTGGAAAATTATAAAGCTAACTACAGTAAATTTTCTTACATCTTGCACTGAGAAAAATATAAGTCACAATTATTACAGTCCGCCTGGGACTGTAAGTCCCAGGCTCATAGCAGAAGTCCATTAAAATGGACTAAAACTAGAGCTAGGTTGTGAGTAAATTTAGTCACTATTGAATACAAGTTAAAGGGTAAGGGATCTCATTTCTTGCACCTGCCCAATATCCCGCCCTGAATTAAAATTCCGGGCTGTAAGTTTTAACCCATTTTAATGGGTTTTAGCTTTAAGCCGGAACTTTAGTTCAAGGCGCTTGGTGCAAGATGTAAGAAATTTAACTTACTCTTAAACGTTCCTGCATCCAATCAAATCTTTTTCCAGCCAGTGCCACACGCTCTAAAATATTGAGTTCTAATTCATCTTCATATTCAATATTTTCATCTAGTGACTGACCTTGACTGTAAACACGTTTGCTATAACCAATTCGACTGTAAATTCCTTGCAATCTATGGGAAAGTAAAGTAGTAATCACTCGATAAAAACGAGATGTGAATCCTATATCTTGCTGTAATTTTGCTGCCAATTGCTGTCGGGGAATCAACAACATTAGAGAGTCTTCAATAGCTTTGACAGTTGCAGAAGGTAAGCGACCATCAATAAAGGGTGTTTCTCCCACGATTTCGCCTTTTGATAATCTGGCTATTTCTCGACCACAAATTTCACCTCCTTCAATAGCTGCAAAAGCACGAGCTAAAGGATTACGTTCATCAAAAGAAATAGACAGTGACATTGTTCCACTCAGGAGGATATACAGTCCATCTACAGGCCCTCCTTCATGGATAAGTACGGTGTTAGCAGCAATTTTTTGCTGAGTTCCTGTTGCCATCATCCAATCGATATCACTATCATACAATTCCCCCAAAACACACAGCACATCTTTCAGTGGTTGACCTTGTGCAAGGTTAGTACGACCAAATTGATTAATTATATTTTGTAGTCTGTCGGCAAACAGAATGGCGATCGCTCGATAAAAACGCGCAGCAAAACCTACGTCCTGTTGTAATTTTGCTACCAATTGCTGCGGAGGAATCGACATCACCAGCGAATTTTCAATAGCCTTAACAGTTGTGGCTACTGGACGAGTATTCACAAATGGAATTTCTCCGACTACTTCACCACTTGATAACCTAGCTATCTCATAGCCTAAAGTTTCACTACCTTCCATTGCGGCAAAAGCACGAGCTAGAGGATTATTTCCAGGTTGAGAAACAGTAACTGTTAGGCTGCCATCCAGTAAAATATGAAGGGAATCGGCAGCTTTTCCTTCTGGGATGAGTACAGTACCAGCAGGTATTTGTCTTGGATTACCTGTAGAGATTATCCAATCGATATCACTTTTGTTCAATTCTTTTAGTAAAACTTCAGTCATAATTTCAGGTTTCCTATTTTGGGTTAAATATAAAACTTTGCTTGCAATTTTTTTAAGGTTTTTTGAATGCGAAGGTTTCCCTCTGTTGAAGCTAATTCTTCTAAGGTTAAGTTAGGCAAGCTCATCAAAATCAGAGGTTGAATATTGCTTTTTATCAACTCATCTGCATATTCAGTATCAAAACGCTGCAAATTCTCTGCTGCGGCTTTCACTAACGCCATCAGAATTTTAAAAGCTCCATCAGAAAGAGGTGGTTGACCTCGATAGTTTTGCAGTCTCCCTCCTTCTCGGTAATTTGGAAACGATTCCAATCCTAGAAAGCGTAAGAACCAATCGGCTCGATAGTATCCACAAGCAGCAACAATACCCCTGTAGTCAGCAATTAGCTCATCGAAAATATTATTTCGCATTGAGTTAAACAAGCGACGTGTGAAATAGTGGGTACATTCGTGTTCCAGCCGAATTATTAGGGAATAGCGCCGCCATTGGCTTTCCTCAAGTCCTATATCGCTTGCTGAAACACCGCTATATGGGCGATCGCTCAAAATAATGAACCGATCCTGATAAAGTTCTTTTTGCGGTTTAATTCGCTGAAATTCGGCTTTCCATTTACTTTCGGAACAATTATCACCATTTTGATTTTCCCATTGTTGACGATAGGAGCGAATTCTGTCCCAGTTATTAAATCCGCTGACTATGCACGCTCCCATAGAAGCAGGAACTGGTAATGGTTCATTCCGCATGGTGAGCGCCTGTACCAGAGAAACAAAGTCCTCTCGGTTCCCAGCAAGCAAAACCGGAATTGCTCCTGCTAGGCTTTGATGTACAAACAATTGCAGTTTTTCTGGTTGTTGCAAAACCAAACCAGTTGCAAAAGCCATATTATCTACCAACATCCCCTTACGAGTAGCAGCGTTGTAGGGTATGGTTTGGCTGATACCTGCTTGAATAGGAAAGCGAAACTGTATCAGTTGCTGTTTAAGCGTTTCAAATGCTCCTATATCTTTAGCTTCAAGAGCGTATTTTTCCCAAGTTGAAACATGAGCTTCTGGTGGAAGTGGAAACTTAACAGGATGATTGATGTTGATGCAATTAAAAACGTTCTGATTGTATGCCAATAATTCTTCCACTTCTAAAGCATTAGCTCCGAAGTAGGCAAGAATATCAGCACGAAATGATTCTTGATTGAACATGGTTCATGGTTAATGGTTAATGGTTAATGGTTAATGGTTAATGGTTAATGGT
>JBHYDF010000315.1:0-6605 GCA_051861145.1 Nostocaceae cyanobacterium
AATGATTTTGGGTAATAAATATGACTAATTAAAAACTTTTCAGACATCCTCTTACTGTCTAGACTTTTTAACCCGTTTTAACTGATATCTTGCACCAATTGCAATAAGCCGTGAAATAAATTTCCGGCTGTAGAGACGCGAAATTTCGCGTCTGGGACAAACCCATTAAAATGGGTTAAAACTCTTGCCGAGTCGGTTTTTAACCGACTTAGCTATAAGCCCGAAATTTATTTCCGGGCTAATTTTAGGCTTGTTGAGATTGGTGCAAGATGTCAATTTTAACGGGTTGTAGAGACGTGCCATGGCACGTCTGGTCATATAATAACCCGAAATTTATTTCAGGGCTTATCTTCGTGCCATTCGACTAATGACTAATGACTAATGACTAATGACTAATGACTAATGACTACTTCCGCGTATAACGATGCTTCACCCCCACAGGAAAATACTCAGAATCGCCAGTTGGGGCTAATGCAACCTGCGGCATCTGGTATTCTGGAGGAACATAGTTAGCAAATTCGCTGTTGAGACGCAACAATTGGGTAAGAATAGAAGATGCTAGAACTTGTGTTTTTTCTTCGCTAGCCTCTATCCCAGGCGCTAATTCTACAACCACAGATAAAAATCGATTCTTGTCCGCATCTTCTTTCACCTGCATCACGAACTTACCCGTTACCCAATCTCTAATTTCCGCTTGTTCTAATCCTACCGTCACATTTTCTGGATAAATATTCGCCCCAAAGTAGGAAACTGTAAAATTAGAACGTCCAAAAACGTAAACAAAAGGTAGCGTACGAACCCCTCTTCCTCCCTGACTTTGCAATTCTGCTGCTGGATTAAAACCGTACCCTGCTAAAAATTCCAGCATGGCATCATAAGTAATTATCCCACCATTATCCAAGATGTTGTAACGCACCAAAGGAATACCATTATCCCCAGAAAATAGCAAAGCGCCTTCTTTGACTTCAAAAAAGCGGCTGATGGGGTCATATTGTACTAAGGTGGGTAAGCGCGATTCTCCGAACAAAGTACGCGCCGCTTCTGGATTATTTGCTAAAAATCGGCGAATACAGATACTTAAAGGTGTTTCGTTACCCAACACACCCGCATCCGCCGTACCATAGAGAGATGCGGAACTGTAGCAAGTATGCTCAGCACCAACTCTTTCGGCTACCAAACTACGCCATTCTTCACTAAACACTTCTCCCGCCATTACTAATTTAATTTGATACCTTTGCCACTCGATACCACGAGCAATACCAGTATCAATCACATCCTTGAGAAATGGTGGATATCCTAACAGTACAACCTGTTCAAAAGCTGTACCCAGTTCTTGTACTACACGAAATATTTCTTCTTTATTATTACCTGGTGTAATTACGGTAACAGGATAACCTTTGCTGGCCAGATAGCGACAGCAATTAGTAGTATACATTCCACCAACCCAGGTTCCTAACGTGAAACAAATTACCGCTAGGGTACGTCTAGTATCAGCAGCAAAGCTGTCATGAAATATCTGCTCAAAGCGTGTGGCTATTTGCATTTCATCTGCAAAGAAACGGGGCCAAAATGTCGGTTTTCCCGTTGAACCAGAGGAAACCGCAATCATGTCACACGTTTCTATTTGTCCGTAACGGCACAAGTTGGCTAAGGAATAACGCTGTAGGTAATTTTCTTTCGTAAGAGGTGGTAATGTTTGAAAATCCGCAAAAGTTTGGATAGAGTCGGGATTTATTGCCTGTTCTGCCAAGAAATTTTTGTATGCAGGTACACTAGTAGCTATGTCATGAAATAATGACATAGCTGAATCCTCGGCTTTAGTATTGAGATGCTCTTGTATCAATGTGTCTAAGGGGGTATTTAAAAAGTCTGTATATGCCTTAATTGCCCGCTGTTGTTGTGATTCGGTATCCATATCTGTTTTGGTTGTAAAAAATTGTGATTACTATTCTTAAGTAGAGATGTAGTATTGTTACGTCTCTACACACTGATGCCGCCGCTGTTTCATGATTATTCTTGATTTTAGATTTTGAATTTGTACAGAGACGGCTACTGTGAGGAAAATACATCTTCATTTTGGCGTTGCTGAATTTGGTTATGAATTGTGTTTGTATACATTTTTGTAGTTCAATGCCAATTCCTTGATTAGACGTAGCATTGCTACGTTTCTACACAGGCGTGAATTGTAAATTCATATTTTGATTCAGTAACACCTTCATTTTTTCCTGATTTGAAAATAGAGAGTAGGGAGTAGAGATTGTAGAGAAAAGCTTATTTTTATTCGTTTTGTTGTATGCGTTCATGATGACTATTTTCCTATCTCTAAAAACTTCCCCTACTTTTGGAAGAAAGACGCTTCTCCGTAATATCTGCTTTCCGCGTTGTATTTATTCATAAAAACTAAAACCCTCTATCCTTCAGCACCATGCATGTCTATTGCAGCAAACAGCACGCTAATAATGGGAGTAACCGCTTTTGCACTCAGTGCGGTGAACCTTTACCAGTTCCTTTGGGAGAAATTATTGCCAACCGTTATCGAATTGTACGGCAATTGGGGCAAGGGGGCTTTGGACGCACCTATTTAGCGGAGGATATCAAGCAATCAGATCAACAGTGCGTGCTGAAGGAATTTGCTCCCCAAGTAGAAGAAAAAAAGGATTTAAAAAAAGCGAAAGAATTATTTGAGCGAGAAGCGAATGTACTAAAAAAACTTCAGCATCCGCAAATTCCCCGTTTTCACGCTTCTCTACAAGCAAAAATGGGCAATAAAGATTTTTTCTTTTTGGTGCAAGACTATGTAGAGGGCGAGAATTACCTTCATTTGCTTGAACAACGTCAAACTCGCGGGCAAAATTTTAGTGAAGAGGAAGTAATTACACTCCTGCAAAAGATTTTACCTGTTCTGTCCTACATCCACTCTCAAGATGTCGTTCACCGTGATATCTCTCCTGATAATTTGATTTTACGGCGTTCCGATAATTTGCCAATTTTGATTGATTTTGGTGGTGTGAAGCAATTACCTGCTTCTCAAGGTTTTTGGTTTACTCAATTAGGTGGAATCCGCACGCTGTTGGGTAAAAAAGGTTATGCCCCAGAAGAACAGTTACGGCAAGGGAAAGCTTTTCATAATAGTGATTTGTATTCTTTAGCGGTGACAGCGCTGGTGTTGCTGACAGGTAAAGATCCGCAAAGTCTCTACGACAGCTATCAGGGAACTTGGCGTTGGGGTAAGGAAATTAAAGTTAATCTCAAGCTAGAAGCAGTGTTAAAAAAAATGCTGGCTTATAAACCAAGCGATCGCTATCAAAAAGCCGATCAAGTCCTTAAAGATTCACAGTCATCCACTCCGATTGCTGCACCCGTAAATCCTCATATCACCAAACTTCGCACCATGGTTGTTGCACCAGGAGCAAAAAACCGTGCTAAAGCGATCGCTACTAAATTTAACAACAAAACTCAGGCGATCGCTCAAACTTTACCTTTACCTGTTTGGCTTCGCCCTTTTGCAGTCAGTTTGGTAGGTACAAGTATAATTGTCTTGATTTTCGCTGGTTCTTTTGCGGTGGTAAATGCCGTAATTAGTGCTGTATCATCAATTACTATCCCCAGCATCTCATTGCCAAAACTTCCAGAGGGTTCCAATGCTCCCACTCAACCATCACAACCATCAAATAGCCAAGAAGCAAGACGTATTAGCCAAATTGCCAATCGTCGCCAAGAACTAGAAATCCCGCAAGGATTTTTTATTCAAACAGTAGATAGAATATTTTATACTAGAAATTATAATTTAGGAGGACGCGCCCTCACATCTAACCCTGCTGATGAGCCATTGCGGAAGGAATGGTACAGAGATGCGAATGAATTACTGAATAAAATAGAACGGGCAAATCTCAGTACAGAAGCGCGGCGAAAGCTAGGAAGTTATAGTGGAAAAGATTACGAAACTTGGGTAGAGCAAGCGCAAACCGGACAATTAGGTGATTATACAATCGCGCAACTTACTACAGAGACAAATCGAAAATTTGACCGATTATTTCCGGGACAGCGGCGAGAAAATGCGAAACTGGATCGAGGAACATACGGTCAAATATGGTATGCGATCGCAGCTGATCGAGTTAGTAAACTACAATCTGCTAATTAGACAGAGTTAAGAGTTAGGAGTTATGAGTTATGAGTTATGAGTTATGAGTTATGAGTTATGAGTTATATTCCTAACTTGTAACTCTACTTTAATTTCCCTAACTTCTAACTCCCAATTCCTAACTCCTAACTCCTAACTCCTAACTCTTCTATGACTTCCGTTTATTGCTCCAAAGGACACGAAAACCCGTCTAGTAGCCGCTTTTGTCTTCATTGCGGTGAGAAGTTGGATACTCCGATACATCAGAGTATCCAACCGGGACAAACTTTGGGCGATCGCTATTTAATAGTGCGTCAAATCGGACAAGGAGGATTTGGACGCACTTATTTAGCTGAAGATATTAACCGCTTTCGAGAATCTTGTGTTTTAAAAGAATTTTCCCCCCAAGTTCAAACCGCCTACGTTTTACAAAAAGCAGAAGAACTGTTTCAACGAGAAGCAACTGTTCTCTATAAGCTGCAACATCCCCAAATTCCCCGTTTCCGCGAACTGTTTCGCAGTAGCTTGCATGGTAAGGAATACCTTTTCCTAGTGCAAGATTACGTAGAAGGAAAAACTTACCGCTCATTGTTAGATGAACGCCTCCAACAGGGTTTGCGCTTCTCAGAAACAGAAGTCCGCCAATTGTTACAGCAACTTTTACCTGTATTAGAATATATCCATTCTTTGGGAGTGATACACCGCGATATCTCCCCAGATAACTTAATCCTTCGCAACATTGACCAACTACCAGTATTAATAGACTTTGGCGGTGTCAAGCAAGTAGCTGCTGTTGTCGTCTCCGAATATTACCAACCCGATGCAGGTAAGGTGACACCACCAGCAACTTTACTTGGCAAATTTGGATATGCTCCCCCGGAACAGATGCAAGCGGGAATCGTAGAACCTCACAGTGACTTATATGCTTTGGCGGTGACGGTACTAGTTTTGCTTACAGGTAAACAGCCGTCAGAATTAATCGATAATTATACCATAACTTGGCAGTGGCGAAGAGAAATAAACCTTAGTCCCACTTTGGGAGCAGTATTAGATAAAATGCTCTCTCCCATACCCGGAGAACGTTATCAAAACGCCCGTCAAGTCTTGCAAGCGCTTAACCCTACCCCCGTCAATAACTATGTCCCCACTCAACCATCCACCCCAATCCCGGTTCCAGAACCACCAACATCTGCTACCCTAGCCGTCGCCCCAGCTGTCACCCCCACTCCAGACGCGCCATGGCGCGTCTCTACACTCCCCACTCCCCCTCAAAACAAAACCTGGTGGACGCCCGGAAAAATCGTTCTTGTACTGTTGTTGGTTATGGGTGCTTTTGGTGTGAGTTATTGGGGAGTAAATAATTTAATATCATCTCGTCCTGGCGATCCAGATGATAACACTCCGCGACCAACACCAACAGTAAGTCCTACTAAACAACCTGTTGATCCCCTAGCAAAATATTCTCCGGAAGAACGGGCGCGTAAAGAAAGATTGCGCGATCGCCGTCAACGCTTGGGTATAGATGAAAACTTTTATTTCAACGTAGTGAATCAGATATTTTGGGATAAAAATCCCAGTTTGCAGAAACGCAGCCTCAGCGACGAGCCAGCAGATGCAGAATTGCGGAAAGAATGGGACAATACCGCTCAGGAATTGTTGCAAAAAGTAACGCTGTTGAGTTCAGAAGCGCGTCGGCGACTGGGTACTTACGGAAGTGCGGATCGCGATCGCTGGAAAGTGGAAGTCAACAATTTGAATGTATCCAGCCGTGCTTTGTATGATTTAGGAGATGCAGCATTTTTACAGCAATTTCCAGAACAGCAAGGCAAGAATTTTATTGATCAGCCCATCGGGCAAATTTGGCACGGGCTTGTGAGTGATAAACTCAACGCTATTCTCGCCAGAAGCGCTTTCCAGAAAGTAGCCTTTGATTCTGGTGCTAGCAGCAAAACAGTCAGTGGTAATCTTAAAGGTGCAAATGGCAAAGTTTTCATAGCCGAACTAGCCCAAAATCAATTAATGGAAGTGAAGCTAGAGGCAAATTCTAGAATTTTGTGGTCTATATATTCTCCCACAGGTCAACATATATTATTAGAAGATTCAAAACAACGCTCTTGGTCAGGTAAACTGCCAGAAAGCGGATATTACGAATTTGTGATTGTTTCGCAAAGTTCGCAGGCACTAGATTATCAACTTAACTTAACAGTGGAAAACCCCACCCCAACCCCATCACCGACACCAACTCCTACACCAACTCCTACTGACACACCTACATCTAGTCCCTCACCCACACCAACCGAGACACCCACACCTTCACCCACACCTACACCGACTGAGACAACCACATCTACACCCGAACCAACTTCTACGCCATAGGACTTACACAAAAACTCTCTCAAACTCTTCAGCAATTATCAGGTTTTAGAAATTAACCACAGATGGACAACACTCTAAAGTTTATTCCTCTGTCTTCCCGAGGCAGTGC
>JBHYDF010000316.1:0-6520 GCA_051861145.1 Nostocaceae cyanobacterium
AATGGTTAATAGCTATGAACTATGAACCATTAACTATGAACCAAAATCCAAAATCCCGGACAGTTGCTCAACGGGGGGAACCCCCGCACCGCACTGTCCTCAAAATCTAAAATCCAAAATCATATTACCCCTTCAGCATCTGACAGTCATGGGGATGTAACCAATTACCTTTAGGTGTCACCTTGACTGGTTTAGCCGTGAGTATCACATTACCATTTGCGTCTGTTACCCAACCTTGGGCTTCCATAATTGCTGTAGATTCTGTTTGTTTTTGAGGTGTTGGATTATTAATTGTTGGTGTTGGTTTAGTTTGAGTTTGTGCTGATATCCACCAATCTTCCCAGGTTGTATCTGCACTGAGAACTCCATAGGGAGAAGCAGGTAAGCCACCTCTACCAGTAACAATAAATTCACTTCCTTGAGATGCAACGCAGAGGTTTTGGTTAATTAATCCAGAAACATCGACAATATCTATTGGTAATTCTTCTATTCCCCTGCTAGGGTCAGTATCAGGTGTGTTGAGATTTACCTCACCATTTAAGGAAGGGTTAGTTTGGGAAATAGCGGTGATATCACTTGTTGGTAACTGATTGGGGTTTAGTTTTATGGGGTCACTTGTTTGCAGCAAGCGTTCTAGTTCTTGACGACTGCGTGGTTTTAGTCCAAATATACCAGTAGCATTGATAGTAACCTTGCCACCGCTACCTTGAAATGCATTAGCGGTGATATCGTTGTTTTCGTTTGGCGAAGCGACGATAAAGCCTTTGGGTGCATTGATGGTAATATTGCCACCATTGCCATCCTGCTGTGCAGTGCCTGCTGTGGAAGAAATTTGACTGTTACGGCGCAGCAGCAATAAATCTTGTAATTTCAAGCTGATATTACCACCAGTATTACTAGTAGTTTCGGCAGAAACAGCGGATTGATTGTCTAGGGTGAGGGAACCTGCCTGAATTTCGATATTTCCACCCTTACCACTGCCTTGGCTATCTACCGTAATACCTGCGCCATTGCGTAGAGTGACTGTATCAGTAGTGACAATCTTTACTTTGCCTGCATCTCCTTGACTACCACTGACTGTGCTAGAACCAATTCCAGCACCATTAGTTACAGATAGTAATTTTGCGGCAATCTCGATGTTTCCCCCCTGACCTATTGCTGGAATTGCCTCACCTTGCTTGAATTCTCCAACTGAACTAGATGCAGCACTGCTGCCAATAATGGATACTCCATCAAAAGAGACGCGATCGCTAACTTCAATTTTGATATTGCCTGCATCTCCTTTCTCAAAGGTATTGGCAGTCAATTGAGCGCCATTTCTCACATCCAGCGATCGCGCTTGGATATAAATATCTCCCCCTCGACCTTCACCATCAGTCGCCACTGCGGTAAAAACTCCAGTGAAGTTGTTAATATCGCTTGTATCTACTGCATCGAAGTAAATGCGATCGCGGACTTGAATTATGACATTGCCTGCATTTCCCTTTCCACGAGTATTAGTTTGCAGGCGACCGCCATTGGTCAAAGAGAAGGAACCTGCCGTCAGTTTGATGTCTCCAGCATTACCCTTTGCACCTGGTCTAACAACGTTGAATATGCCACTAGGAAATCCTTCGCTATCCATGCCATCAAAGACGACGCGATCGCGAACTTGAACCGTGATATTACCTACATTTCCCTGTCCGTTGGTATTCGCTACCAATTCAGCGCCATCCATCAAAGAAAATGAACCAGCCTGAATTGTAATATTGCCGCCATTACCAATGGCATTAGAACCAACGATATTGAAAATAGTACTAAAGCCTGATTGCAAAACGGACTCAGCAGTAATGAGTATATCACCTGCCTGACTGTTAACTGTTCCTAAACCTTGCCTAATCCCAGCCACTAGGCGGCTGTCTCCTAAAACCTTGAAGTTTTGGGCATTGATGAAAATACTACCGCCTTTGTCAGCCGTTGCTACATCTATACGTCCATCGATGATAGAAACATCAGTTCTTTGTGCATTTTCAGGGAAACTGAGATTTAGATTGTCAGCATCAATATTCAGTCCTACTGTTCCCGAACCTGCAATTCCTGCCAATTCTACTCGACCACCTACAGCATTTAATCTGCCTCCGTTGAGAACTACATCTCCTCCTAGCAGTAGCAAACTTTGACCATCCGGAACCCGCAGACCAAGTAGACTAGATCCGGCTTGGTCAAATCCTGCTGGTGTGGTTGACCTGTTTTCAATCCTTCCAGGTTGAATTTGATTAAAGAAAAATGCGGAAGGATTGACTGTTAGTAGTGAGGGATTCTCAGGATTTGTTGCACTGAAAAAACCTTGTTCGCCAAATTGAATCGCATTCGCCGTACTCGCTACAAACGAAGCCCCCACATCCAACCGTGCATTTTGCCCAAAAATTATTCCGTTGGGATTGAGTAAAAACAAATTTGCGTTTCCATTTACACCCAACGTCCCCATAATATCCGAAATATCAGTACCTGTGATTCGACTCAAAATATTATTTATGCCTGAAGGATTTGCAAAATACACTCGTTGTCCATCTTTGACATTAAATTCGCGAAAACTGTGAAAAATATTACTTCCCTGGATTGCACCGCCATTAATTTGGTCAGCAGCAGCGCCTTTAATATCAACATTGGGGGTAATTACTGAACGTTTATTACCTAAAGTCTCATCGGGGGTAATCTGGGCTAAGGCGCTAGTGTGAGGGAATGCGATCGCTAATCCTCCCAAAAGTAAGAATAATCTAGCTAAAATTAATAAAATAAAAGTATTATCTCTACATAATAAAAGACTATTGTCGCTACTTTTCATCAGCTTCCCTCAGATTTGACGCTAGAGCAAATAATTATAAATTTTTTATATACAGCTAATTCTTAAAAAGCGTTCAACTGATATCTTGCACACCATTGCAATCATCACGAGGCAGCAGCCCACCAAAACCTCGTTACCAGGTTGAACCTGGTAACGATAATAAGAGCCTCTGGCTCTTGTTGAGAATGGTGAAGATGTCAGTTTCAACAGAATTTTATTTGAGTAATTTTACTGTGACTATTACATTATCATTGGTATCTAGAAAATTGTATAAGTTGTTTCCAGAATCATAATAAAATAAAAAATAATTAATAGTTCGCAACATTTTATATGCTTGTTTTTTGCTAAATAATTACTTTATAGCTTTTCCTAGTCTAAATCTATCTGTATTTCATCTGTGTTCACCCCCCTCATTCCCCCCTAAAAAGGGACGCCAGTTGCAAGGGCGGGGGGAACCCCCCTTCGGGTTCGCCAGTCGCCTGCGGAGGGAAACCCTCCGAAGAGCGCTGGACTCACCGCACCGCACTGGCTCGGGAAGACAGAGGAAACACTTTTATTTATTGTCCATCTGTGGTTAATTACTTCTTTCAAATTTTTTATATCTATAAATAACTAAACTACTTTCAACAGCCACCAATGCTAAAGCAGAGGAAACTAAAGGTATCCAACCACCCATAAAAGTCAGTAAACCCCAACAAATTGCATATAAAACACTCAAAGCCACTCCTCCCCCCAGTAAAATTAGACGCAGTGACATCAAACGCCAAGCTAGCAAACCTCCTACTAACGACCAACCCCAAATCCACATCGTTTCAATTGGTTTTGACCACGACCAAATTAACGGTCGTTTATCCAATACTGTACTAAGAATTTGACTAACAATGTGTGCTTGAATTTCCACACCTGTCATAGTTTTAACTGAAAAATAACCACCACTGTAGGGCGTGTGCCAATGATGGTCATTAAAACTGGGGTCTGTAGTACCAACAATAACAATACGATTTTTGATTAAATTCCTATTAAATTGATTGCTGAGAATTTCTTGGAGAGTCACTTTTTCTGCAATCTCTTCTGAGGCGCGATAATTGAGTAATATTTGATGACCGCTAGCATTAATATTGTGGTAGCCGCCTGTATTTTTCTCTAAAGTTTTAAATACGACTTGACCCAATTTTAAGTAATTATCTGGTGTAAATTCTTGCTTAATTCCTGCTTCAGCTAAGTAACTAACTGCAAGCTTCCAGCCAAAGGAATATTTGCTTTCACAGGGAGATGCAGAATCTACAGCTAATATTTGCCGACGGAGAACAGCATCAGAGTCAAGTTTTACATTATTAAAGCCTTGACCGTGTTTTGATACTTCTGGAGGAGGTTTAATACCAGGTTTTCCATAGCGACAAATCATAAAGAGATTATTGCTATTTTTTATCTTTTCAGCTAAAGTTTTATGTTCTGCTTCCAGAGGAGTTTCTCGATAGATATCCAACCCGATCGCTCGCGGTTTTGACTGTTCTAGTTTTGTTAGTAATTGTGCAAAAGAACGCTCAGACAAGGAAGCAGCTTTTCGTTCTGTAATTGGTTGGGACTGGACATCTTCTTCTGTGATGGTAACTAATAACAACCGTTTATCTATACCTTCATCAAGTCGCGATCGCATCAGTTGATCGTAAGCTTGCAGTTCCCATACTTGCAAAAAACCAAGAGTTCTGATAGCAATAACTATACTGGTAATGGCGAAATTGGCTACAGCTACTTGCCACAGTGGGAGAGCAGTTTTATACTCATTTTGGTTATTTAACTGTTTTTTTAGCCATTTTAAATCAAAAATTGTTTTATATATAGGATTTTTAACAATTAGTTTCCCTTGGTGCAGATTTACTAAGCCAGAGAGACGCAATTGCAGGTATGTGTTAGAATTATTCGCGGGTATTGCCCCTTGCTGCAAAATTTTTTTATACAATAACAGCAAAGATGTGCTGGAACGGGAATTTCTGAGAATGCGATCGCGAATTGTCCGTAAATGCTCCGGTTCATCCTGAGATTCCCAATTCTCAATTATGCGCTTTCTGACTAACTGCTTGATAGATTGTGGTGTTTGCATCTCAGGTTCCTGGGAAATCAACCAACAAAGTTTTTGAGTTAAAAATGGTTGTCCCCCAGTCCAATACAGCACTTCTTTGAAAACAGCTTCAGGATTGCTGACTTTTTCAACCAAACCCTGCATCAAACTAAAACTCTCGTGCAATTGAAACCCTTTTAATTCAATCGTTCGACCAATATTAAAGGGAGTCGCATTTTCATCTTGAATTAAATCAGCAGGTGTCGCTACACCCAATAATGCAAAAGACAGTCTTTTATATTCTGGGTTGCTTGCCCTTTTATCGTAGCAGTGACGAATCAAAGCAAAAAATTCATCTGTGGGAAAATTTAAACTAAGAACGCTATCAATTTCATCAATAAAAATAACAATTTTTTGCTGAATTTGTGTTAGCAAAACATTCTCAATAAACTCACCCAAGCGTTGCACTGGTGATAAATCTTCCCGTTCGCGCAACCAACTACGACGGTTTACTTGTAAATCAAATCCACTGATTAATTCTTGAATAATCCCCCCATACCATTGGGATGCGGTAATTTGTTGACTGCCAATTCCGCTTAATTCAATTTCGACACAATTAATATCTTGGGCTTTTAACCTGCACATTGTCCGAATTCGCAAGCTAGATTTACCCATTTGTCGAGAATTGAGTACATTGCAATATTCTCCAGCTAACAAAGCATTGTAAAGCTCATGGTCTGCCTCTCGGACAATATAGGTAGGAGCGTCAGGGGGTAGACTTCCTCCGGCTTGATATTTGTAGTGGGAGTAGAGTTCAGCGCTCATAAGGGACTAGTACCGCTTCCTTGAAAGTCAAAAGCCTTTTTGTCAGCTTTTGACCTCTTTTCAAATCATAGGTTGATTTTGCCATCATTTGCTTGGGAGAACAAGATTTTTGTCACCTATTGATTTGTAGAGTTTTTATAACAACTAATTAGGGTGAATTCAACCCTTATATATAATATTGAATCTCCTCAAAAAAGTTCACAATTTATTTCTTAACTGAATTTAACTGAATTTAACTGAATTTAACTGAAATAGCTAAAATTAATTACCTGAAAGTATAACTGATTTTAACTCAACTATTTGCTTAGATAATCAAACATACTTGTAATAGGAAAGCAAATAAAGATTGCTTCCTAAACAGTTAAAACTTTTAACAAGGAGAAAATCATGTCTAAACAAGATATCATTCGTGCTTGGAAAGATGAAGAGTTTCGCAATAGCTTAAGCGAAGATCAGCGTTCTCAACTACCTGAAAATCCCGCAGGTATTGTAGAAATATCTGATGAATCTCTCGAAAGCATTGTCGGAGGTTTTCGTTCACCTGGTAGTAGTCATACTGGAATTGGAACAGGAACGAATTGCTGTGTGGACAAGTAGTTAAGCTAATATTGCTCGGTTAATACCATTTCACTTTAATCGCGATACATATAAATTTTGTAGAGACGCGACGGCAGTCGCTACAACGGGGGGAACCCCAACGCCAGTTCCCTACGGAGGGAAACCCTCCTTCAGGACTGGCTCCGCAACGCGCTGCCTCAAATTTCGCGTCTCTACACCATCTGTATTTGTATCAGAGTTTTTGTGAAATGGTA
>JBHYDF010000317.1:0-6509 GCA_051861145.1 Nostocaceae cyanobacterium
GATTGACGAGTGTTTAAGACTGATGCATCAGTATCAGAACTCGATTGACGAGTGTTTAAGACTGACGCATCAGTATCACAACTGGATTGACGAGTATCAGAACTTCGTTTCTCTGGAATCGAGTTAGAAAATTGGGAAATAACGCGAAGAATCTGAAATTTGAGATTTTGAGTTCAGAATAGAGAGTGGCGAGTGGAAAATTTTGAATTCCTTTACAAAAAATAAAAATTGAGTCAATTAAATGTTTACCAATTTAATCGTCCCATCTCCATTTCCAGTAGCCAGCGTCTTCCCATCATGACTAAAAGCTATGCAAAAAATTCCACTTTCACTGACTGTAAAAGTACGAATTTCCTCACCCGTATCCACTTGCCATAATTTCACTGTCTTATCTTGACTTCCACTAGCTAAAACTTTTCCATTCGGACTGAAAGCAACAGAACAAACATCATCAGTATGTCCAGTCAGAGTACAAATTTCCTTACCCATCTCAACCTGCCATAACTTAATAGTTTTGTCTTGACTTCCACTGGCTAAAATCTTACCATCCTGACTAAAAGCTAGAGAATAAATTCCTGCCAATTCACCAGAATGTCCCTTGACAGTCAGGAATTTATTTTGTGTGAGATACCAAATTTTGATAGTTCTATCATGATTTCCACCACCGCTAGCTAACACCTTACTATCGGGACTAAAAGCAACGCATAAAACTTCATCTATATGCCCTGTTAGTGTATATATTTCTTGATATGTATCTATAGACCAAAGTTTAATAGTCTTATCTTGACTGCTACTAGCTAAAGTCTTACCATCTGGACTACAAGCAACAGAGTAAACTTTCTCTTTATGCCCACTGAAAGTATATAATTCCTGTTGTGTAGCTACACTCCATAATTTAATAGTTTTGTCATCACAACCACTAGCTAAGATTTTGCCATCTGGACTGAAAGCAATTGAATTAACTCTTTCAGACACTTTGATAGTATGAGGTTCGTGACTATCTAAATGCCAAATTTTAATAGTTTTGTCATGACTACCACTGGCTAAGATCCCCCCTTCGCCCCCCTTAAAAAGGGGGGAATTAGTCTCGTCCTTGGCTAAGATCCCCCCTTCGCCCCTTTTAAAAAGGGGGGAATTAGTCTCGTCCTTGGCTAAGATCCCCCCTTCGCCCCCCTTAAAAAGGGGGGAATTAGTCTCCTCTTCGCCTCCCTTCAAAAGGGGGGAATTAGTCTTCTCTTCGCCCCCCTTTTTAAGGGGGGTTGGGGGGATCATCAGACTAAAAGCAATAGATGTAACTCTTTGTGAATGTCCTTGGAGAGTTGGTACAGATTTTAAGTTTTGGATGATTGTTGGCTGTGATGTTGGTATAGCCACAATTGGTTCAAGCATTCTTGTTGTTTGCGGTTCTGGTTGAGGCTGCAAATTCTTCTTTTCCTCAACGGGTGATTTCTTTTGCACAACAGTGGCTTGTTGTTGCTGGGGTTTTACTGGTGTTGCTGGTTTGATATTTGTTGGCGATTTTTGCGGCTGCAAATCCTCTGCTTTTTTCTTTCTTGCTATTACCTCTTGCTGAAGCCGCTTTTCAGTTTCAGCCAGAGACAACGTTAACTTTTGCAGTTCAGTTTGGAGTAGCGCGATCGCGTACTTAAATTCTTCCATTTGCCTCTCAGTATTTGTATTGATTTCTTGTGTATAAGTATTCAATTCGGCAATGGATTGTTTGAGTGGTTGTATCTGCTGCTGAGAATTTGTATTTAAGTGTTGTGTAAATGTCTCAAGTTTTGCTAACCGTTGATTTAAGGCATCGAGATTAGGATTACCCGCTTGCTGTAATCTCTGAAATCGCTCTATTTGTTGTTGATTATTTGTATTTAATTGTTGTATAAAACCATCGAGTTGTGTTAAACGCTGTTTCAGCCATTCAAATTGCTGCTGAGTACTTATATTCAATTGTTGTGTAAAATTATTGATTTGTCCAAGCTGTTGTTTGAGAGGCTCAATTTGTTGTTTGCTACTTGTATTTAGCTGTTGCGTGAAAGTGTCGATTTGGGCAATATGCTGTCTTAGCGGTTCAATTTGTTGTTCAGTACTTTGATTCAATTGCTGTTTAAATGTCTCGAATTCTACAAAGATTTGTTGAATAGAGTCCGTACTTTGCTCTTGTTGATTTCGCTGTAATTCTTGTAACTTGTTCTGAGTTCTTTGGCTCAATTGTTGCGTGAAGTAATCAAAGTTTTCTAGGCGCTGTCGAAATGGATCCATGAGTTGATCTAATTGAGCGATCGCAGTGTGCTGATGTTTTTCGTTTAAATATTTCAACCGTTCCCGATTTGCAATATTCAAGCCAATAGCCACAGTCAGGGGTGCAGCTGCGTAAACAACCTGTTGAGTAACTGCTGCTGCTAAGGTTCCGACTGCGGATGCATACAAAGAAGCGTATTCTGAAACTTCTAGCCAATGGAGTTTAGACATAGGTAGATTGCTGTGCTTGCTGCGGGAAGAAAAAACAGCTGTATCGCGGATCCTTTGAGGGAATATTTTCATCTTCTGCTAATACTATTTTCCGAACTGTGTTAAGAATTCCCTATTCGCAATGACAAATAAATAAACTGATATCTTGCTATTTACGGGTAAACCACTAATATTCAAATTTAAAAGTAACTAAATTTACTCAATAAAATTTTAGTTTTTAGTCCATTTTAATGGACTTCTGCTATGAACCTGGGATTTAAATCCCAGGTAAACTGTAATGATTGTGACTTGTATGTTGTCAGTCCAAGACGTAAGTAAAGGTAGTATTGAGAGAAAACAAAACGGCAATTTGTCATGCATAAGGTTTCAGCCGCAAGATAAAAAAGGTTGTGTTAATGTGAAGATTGTTAAAGCGATCGCGAGTGTATGCTTGGTCTTCTCAAAAATCCTTTTGACTCCATCCAAACACCTCACAGTGGTTATCATTGGGATCGTAGTAGCCGCCGCTTTTTTGAAGGATGGTATTACCGTGTCATTTTGCCTGAACAGGGACAATCCTTCGCCTTTATGTACTCTATCGAAGACCCGATTGGCGGTAAACCCCATAGTGGGGGTGCAGCACAAATTCTGGGAGCAAATGATGAGTATCTGTGGCGTACTTTCCCGGATGTCAGCAAATTTTGGGCGAGAGAGGATGTACTGGCGTTGGGTCATTGGGGTAAAACAGACCTAAATACCCAACCGTGTTACCTTCAGAGCGAAGAATTTGAACATCATGTGCGAGAAGGCTATCAAGCAACAGCTACCTTGAATCAGGGCGCGATTTATGACCCCGGTACTGGTAATTATTGTCGTTGGCGCTATGAAATTCAGCCGGTTTATGGTTGGGGAAACAAAGGCAGCATACAGCAATCAACCGCAGGTATGTTGTCATTCTTGCAGATTTTTGAACCCGGTTGGCAAATCTTAATGGCCCATGGCTTAGCTAGTGGTTGGATCGATTGGAATGGTAAGCGCTACGAATTTACCAACGCGCCTGCTTACAGCGAGAAAAATTGGGGGGGTGCTTTCCCCAAAAGATGGTTTTGGGCTAATTGTAATAGTTTTGAAAGTGAACCCGACCTAGCTTTAACAGCTGGCGGTGGTAGGCGGGGAGTCTTGTGGTGGATGGAATCTGTAGCGATGGTAGGCTTGCACTATCAAGGCAAATTTTATGAATTCGTTCCTTGGAACTCGCAAGTTAGTTGGAATATTCAGCCTTGGGGTAGATGGCAAATCCAAGCAAGAAACTCTCATTATGAAGTCGAGTTAGTGGGAATAACCGATTTACCAGGTACTCCCTTACGTGCGCCAACAGAGAAAGGTTTAATTTATTGCTGTCGTGACACTCTCAAAGGACAGTTAAATTTAGAACTGCGAGAATTCAGTAGCGGTTCTAGAAAAATTATCCTGAAAGCACACAGTTCAGATTGTGGATTAGAAATAGGCGGCAAACCTTGGGATGGCCCTTGGCAGTCTCATTAAAAATGGTATCATTGGAAATGGTATTGATTTTGGGGCTGTAGCTCAGCTGGATAGAGCGAGCGCCTCCTGAACTATCGGGCACCATAGGGGAAACTCTATGAGTGAATGTGGTTAAATTCGGTGAACCCTAAAAAGTTAGAAAACCGTTGTCAAACTCCCAATGATGATTAGGGCAAAGAGCAACCAAGTTATCAATATCGTTAATCTGAGAAATGAGCGTGTTGTCAGAAAAATCCTTAATGGGTTTGATGTGACAAACTTCATAATGTTTGTCATATGCACATATGGCAAATTGCTTAGGTTTATTAGATTGACGGTAGATGGTTCTGGCAAGTTGACGTACTCTAGCTGAATGCTGGTACAAAGCTCTAGTTCTAATGTCACCGAGAGTAAAACTCGACCAATCTACGCAAAAAGGGTTACAAGCATCGCAAGTAGTTCTCCTGCCGATGATTAATAACCCACAAAGTTTGCAAAATTTCTGTTTCTTAGTTCTTTTAGGATACTTCTGATTATTGTAGGAAGCTGCACAGGAACGAGAACAAAAGTTAGGGTTGGTAGTAGTTTGACCACAATACTTACACTTCATGGGAATACCGAGCCAAGCTTGAGCGTAAAATTATGCAGTTTATGATGCAAGTTTTCCTCAAGAAGGTGTAGAGACTAGAAAGCCACTACCTAAAGGCGTATAGCCTATGGTAAAGGTATAGTCCGGAGAGTGGGGAAACTCACACAAATCTGAAGCGCTAGGTCGCCGGTTCGAATCTGGCCAGTCCCGTCGCCTGAAAAAACAATCCAATAATGTAGTCTAAACACTTTGCATCTGCTCCAAGAGCAGATAGAATCGTGCTGAGTAAAAAATTGCCTATTACTAGACCTGTTTTGAAAGCAAAAGTCCGCCCGGAAATAAATTTTGGGCTAATAGCTGAAGCAAGCTTTAGCTTACTAGCAAAAATTTAAACCCTTTTTAAAGGGTTTGGGCTTTTAGCTTGAACTTTAGCCCGCCCGGAAATAAATTTCGGGCTAAAAGCCGAAGTAAGCTAAAGCTGACTAGACAAAAATTTAAACCCCTTAAAACTTACATCTTGCACCCTTCGGGTTCGCCCAACGGGAGAGGCAGTTTGCTTATGCCGGGGAACCATGCACGCCAGTTCCAAGGGCGGGGGGAACCCCCAAGGGCGGACTGGCTCACCACCGCAACTGCCTCACCAGTTAAGTGGGCGCGGGAAACCCGCCGTTTGTCCTAAGAGGACACGCTACGCGAACTTTCCCTGGTCTCACCAGTCGCCTGGGTCGGGAAACCCGACGCAGAGCGCGCTTACTCACCATTTTCAACAAGAGCCAGAGGCTCTTATTCTCGTTACCAGGTTGAACCTGGTAACGAGGATTTGGAGGCTCCGCCTCCTAGCTGTTGCGTAGGAGTGCAAGATATCAGTTAAAACGGGTTTGGGCTTTAAGCTTGAACTTTAGTTCGCCCGGAAATAAATTTCGGGCTAATAGCTCAAGTAAGCTTTAGCTTACTAGATAAAAATTTCAACCCGTTTTAACGGGTTTGGGCTTTGAACTTGAACTTTAGCCCGCCCGGAAATAAATTTCGGGCTGATAGCTCAAGTAAGCTAAAGCTTACTAGATAAAATTTTCAACCCGTTTTAACGGGTTTAAGCTTTTAGCTTGAACTTTAGTTCAAAGCAATTATGTTTGGGCATATTTTTCCTAACTCTACTTGATTTGCACTATTATTTTTTCTAGAAAAAATCTGTTCAAATTGCCGAAGTGATAGAACCTTGAAAAAGCTACTATTCAAAGGTATTTCTTCTCGGTTAATGCTCCTAGCTTTACCACTAGTACTATTATGGAGTTACAAGGAGATTCAAAACCAATTAGTACAACCTCAAGCAATTTTAGTCTTAGGTGGTTCGACTAAAAAATTAGAGAGAGAAAAATTTACAGCTGATTTTGCCCGTAAACATCCCCGTTTACCGATTTGGATTTCTGGCGGTAGTCCTCCAACGGTGACTAGACAGGTGTTTATCAAAGCAGGAGTAGAAAATAAGCGATTACACCTAGACTATAGAGCAAACAACACTGTTGAGAACTTCACAACACTGGTGGATGATTTAGAAAAAAGTGGCATTAAAAGTGTTTACTTAATTACTTCCGACTACCATATGCGGCGTGCAAGCGTCGTTGGTGAAATTATTTTGGGTAGTCGGGGGATTACTTTTAAACCAGTATCAGTTCCGTCTAGTACTTCGCCAGAACCAATTGCAAAATCTATCCGCGATGGAGTCAGATCCATCGTTTGGGTAGCAACTGGTTATGCAGGTGGGGAGGATATTCAAAGTAAGTAGTTCATGGTTCATTGTTAATGGTTAATGGTTAATGGTTCATGGTTCATGGTTCATTGTTCATTGTTCATGGTTCATGGTTCATGGTTCATGGTTTTTTTCTATGAACTATTAACTATTAACCATTAACTATTAACCATTAACTATTAACCATTAACTATTAAC
>JBHYDF010000318.1:0-6425 GCA_051861145.1 Nostocaceae cyanobacterium
CTAACCAGGAGTATTTCTGAGGTACTCACTCTCGTGAGCGACTGATAGTCGCATCAATCCCCTTGCGGGGAAAAACTTTATTTCAACTCTTTGCTGAATTACCATTTTGTTTTTATACCAAGTTTCAATCCCCTTGCGGGGAAAAACTTTATTTCAACTGTGGGAGTATGTCACAAAAGGCGACTTGGTTAAGTTTCAATCCCCTTGCGGGGAAAAACTTTATTTCAACCTTAGTTTTGAGCAAGTAAAGGAACACATTTTATTGTTTCAATCCCCTTGCGGGGAAAAACTTTATTTCAACGCTTCAATCTACAAGCCTTTGAATATTTCATTTTCAAGGTTCAATTTCGTCAATTTAAAACAAATCTACAATTTCAAGCTTTCAATGTCAAGTGAGTTATTTGACAAAATTTACTCAAACCTATTTATAGTAAGGCTTTTAAATTTTGCGTCAACCTCCATGTTTGCCCAAAAAGATTCAAATCTAGAATCAATAAGCCTTTGAGCTACCAAAATAGACCCCTCTTGGAAAAACACCTACAGGTTGACGTAATTCGGCATTGCTAATTTTAGATCTGAAAAGCTCACGCAAAGGCGCAAAGGCGCAAAGAGAAAACCTTGGCGTCTTTGCGTCTTGGCGTGAGGCTCAAAAAAGAACTCATACTAAAATTCAGCAACGCTCGCAATTCCATCTCCTTAGCAAAAGAATTTATGAAATCAAATTTTCAATAGCCTGATGCAAATCATTTGTTAAATCATTTACCGCTTGTCTTGCTGCATGGCGATCGCTTTTATAAATAGACCAGCGTTCTGTCACAGAAATAGGTTCACCGATTGTAATCTGCGCTTGTCGCCAACCTAATCGAGGACGACCAGGTAATTTTTTATTATTGCGAATACGGCCCATCATATCAAACATCAGCAAAGCCGTTTCTGCAAATCTTTCAGGGGTGGGTTTTTCCTTGACATAATTTTCTGTTGCAGCCACAAAAGTTTCTGCCAAACGCATATGTCGCATTCGCAACTCTGCTTCAGTTGCAACCCAGTCCGCCAGTCCTCGTTTTAAAGGTGGTAAAGTATCAAAATCTGACAAATCTTCTCGGTAAATGTAACTCCAACCAGCTTCTTCCAAGCGGCGACAGCGGTCAATAAAATTTCCTTGTGATTCTAATCCAAAATATTGCTCAGCAACATTCAAAGCTATATTCATTAAGCGGTGGAGTCTAGCTATTAATAGCTGATTTGGGCTAGCGGCTCCCTCAGCAACTTCGGGTAGTTGTTGATGATAGAATCGCTGATAGAAATCTTCCATCTCTGTGAGAAGATGTTCAGCAAGGCGCAACAGGCGTTGATAGAAAATTTCTTCTGGCTTGCTAAGAGCAGACTCATCAATTTCCTGTACAGGCAAACCACTATCAGCCTCCAATTGACTCAACAGCCAATTTAGTTTTGACCAAGGCGGCTTTACGTAACTATACTGAATAGCAATTGGTACAATCAAAACTGTTTCTGGACGGTTAGCTTTGTGCAAATCTTCTACACACCAGAACCCCAACTGAGCAACACCTGGTTCTAATGGGCTAACAATTCCACTATGACCGTTAGTCGCACCTTCGGGAGCGATCGCGATCGGCATTTTTCCATTAGCAAACAAATCGCGCATTGCTCGCATCCCAATCCGGTCTACTCGCTTACCTCGACGAATCGAAGTACCCCCCAAACTAGAGAAAAACCAACCTAGCCAATTTCCAGCCCATATTAACATACCCCGTTCGTAGACAAAGTGTGAATGAATCGGGTGTTTTAGCAAAATTCCTTTTTGACGTGCAACTTTTGGTACTACTCGAGAAAGCAGGTAGAACATAGAAAGCGGATCGTCCACTTCTGGATGGCGAAATGCCATCAAAAAGCGAATTTTACCAGCCTGGAATTGTTGATAGAGTTCGGCTAAGACTTCTGCATTCTTAACTTCAATGCGGGAAATGCCAGCTGGTAACCAAGGACGAAGCCGAAACCGTAGCAAAACAGGCAGCAACCATTGGGCAAGCTGGAGTACAAATGGGTTAAAGCGTTGGGGAATAAAATCCAGTCGTGGTTGGGCATGTTGAATCGAATCAGGCAAGGTTGCTCTCCTTAAATATCTTGCACCCTTCGGGTTCGCCAGTTGCCTACGGCGGGAAACCCGCCTACAGCACGCTTACTCACCATTCTCAATTAGCCCTGAATTAAAATTCGGGAGCCAATAGCTAAAGTAAGCTTTTAGCTTACTATTGTGACTTTTTTTAACCCGGTTTACCGGGTTTAAGCTTTGGTTCCGGAAATTTATTTCACGGCTTCTTGCAACTGGTGCAAAATGTGAATTCTCCAGATGTGCTTCTATAAAGGTAGCGTTCTTTTGTAACTTCTTCTCAAAGTTACAAAAAAGCAATTCTGATTTTTCTGGGGAGCGATACAAATCTTAACTGTTAATGGTTAATGGTTAATGGTTAATAGCCATGAACTATGAACTATTAACCATTAACTACTAACCACCAATTAACTAACCATTCCTCGCAATGATTCTGCATTGATTGGTTTAATCATGTAAAGTCTTAACAAATGCCAAGTTGTGGAGAGTATGAGGGGCAATTTTTGAAAAAACTTCACAATTTTGGGGCGATCGCTTTTGTTAATCTCTGCCAACTTGAGGTTATTGTCTGAACACTTTGCCAGTCTAGGGAAAAATTCTGGGTGATTTGTATTCAAAATGACCGGAAATGCTCGTGCAGAAGTTTCGTTTGTTTTTTCAATGACTTTGGTATTATACCAGAGGGCATCTACACCTACGGATTGATAAAAGTTAGCCCGTTCAAATACTGTTAGCGTGTGGGTTGCAAACACAGTTAGTAAAAAGAAACGTACCCACAAACGCGCTTTCCAGTTGTTCCATAATTGCGGCTGCGATCGCAATAGTGCTTTAAAGAAATCTCCATGTCTATTCTCATCCTGACACCAACTCTCGAAATAGCGGAACAGGGGATAAAATTGGTTTTCTGGATGTTTCTCTAAGTGACGATACATAATGATGTAACGCCAGTAACCAATTTTCTCAGACAAATAAACAGTATAGATAATCCACTCAGGAGGAAAGAAAGTATAAGTACGGTTTTTGGTTAGATAACCCAAATCTAGGGAAAGATTAAAATCTGCCATAGCCTTATTCAAAAATCCCGCATGGCGTGCTTCATCCCGTGCCATATAACTAAAGGCTTCTGCTAGGATGGGGTTCTTATCTTTTAGTCGGCGCGATAACTCCTTAAACAGCAGAAATCCTGAAAATTCCGAAGTGCATGAACGCTCCAAAAAGTCAATAAAGGCAAGGCGCTTTTCTCCCTCAATGTGATCCCAAGATTGCTTAAACTCTTCATCGCGAACGAAGTGATGGCGGTTATAGTCAGCACGCAACTCATCTACAATTGCTTGCAACTCAGTCTCATTCGCCGAAATGTTCATCTGCGCCACTGCATCAAAGTCAGTGATGTAAAACCGAGGCGTTAACAATGTTTCTTGAACCGGCGCTTTAACACCTGGCTTTAGCAATTCAGCTTCTGGGGTTGGAGAAGATTTAATCATAAGAATCCGATCATATTTGGTTTTACTGCTATGTAACCATGACTATTTGCTTAAATCCATTTTTAGTTAAATTATTTAAAATAAATTATAAAAGCGATTTTCACTGCTGGAGTCAAGGACAGCAAAAATGCTTACTATGCATATTTTTTGGCTTTTCTTACAGAATGCACCCTCACCCAAAATCTGAGAAACATAAATAAATGTTAATAACCATATGACTATACAGATATTAATAGTTAAATAATTTTGGTAGAAATCAACATGGCTTGGATCTGCATCGGTGGTGGTATTAGCTGACGGACGTGGTGCAGATCCCTTCCTAATCCTAAATAACGATTCGTCAAGGCTGGTATTGACAGCGCGAACAGTTAGACATCTTGAATTTTTGGAACTACCTAGCCAGGATTGCACAATCCAAAATCCAAAATCCAAAATTCAATGAGTTTGGCTGTCTCCAGCTTGTGTTTCAAGAAAAAGGAACAAACAATGAGTAGCAATTTAGCCATCAAGCTGCGTACAGGAACTCAAAAATCTCACACATCAGCGGAAAACGTGGGATTTATGAAATGTTTTCTCAAAGGGGTTGTAGATAGAGAGTGCTTTGCCAAATTTTTAGGAAACTTGTATTACGTTTACAGCGAACTCGAAGCAGAAATAGAACGCCATAAAGACAATCCTTT
Source organism: Nostocaceae cyanobacterium (assembly GCA_051861145.1). Classification (GTDB taxonomy): domain Bacteria; phylum Cyanobacteriota; class Cyanobacteriia; order Cyanobacteriales; family Nostocaceae; genus JBHYDF01. Next base: position 4,293 of record JBHYDF010000318.1, read on the forward strand.
CCTTAGCGCCATTTACTTTCCCGAACTTAATCGCAAAGCCGCTTTAGAGAAAGACATGGAATTTTACTACGGTAAAGACTGGCGATATCTACCAAAAAGTCCTTCTGCGTCTACGCAACTAAAACCCTCTTCTGCTACCGAGAATTATATTGCCCGCATTCAGGAAATTTCAGCTAGTGAACCCGCATTATTGATAGGACACGCTTACACGCGCTACATGGGCGACCTTTCAGGCGGTCAGATGTTGCAGAAAATAGCTCAGTCAGTCTTGAAACTGGAAGGTTATCAAGGAACATCATTTTACCACTTTGAGCAAATACCTGACAAGAAGGCATTTAAAGACAAGTATCGTCAAGCATTGGATACACTACCCATCGATGATGCGATCGCAGAACGGATAGTTGCAGAAGCCAACAAAGCCTTCAGATTTAACATGCAGATGGCTCAAGAACTAGAAGGAAATTTAATCCAGGCAATTGGTCAAGCCTTATTTAACACCATAACTCGTAATCATAACCCCGGTAGTACAGAAATAGCTACAGCAACAGGAGGGTAAAGGTTAAGGGTTAAAGGGGAAAGGTTTCTCAATTCCTTTACCCCTGTCCCTTTACCCCTTCCCCTCTAAAAACTCACCATTACCTACTACATTTACTGGAAGCAACTCAATGGTATTTCAAATTCCTGGTGTCAAATTCGACATTGACATCATCAAAAAATACGACATTCCCACACCTAGATACACCAGTTACCCACCTGCTACAGAGTTAAACGAAATATTTTCCGAAATCGATTTTCGAGATGCGATCGCCGCTTCCAACCAAAGGAAAACACCACTATCTTTGTATTTCCATATACCCTTTTGTCAGAGTGCTTGCTACTTTTGTGGCTGTAACGTAGTGATTTCTAATAATAAGAATATAGCTAAACCATACCTAGAGTATTTAGCTAAAGACATCAGGAACACAGCATCATTAATTGATACAGATAGAAAAGTAGTTCAAATGCACTGGGGAGGTGGAACCCCGAATTATTTGAGCCAGCAACAGGTAGAAAACTTGTGGAACAACATTACTCGTCACTTTACTTTCGATTCAGCAGCAGAAATTTCTTTAGAGATTAATCCTCGCTATATAGATAAAAACTATATTTTCTTTCTCAAAGAGATAGGGTTTAATCGAATTAGTTTTGGTATTCAAGATTTTAACTCGCAAGTGCAAGCAGGCGTCAACCGCATCCAGCCAGAGGAAATGCTATTTAAGGTTATGGACTGGATTAGAGAAGCAGGGTTTCAAAGCGTGAACGTAGACTTAATCTATGGTTTACCGTATCAAAATCGCCAGACATTTCAGGAGACAATAAAAAAGACAATAAAATTAGATCCAGACCGAATAGCAGTCTTTAACTTTGCTTACGTACCGTGGTTGAAAGCAGTACAGAAAAATATTTCTCAGGAAGCGCTACCGCAACCGCAGGAAAAGTTAGAAATATTGAAAATGACCATTGAGGAACTGACGAATAGCCAGTATTTATATATTGGGATGGATCATTTTGCTAAACCGCATGATGAGTTAGCGATCGCCCAACGCAATTACACGCTTAAACGTAACTTCCAAGGTTATACGACTTGGGCGCAAGCCGAACTCTTTGGTTTTGGTGCTACATCCGTAAGTATGTTAGAAGAAGCTTACGCCCAAAACTACAAGCAATTAAAAGATTATTATCAAGCAATTGACGCCGGTTATTTACCTATAGGAAAAGGCATCAAACTGAATTGGGATGATATTCTCAGACGGGATGTTATTATGCGTATCATGTCTCATGCAACGCTTCACAAGCAAGAGATTGAAAACAAATATCACATCCGTTTTAATGAATATTTTTCTCAAGAACTACAAGCCTTGAAGCGACTCGAATTAGATGGACTAGTTAGCTTATCAAAAGATGAGATTTGCATCACAGAAATCGGCAGATTACTGGTCAGAAATATAGCCGTTGTATTTGATGCTCATTTCAAAAAGCGAGAGCAAAAATTCTCGCGTGCAATTTAATTCAAGTATTAAATTTAAAATCGTGAAGTCTTCCGGTTCCCCTCCTCGCTTGCGGGAGGGGTTAGGGGTGGGTTCCGGTTCCCCT
>JBHYDF010000319.1:0-6325 GCA_051861145.1 Nostocaceae cyanobacterium
AACTCCTAACTCCTAACTCCTAACTCCTAACTCCTAACTCCTAACTCCTAACTAATTGCAAAGCGCCAATCCCTATATAAAGTTGGGGCTGACGCTTTACAAATTTATAACCGCTTACTATGTTCAGGGTCTTTATTTGGCTGACCCCGTGTTATTTATACTCATAATAATCTCCGATTTTTGTATCAAACAAAGGTTTTTTAATTATTTCTTTAGATTTAGTTTCCTGACTATTTGTCAAGATTTGTAAATCTTCGTTTTTTGGGAGTTATGGCGGCTCCCATGGCTTCAGATACCCAAACCTCTAAATTGCGTACCGGATGGGAGCGTAAAGCCACATCTGGATGGATTATCGGTTCCACCAAAATAGTAAACATTCCTAAACGATTACCTGCTAACACATCGGTAAACAAGCGATCGCCCACCATTGCAACTTGCTGTTCTGGTAGATTCATGGTTTTGAGTGCTGATCTAATCTTGCGTCGCGAGGGTTTGGCTGCACCCAGGTAATAAGGTAAGTTGAGAGAACGAGCAATACTACCTATTCGGACTTCACTTAAGTTATTGCTTACCAAACACAATGCTGCTACTTGGCGGACTTCATCTACCCACTGTTGCAGTTCTGGTGAAGCCACGGCTACTCTAATCGGTACCAAAGTTTCATCAACATCCAACACCAGCCCTTTCAGCCCATATCGTTGGATTATATCGGGTGTAATGTTTAAAACTGAACCTTCTAAAATCAAATCAGGCTGTAAGAGCTTGTTCCAACGCATAATCAGTTGTCAATAGTTAAGAGTCATTAGTCATTAGTCATTAGTCATTAGTCATTAGTTATTTTCTTTGACTCTTGACTATGAACTATTGACTATGTAGTGAATTTGTTGTTTCAAGATGAAATTTCGCTATCAAATCGCTAAACAATTATTATGAAGCAATTTGAATTTGTAGCGATGATTTGCTGAGGTATCTGCCGCAGTCTCAGGTTTAATAACTGAGGTTGGTGTGCTTGCCTAATACCCTAACAGGATTTTGGATTTTAGATTTTGGATTGTAAAAACCTTACTAATTGTCTGTTTTTGCAATCCATCTATCGCAAATATTTTTCCAAATAGTATAACTTCACTATACCCAACGAATCCACGCAGTAATTACAAGCTTTAAATGGCTGTTCTCTAAAGTTCAAATTATATTCTACCAAAAAGCTTTAAATTGTATTATATGTTTCGTTAACCATATATATAAAGCAAATCACCCTTGGCAAACATTTTGCCAAAGGTTCATGTTCTGGGAATGAAAGTTAAAAATTAAAAATTAAAAAATTTTATTTTTAATTCTTAATTCTTAATATTATTCAACTTCATTAAACAAATGTTCTTCTAACAACGGTTGGACTTGCCGAAACTCTTCTGGAGAGAGTAACTCAGGTTTGCCAGTTTTGGAGATCCGAGCAAAAAACAGCAGTGGATCAAGGGGGGTGTAAATTGCGTACTCTTGATCCTCGTAGTAAAAGCTAGCTAGAAGCTGTAATTGCTCAGGTTCTAAATCTGAATCTTCATCTTCGATTTCTAAGGTGAAGAGTTCAGACTCCTCTACTGGCGGTAGTTCACCCGCAACGGTAAGAGCATAGGCTGTATTGCTTAGCACCAAATTCTGTTCGGAGAGAACAGCTTGGGCGGTGCTAAAAATTTGGTCAATGGTGGTATCATCTTCTACAAGAATGGCTTCTTCTTCCTCGCCGTCACCTTGCCAAGCAAAGATTTCTACGGGTGAGTCAACAGGAAGAAGTAAAACGTACTCTTGCCCATCCACCTCGAGGGAATGCTCAATGTAACAATCGAGCGATCGCCCTTTGTCATCGGTCAAAGTGATGGTACCAGCATGTTCACGGTCGTGGTCAGGAAAAGGAGAGGAAAACATAGCCAATGTATAGGACTTTTTTACTACCAGCTACTTTGCAAATCGTTTAACTGCTTAATGACAGGTGATGTCAAACAACGAGTTTTAGATGTATATTCCAGTGCTGGCTATGAGACTTTTCCCATCCTAACCTCCTGTTAGTCGGTTTGAGGATGGGGATTCCCAAATTGGGATAGATTTCAGAATATCATGCTACAAGGTATGCTTACTCAGCAGATATTCCTTTAGTTTTTAAGCTAGCTCGCCGTGCATCCAACCATTGCTGTAAAATCAAAGCTGCCGCTTTACGATCAATCATAGCTTTATTGCGGGAAGGAGAAACCTTTTGTGCAATGAGCATTTGTTCTGCCTGAAATGATGTTAAGCGCTCATCTACATATTCTACAGGCAGTTTAAGTACTTTACCAAGTCGTGTGGCAAACTTTTGTACGTGCTTGGCTTGAAACCCCAAGGATCCATCCATCGAATAAGGTAAACCAACTACCAGTACTTGTACTTCCCGCTCATTGATTAATTGGCGTATTTGCTCCACATCTTGTTCAAAAGATGTACGCTCAATCGTGGTGATACCACTGGCAATTAAACCAGTGCGATCGCATCCAGCCACACCAATACGCTTACGACCAACATCCAATCCTAAAGCGGAAATTAGGGGAATGGGGAGTGGGGAGTAGGGAGTAGGGGAGGGGGGGAAAAATTCCCCTTGTCCCCTTGTCCTCTTGTCCCCTTTTTCTCCGTGTCCCTCTTTAAAAACCACAACTTTACTCCTGCTTCTGGTTATCTGCTGACTCTGGCTGTCCAGATGCTTCTAAATGGTTTTTACAAGAAAAAGAAATAGTTTCTTTGGATGGGTTGGGTTGTACTGGTCTTTCTGAAGGAGCAGATTTTTTGCTTGGTGGTACCCATGACATTCCACCGGGTATTGGTTTGCGCGCTGGTTGCAACAGCATCTCAGGCAACTGAATTCCTTCTAAAGAGACAAATTTTGATTCTCGTACCTTATGCCACACTGAGCGAGACATGATTAGGGTGTGTTCAATACGACTTGCCCCGATTTGTTCCAAATATTCTTCTCCTTCTGGCTGATAGTCTGCTGAAGCCAGTTGCAAAGCTTGCTGAGGAAATTCTTGGGTTATACGCGCAAGTTGGGTTAGTAACTCTGGATACAGCCAAGTGTAAGCAGGGTGAACTGTCAGTGTTGCTCGGTGTGGTTCTTCACCTTTGCGGTCTAGCGTAATCTGAAAATAGCCGATCGCTGCTTTGCGTTGGGGTTCAAACACGTAGCCACTCACGACTTCTGTTTTGCTTACCCACAGCTTAACAGCATCGCTTAAAGCTCCAAATAAACTGGTTTTAAAGTCGTGAGTTTGGCGATCGAACACTTGCCGCACCAAAGGTGGCATTGATGCTGTATCTAGTTGATAAAGTAACTGAGCATCGGCGTTACTCACAGGTAGCATATTTGGCAAATCTGGCTCTGATTGTGCCAATTCAGCCAAAAGCTCTGGTTTTATTTCCCAGTAAGTCATTTCCGCCAAACGCTGAAAGCCATTTTGGCGATACAGTGCCAGCGCCTCTGTATCATTTACATTTACTTCTAGTATCCAGGTACGAGCCTCTAGAACTGATTCAAAGCAATGGCGCATCAGCTGCGAGCCAATTCCTAGCTTATCAGCACCACGCTGCAACATCACCTGCTCTACGCGCCAAGTGCTACGGGTGCGGTTAAACGGTGATACTTGGATCATTCCCAGAAGTAATCGTCCCTGTTCTGCTACATAGCCACAAAAGCTGTACTGTAGCGGGTTAGGAAACCAACTTAAAAATTTCAAAAATCCATACCAGCGACGCAGCCATTGCATTTGCCGCATGGCAAAATCGGCTCCTTTTCTGGTGTGATTGGCTGCGAATGAATCTTGGGTGAGACGTTCAATTCCGTCCAAATCCCGGTATTGGACTGGTCGGATGACAACGTTGAGATTTTTTTGAAGTAATGAAGTCATTTTCATTCGAGCCGCCATTCAGCCTGAGGTAACTGAAAGAAAGGAACTGCTGCATTAATATTAACGGCTTTTCGCTCCTTCCTATTGCTCCTAAAGATTGATTTTCTCAACAAAATATAAAAAAGCAGACTTGTCGAGAACTACACTTTACACTTAGATGTAGATTTTACAAGTACTGCTTTCATTTTATTTAATTTTTATTTCAAGTTTGTATAGATTATTTAAATTGTTTGGCGAGAAATTAGTTTTTCAAAATTGGCTTGGGTTTGATGGAGGAATTGCTCTCGGCTATCTGCCTGTGTTTGCTTGAGCGTTGGAACCAGATTGCGAGCCTGTAGAGTCATGTGCAGTTGGAGGTGAGCAACATACTCGCTGATATCTTCTTTCAGGACTGCACCTGTACCCTTTATCAAGTTTGACTCCATTGCCACTGTGTTCTCCTTCCTTGATGAATGCCGAATCTTGTCACATTATCAATACTTATCATGTTGTTTTACCTGTCTTCTTAGTTCGCAATGAAGTTTAACGGTTTTTACGATAATTGTGGAGAATTGTTAATTAAGGGTCAAGAGTCATTAGTCATTGGTCATTGGTCATTGGTCATTAGTCATTAGTCATTAGTCATTGAATTTTTCCCTACTCCCCACTCCCTACTCCCCACTCCCTACTCCCCTTACTTCACGGCACTCACCACAAGTCGGGAAATCCAACCATGGCGCTGTCTTTCCCACTTTCCCTCCTCTATTGAAGGAACAACCGTAATTTTACAATTCTCAAATTTTTTTATACAGGTGAGGACGATTACCTTATCACCTCATATCCTTACCTCAACAAGGTTAAAATATCAATAGCATAATAACTTGATGCAAACGATTGAGTTTTCTTTGAATAATGCCCGCAAAAGATATTTACCATGATGCTGTTAAAAACGCTTTAATTAAAGACGGCTGGACAATCATTGCCGATCCATACACAATTACTTACGAAGATGCAGAATTATTTGCTGACTTAGCAGCAGAAAAACCAATTGCAGTGCAAAGAAATGGGCTGATAATAGTTGTTGAAGTCAAAAGTTTTCTTAGAGGATGTCTGAAAAGTTTTTAATTAGTCATATTTATTACCCAAAATCATTTAGATCCCCCCAACCCCCCTTAAAAAGGGGGGCAAAAAGCCTTTCAAAGTCCCCCTTTTTAAGGGGGATTTAGGGGGATCGAAATCGTTTTGCTACCACCAATAGGACTTTTCAAACATCCTCTCAGGTTAACTTGTTTTCACGCTTTAAATTGAGATATTGTCGGCAAAACCCGCCCTTACAATAATCTGGTTAATTTAACAAGCATGATATGAGCGCGAGTCTGCAATATTTACGCCACTTTCAAAGGTTTCTCAGGCAAAGCAATTGCGTCTGGTAAAGGCTTGCCCTGTTCTTGATACCATTCAATGAGAGACTCAATCACTTCTTGTCCGTGTTTGGCAGCTTCTTCGTAAGTTTTGCCATGAGTGTGGAATTGCTGCCAAGGAAATTCGGGTAAGTGTACTAGATAACAATTATCTTCATCTGACCATTGGATTACCATACTGTAGCGATGGTTCATTGTTCCTCCTCAATTTCTTTTTGATTTTCTATCTCACGCAAAGGCGCAAAGCCGCAAAGTTTTTCTTGGCGTCTTGGCGTCTTTGCGTGAGACTCAAAAAAATTCACAAATTATGCAATACTGCTATGTTGATGTGATTGTGTCGCCAGCAAAAATTATTCTGCTACTCTTTCTTAGACAAGCTACTGCTGAAGCTTTCTAATCCGCTCTAACACTTTTTGATACAACTGGGTATTTCCTTGTTGTCGAAACAGTTCAGCAGCTTTCTGCAAATCCCCAATTGCACCTTGCTTGTCTCCTAAATCATCGCGGGCATTACCCCGGTTGACGTAGGCTATGGCGAAGTTGGGATTAATTTTGATGGCAGTATTGTAATCAGCAACAGCCCCTTGCTTGTCTCCTAAATTTGAGCGGTCTAAACCCCGGTTGAAGTAGGCTAAGACTAAGTTGGGATTAATTTTGATGGCAGTATTGTAATCAGCAACAGCCCCTTGCTTGTCTCCTAAATCTGAGCGGGCATTACCCCGGTTGTTGTAAGCTAAGGCTTCATTGGGATTAATTTTGATGGCAGAGTTGTAATCAGCAATAGCCCCTTGCTTGTCTCCTAAATCATCGCGGGCATTACCCCGGTTGAGGTAGGCGAAGGCAAAGTTGGGATTAATTTTGATGGCAGTATTGTAATCAGCAACAGCCCCTTGCTTGTCTCCTAAATCTGAGCGGACTTTACCCCGGTTGACGTAGGCATCGGCATCGTTGGGATTAATTTTGATGGCAGTATTGTAATCAGCAACAGCCCCTTGCTTGTCT
>JBHYDF010000320.1:0-6263 GCA_051861145.1 Nostocaceae cyanobacterium
CTTCTGGTATCTGCTGGGCATTGCCCAAAGCTAAAAAAGCATTCCGGAGTTGTAGCTTTAGAATTCGCGATACGCAACAAGGGCGTAATCGCTTCGCTCAAGGGCGCACCCACTCACAGTAAATGGCGCATCACTCAATTCGCGATCGCCTTCTCTAAAGTACCCTCTGTTATATTTCAGAATGTAAATAAATATAACAATATTGTTACAAATGGTCAACAAGACTTGACAACAAAAGGCTGATAATCGCATCAATCGCGCCCTGGTAGCAATTAATAGATAAGCAACTATAACTAATCTCTATAAATAACCTACAGGGGATATACCCCAACTCAGCCCAGTCATAACGACTGGGTTTTTGGGTTTGAGTGGAAGCGATCGCGTGCGCGGAGTGTAGGTTTGTGTGTGCCTTTTTTTGTCAAATTTTGTGTTTGTTCAGCTTTTACATGGCATGGCGCAGCGACTGACGGACTATTCCAGAGTCGCCAGTTTGGCGTTTACCACCGCCGGAATAATTTTGAGTTGGCTCACGCCTTTAATCGCTCGACCAAGCAAACGCTCGTAGGTAAAGGGAGCATACATATCGGCACTATCTAGGCGATCGCTTCAGAAATCGCCTCAGAAAAATAGTTCTGTGGAATGGGTGAGTATCTGCCTGATCCTGACAATTTGCTCCCCGCCCGGTAGGGTATTTTTTAGAGTCAACACGTCACGCATGGCGCTGTCATTTCTTTTGAGGAGAGTCATATTCTCAATCTCCCTATCAGTTGGGTGCTACTGAAAATGGTAGGCCACAAATCGCTATTGGGTGCGATCGCCTCCGGCGGGCGCTCCGCCCCATCGCTCCTTGGTTCTGGGGAAAGTGGGCGATCGCTTTTTGCCATATTTATCAAGAATAAACAATAAGTCAGTAATTATCTGGATATCGACTAAAAATAAATTACTTTTATCTGGTCAAAAAATTTTCCGATTGGAACGAGAAAATCGTAAAACCTGCCAGGCCTTTGTTTCTTCACAAACGCTGAACAGAATTATGGATGGTAGCTCACCAGAAATTATTAATAGAAAACAAGTCAATATTATTGGAGTAGAGCCAACAGAACTAGAAGATGGTACTTGTAAACTGACAATTGAAAATCCTACTCAGCTAGTGGTGTTACAGCCTGGAGCTTAATATAATGAGTGCTACAACCATCCTTTAGAGGTCGTTACCGAATTTTTAAATCTTTTTTAAAATCGGTAATTTTTTTGATAATTACACTTGCGATCGCTCCTCAACATCTACCAGTCGTATTGAGTCGGCACTAGCAAAGATAGCAGTTAAAGCAGGTTAAATCAAGCGAGGAAATTTTCTGAGATGGGTGCAATATGAGAAGTAATTCATTACAGTCAAACATAGAAATTAGCGGTAAACCTGGTTGAATTTGGGGGAATTTAATTATTCCCGCTGCTGGCAGGTCAAAAATTAGGATTAAAATTGCTGGTGATTTACTGCAAAGTAAAATTGACTCAGGTTACGGACTAGAAAAAAAGGATATGATGAAGATAATTTTTTAGACTTAACTGAGCTTGACGAGTTAATTGGTTAAAAATTCTAAAGTTATTTTTTAGGCAACACTTAAGAACAGCGATCGCACCCAATCCCCCAACACCCCATCCCCCACAACAAAGCCAGCAGCAGCCCAAGGCTACGACCCCGGCAAGCGATACGCCTGTCTTGCGTAATCGCGCCCGCGCTTCGCCAGTTTGCCTTTCGGGGCGTGAAAACAAGCTCCGAATTACCTTGGTATAATGTGGAGTCTAGGTGCTACCCCTGGATTGACAATAGCTGCCAACTCAGAAGCAGACATTTTGTTCAGTTCAGTCTGAAGTTCTTCAGAGGGTAATTCATGCGTGAAACTAAACTTTACTTTTAGCAGAAATTTAGTAGTTGCAACCAAGTCAAGGCTAATGACAAGCCACGTTTCATGCATTGAGTAACTCCCGCGATCGCCTAATCAGTAAACAGTAAACAGTTAAGTTTTTTTGACAACTGATAACTTGTTGCGATCGCTGTGTGCCATCGCCCCCTTTAAAACTTCATCTGACCCAATGCCTCCAGCCCAAGTTCTAAATCCGACTTACCCAGCACCTTTTCAATCGTTCCCTCTTTTAACTGGTTAGCTAAAGCCAAAATCGCAGTATTTGCCCCGTGGAAAAAACCTGCACAAAACGCGCAACCATGCATGGCTTATTACCTTGCCAACCAGATTTTGGGTAAGGGTTCTCACGCGCGAGCGGGTTTTCGCGAGTTAACGCTCGAATAATCGCAGCTTTGCCCGCTCGTTTTGAGTGTCTTTGCGCGTTTTGTGTAATTCCATGCGTCCCCTACAAGCTTTTCTAACTGCTCTTTCCGTCTCGTGATTTCCTTTTTCTGGGTAGCATTCAAGTCGAGCGCCTTCCACCTGGCTAGTTGCTCTGCATAAATGTCAAGAAATTCTACCTGCTCGCTATATAACTTAATCACTCGCCCCACCGTGTAATCATCGAGAATGTGGGGGCGACAAAAATGCTTCTTGCAGAGTTTCATATTGCTTAACAGTATCTACTAATCCATCGTCAATCATCTGGGCAATGAGAGGCAGTTGGCTGATGGGTTGCCAGTTTGGTGTTTGGTTGCGATGATTTGACATGATAGTTTCCATTCCATGTAATGCCTGACCATACCAGATGGAGTAGCGCTGGCACAATCTAACCACTGTTGGGAGCAATGAGAAAATGCGATCGCTCGTATTATTAGTATATAGTTTGTACAGTCACCTTGTTTTGTTATACCAATTTTCTAAGCTATATTCAGAACTTTTACTCTACAAGGATTTTAGACTTTAAGATTCTGTGCAAGCTCACAAAAAGAGGAATTAAAAAATGTCTGCTGAAAATGATATAGTTGCTTACATTCAGGAAGATGAATTTGATGCTCTTTTAAGTGAACAGAAAGTTGTTGTTGTTGACTTTACTGCTACTTGGTGTGGGCCCTGCCGTCTTGTCAGTCCGTTAATGGATCAACTTGCACAGGAATACCAAGGTCGCGTCAAAGTCGTTAAGGTAGATGTGGATAACAACAAGCCGATGTTCAAAAAATTTGGTCTTCGCAGCATTCCAGCAGTTTTAATTTTCTTTGATGGTGAGTTAGCAGAAACAATCGTAGGAGTATCCCCTTACGAGCAATTTAGCAATGCTGTTGACAAGCTTGTTTAGTTTGTTGAAAGGTAGTAGTAATACAAGTTTTGAAAAGTAAGCGATCGCACCAATTAGACCAGCCTCTAATATTTCGTGGATTAGCCTTTGATTTTGGTCAAGCCGTCTTGCTTATCGCCCAAGCGATGCAACGCAACGGTAAGCGTAGACCTTGTGGAGGTTGGGGTTGGCTAATTCGCAAGCAAGCGTTCGCGACTATGTTACATAAGTTTACGGAACACTTTGCGCTAGACACCAGTAAACCCTTGTGGGAGACAAAAACAAGACGTGCGACTGCCTAAGAGAACAAGGTATTGGTGATAGATAGTATTATTTGCTTAAAAGCTAGTCCAGCAGCGAGGGAACGGTAGGGGGACGCATTAATCTACACAAAACGCGCTCCCGACACTCACTTGCCTTGCGGGCAAAGCTGCGATTATTCGAGTGGATTACTGCTCGCTCGCCCGCTCGCGCGTCTTGACCCTTACCCAAAATCTGGTGCAGCGCGGCTTAAGCAAGAGCATGGTTGCGGAAAAGCGTGCAGGTTTTTTCCACGGGAGAAGATGAGTGTTGGGGCGATCACATCAGTAATGTCCTCTGCTTTACCAACCCGTCTGCTTCCAAAAAAACGAATTAAGCCGTTCTGGGGGTCTTCTCGAAAATCTAGGCAGCTGTCACCGTCTACCCCATCAGGGTGAACAGTGCAGACGAGGTGAGGATTATGTGCATAAAGGAGACAGCGATCGCACTCTTTGATTTTTGGCATATCACCAGTGTACTTTTTCTCGGTTTGTAACTCATCAGCATCGTTTCAATCCCTAGCAGGGATTTAGTTTATTGCGAATGCGATGCTGCCACGACTTGAGCAAAAGTATAGCTGGAGGTCGCATATCAATCCCCTTGCACAGCGCGATGCTGCCACGGCTTGAGTAAAAGTCCTCTGGAGGTCGCGCCCCAAAACGGGGATTAAAAGGGCCAGTTTAAGCAGCGATCGCTTTTTTGATGAACAACACTTTAAGCAAGTCGATTGAGATTTGACCCACAATGAGCGCGCAATGCGCTGTGTTTTGCGGCGATCGCTCGACGACAACTGAGCTGAACTTTGTTTTGTCTGCTTATAGCTGTTGATTAAAAGTTGGCACTTCGTGGTGGCGCGATAAGCGAAGCTTAACGCAAGACAGGCGTATCGCTTTGCTCGGACGCATAACTTAGACTAGCTGCTCCCGCGATTACGCCATCCGATGCGTATCGCACAACAGTAGTTTTGGCATGATACCAGTATATTGTGTGTTCAATCGGGGCGATACGCCTTTATGCGTAATCGCGGGAGCAAGAGCGCGCTCCTGATGATGAGGAGCGCGATCTGCTGACTCTATTTAGGGTGAAACCTTTGCCCTGGCTGCTTTTGAGTGATAAGTAGTAGTATCACGCTTTGGTTAGAAAGGATGATTTATTGACGCGGGCGTTGGTCTAAGGCTTGTTTTAACTACTCCAATCCTAGTTCTAGCTGTACCGTTTGATTCAAAACGTACCTTTAATAGCGGCATACATTAGGGTAATAATAATTGGGGCAATAATCGAAACAATAATAATGAATCCCGTTTTACCAAACTTAATTTCTTGACCATCCATTCTGAGAATGGCTATCACGCCTGCGGTTGCCATCAAAACCCATATAATTCCGAAAATTAAAAAAATAACGAATATAGAGTTATTCATAGTATTTTTTTCTGATTAGATAAAAGCTATAGGACTCAATTGTTGCGAGGGGAGTTTAATATTTTTGAATGCGTGAGTTTTGACGCACCAAGTACTATGTAGTCGTATTGAATCATGATATTCTCCCTTAAACACGAATTTAGGAAATCAGTTGGTCACGAATCGTGCTGCTGTTGCCTCAATCTCAACTAATGTTTCTTTTGAGGCAAGTGAAGCAACACCAATGCCAGTAAGAGCGGGGCGCGAGTCTGCCAGAAATTGCGCGAGAATGGGTGCGATATTTCCAATGACTTCTCCAAGTTCACCACGAACATAGATGCGAAGGTTAAGCAAATTTTCTACAGAGCTTCCCGATGCCTCTAGGACGACGGCTAGGTTAGTTAGCACGTTCTTTAGTTGCCCCTCGACGGTATGGGATGAGACTTGATGGTTCACGTCCCAGTCAACTTGACCAGAAATGTAAACGATACCCGATGCAGTATCGATAACAGCTTGGGACAGTCCAACTGGTTTTCCATCATAGAGTTGTGGCGGATTAATAAGTTGCTTTTTCATCTCTATTAGCTAATCTTCATTAGTTCAGAAGTGTTTTGGTCAACAAATAGGACTATTTTTAGTTGATGCGATCGCTCTTAGATGTCGGGTTTCATCTGGTGTATTTTCAAGGGCGATCGTGTCGTCCGTCTGCATATCGAATTGGGGGACGCACGCTTTCTACACAAAACGCGCAAGCCTTCTCCACCGCGTGGGGCAAAGCTGCGATTATTCGAGCGTATTACTGCGTTCATACCGCTCGCGCGTGAGAACCCCTACCCAAAGTCTAATCGGCAAGGAAATAAGCCAATCATGTTTGCGGTACCAGTGCAGGTTTTTTCCACGGGCTGAAATCAACTCTTGCGGATCTACTTTGTCTAATGCAGCAAGTTGAATTCCGATATAATCACCGCCGATCGCCTCAGCATAGCCACGTGCAAACGATCGCACCCCACAATGCCGACAAAACAGATGGTGCATAATTTTTCTGCCGAATTGATAGTCGCTCAAGGCATCTTCTCCTGCTAGCAGCCGAAACGCATCGGGCTTGATTATTGCGTTCCAGTTCCTTGTTTTGGTGCAGATAGAACAATTGCATTTGTTCGTTCCAGTACAAGCGTCGATGTTAGCCTGGAACCTTACTGCACCGCAGTGGCAGCTTCCTGTATATGTTTTCTTCATCTGCTTTGGTAAGCCTAACTTCCTGTCCGAAGTGTAATGAGTTTCAATACCTGACTTCTTTCAAATTCTTACGATGATTTATCAGATTCTTATGATGGAGGGCGAACCTGCCT